>NZ_QWKZ01000111.1 GCF_003574085.1 Meiothermus luteus | reverse complement strand
CCACCCGCCAGACCCCCTCGCCCACCCTGAACTCCAGCTCCACCCGGGCCGCCTCGGCCTGGGGGTGCTTGAGCTCCCTTAGGCCCTGGCTGCCGATGCGCGGGGTGGCCTTGTAGAGGGCGTAGGTGATGGCGTCCAGCAGGGTGGTCTTGCCGGCCCCGGTCTGCCCGGTGATGGCAAAAAGCTCCACGTCGTCAAAGGGAATCTCCTGCCGCTCAGCGTAAGGGCCGAAGCCCTGGAGAAGGAGTCGTAGGGGGCGCACGTCTTCACCTCACTACTGGGGGGCCAGGACCTCCTCCAGCACCTCCTGGAAAGCCCTCAGAAGCTCGGGTGGGGCCTCGCCGATGGTTTCATGCCGGTACTGGGCGTAGGCCTCGCCCCACTGCAGGCTCTCGGGGGGGGCTGGGGGAGGTGGGAGCGAAGGGGCCTGGAACTCCACCTCGAGCAGGTTGGGAAGCTCCCTGAATAGCCGCTCGCGCAGCGCAGGGTTCCCCTCGCCCTCTAGGACTAGCTTTATATAGCCAGAGAAGCTTTTCAGCTCCCCCCAGCGCCGGTCCAGGGCCGCCCGGTCAAGCCGGAAGGTCTTTAGGGGCTTGCCCCAGCGGCCCGGTATCCCGTGTACCCGCGCGGGCTTCCCCGGCTCCAGCTCCACCAGCAGAGCCCCTCGTGGGGCCTCCTCCCCCTCGCCAAAATCGAGCTGGATGAGCGAACCCGGATACCAGGCCACCGGCGCGTCGGAGACCCTCTGCTGCTTGTGCAGGTGGCCCAGGGCCACGTAGCCCAGGGTGGGGGGAAAGTGCTGCTTCAGGACCGCGTAGCTGTTGGTGGTGTGGAAGGTGAACTCCCCCCCGCCGAGCTGAGCCCCCTCTACGGTCAGGTGGGCCATCAGGATGTGCACCTCCGGCGGGGTCAGGTGGGCGATGAGCCGCCGCATCCCCTCGGCGTAGGTCTGCCGCCACCCCCCGGCGTCCTGCTGCAAGAGCTGCTGGGCCTTGACCAGCCGCCGCTCGGAGAGGAAGGGCAGCATGGCCACCCGCAGGCCGCCCAGATCTACCACACCCCCCTCTTGGGCGAAGCGCAGTTTCCCATACGCCCGGGTTCCGGCCAAAGCCAGCAGCGGGGCCAGGGCCTCCAGCCGGTCCCGGTTGTCGTGGTTCCCGGCGATGACCAGGGCCGGGACGCCCTTTTCCTTGAGCCCTAGGAAGAACTCAAAGGCCGTGGCCTCGGCCTCGCTCGAGACCACACTTCGGTCAAAGAGGTCGCCCGAGACCAGCACCAGCTCCACCTTCTCCTTAGAGATAAGCCCCAGCAGCTCCTTCAAGGCCTCGCGCACCTCGGGGGTGCGGTCTTGGCCCTTGAGGGTTTTGCCTAGATGCCAGTCCGCGGTGTGCAGGATGCGCATGGCCCGATTGTACGGCTTAGGCCACGGGTGTGGCTTCAGAGGGCCGCTCGGCCACGGCGGCCTGGGTGCTGGCGATGGCCACCTCTATCATCTCGTCGGTGGGCTCGCGCACGGTGAGCATCTGGAACTTGAAGCCGAGCCAGCGGAAGAGGCGGGAGAGGGGGTCTTGGTGGCTGGCCGAGTAGCGCAGCACCTCGTAGGCGACCGCCGCCACTACCGGGATCAGCAGGAGCCTGGGAAAGACCCAGTACCAGGCCACCGTGAGGGGGGGGAAGAAGCTGTAGATGAAGACCCCCACCACCGCGGTAAAGGCGATGAAGCTGGTCCCGCAGCGGGGGTGGTAGGCCGGCTGCGCCCGGACGTTTTCCACCGTGAGGGGCAGGCCTTTTTCGTAGGCGGCGATGGCCTTGTGTTCGGCCCCATGGTACATGAAAAACCGCCGCATCTCCGGCATCCGCCCGATGAAGGCCAGGTAACCGACCAGGACGCCGGCCTCAAACAGCCCGGCCACGGCGTAGAAGAGGAGCCGGAAGTGCTCCTCGTCCACCAGAAGCCCGGCCAGCCGCGCGGGCAGCCATACGAAGAGCGCGAAGGCCACCAGGAGTGAGGCCGCCAGGGTTCCGTAGAAGGCCACCCCGGAGACCTTCTCCTCCTCCTCTCCGGCCAGCTCCGCGCTGCGGGAGAGCGACCTGTAGGAGGTGCTAAGCGCGTCCCAAAGGGCCACCGCCCCTCGCACCAAGGGCAGCCGGGCCCAAGGGTACCTAAGCGTCAGGGCCAGCTCCTCGTGGCGCTCCACGTGAATCCGGCCATCCGGCAGGCGCACCGCCAGGGCCCAGGCCCGGGGGGCCTTCATCATCACCCCCTCCAGCGCGGCGCTTCCGCCTAGGGCAGCGGTGTTCAAGGAGAAGCCGAGCCTCTGTAGGGTCTTTAGCCTCGTTCGCACCCTAATAGCATACCGAATGGGCCGTGGGGAGGGGCGCTAGACTGGAGGTGTGCCCTACCGGGTTCCCAAAAGCCGCCTGCTGCCCCCCCGCACCGCGCGAGAGGTAGAGCGGGGACGGGTGTTGGAGGTTTTGCGGCAGGGCTTTGCCAAAAGCCCGGTGCTGGTGCTGGCGGCGGGAGCGGGGTACGGCAAGTCCACCCTGCTCTCCACGCTCCCGGCGGTCTGGCTGACCCTGGGGGAGGACTGCTCTGACCCGGTGGTGTTGGGCTGTGGCGGGCGAGGCCCTTTTGGAGGCCCTGAGCGGCCTGGCCGGCCACACCCTGGTGCTGGACGAGGCTCAGCGGGCTGGGAGCCGCGAAGCGGTGGCGCTTTTACGCACGCTGGCCAGGGCCCCCGGCCTGCGCCTGGCCGTTCTGAGCCGCCGGGCCGCTCCTTGGGAGGTGTTGGGGCGTGTGCTGGGGGAGGCCGAGCTGGCCTTTGACCCCGCCGAGGCCCTGCAGCTCGGCCAGGCCATTGCCCCGGAGCTCACCGCCTTTGAGGTGGAGCGGGCCCACAGCCTGGTGCGGGGCTGGCCGCTGGGGCTCAGGCTGCTCCTACGGGCCATGCGGTTTGGGGTTCGGCCCGAGGAGGCCTTCTACGCCCACCCTGAGCCGGCAGGCCTTCTGGCCTACCTGGTGCCCGCGCTGCCCCAAGAGGTGCTCGAGCTGGCCTGCCGGGCCAGCGTTCTGGGGGAGGTGGGACCGGAGGAGGCGGAGTGGGCGGAAGCGGTGGAGCTGCTCAGGCCCTACGCCGCCGACCTTCTGCTGGAGAGCGTGGGGGGACGGCTGCGCTTCCACCCCTTGGTGCGCTCCGCCCTGATGAGCCGGGTGGCCCCGGAGGAGGCCCGCGGGCTCCTGTCTAAAGCCGCCGAGCGGGCCCTGGCCCGGGGCGAGGAGGTGCGGGCCGCGGGGTATCTTCTGGAGGCGGGACGGCTGGGCCACGCCGCGGACCTACTCTTGCGCCAAGGGGAGGCTTGGTTGGACCGGGGGTTCACCTACACCGTGCTGGCCCTGCTCGAGCGCCTCCCCGAACCCGTGCGGGCGGCCCGGCCGGCCCTGTTCTTCCTGCACGGCGAGGCCCTTCGGCAGGCCGGGCGCTACGCCGAGGCGGAAGCGGTTTACCAGCAGGCTTTGCGGGCAGGGGTGGAGCGGGCCTTGCTGGGGCTCTCCCGGCTGTACCTGGACACGGTGGAGCCGGCCAAGGCCCAAGGCTACCTGCTGGCCGCGCGGCTGCGCTTTCCCCAGGCGGTGGAGCGATTTTGGGCCGAAAACCTGCTCAACGCGGGCCGGGTTCAAGAGGCCATGGCCTTGGGCTTGGAAGGGCCCCGGGTCTGGCTGCGCAGCGGCCAGCCGGAGCGGGCCCTTATGGAGGTGCGCCGCGCCCAGGAGGAGGGCACGGCCCGAGCACCCCAGAACCACCGCGAGGGCACCCTGCTGCTGGCCCTTCTGGAGGCCATTGCTGGGGATGCCCAGGCCGCCTTTGCCGCGGCCCAAAAGGGTCGCCGCGAGGGTGAGATGCTGGGCAGTCCCTTCGTGGTGGCCCTAGCCGAGGCCCGGCTGGGCCACGCGCTTCTGGCCCAGAACCGCTGGGGCGAGGCCGAGTTGGCCTACCGACGGGCCCTTTCCCTTTCCGAGGGGGGGCCGGCCCGGCTCGGGGTGGAGCCTCTGGGTGGGCTGGCCGCCTTGGGCCATTCCTGGGCCTTTGAGGCGATGGTGCGCCAGGCCCGCGAGGCGGGGGACGCTTGGGTGGAGGCTTTCATGACCCTAGTGGTGGCCCAGGCCCACCTGCGCCGGGGTGAGGCCTTTACCCTCCCCGCCCTGGCCGCCTTGGAAGACCCTTTTCTCAAAGCCCTGGCCGACCACTACCCTTGGAAGGCCGACCCCGACGGGCTTTTGCTCCGCTACCCTTTTCTGCAGAACCCCACCCTCTTCGCCCCGCCCCCCCACCGGGTTCGCAGGCTCCTTTGGGAGGCGGGCCATCTGCCCCTGCCCTATCACCCCGGGGTTTGCGTGAGGATTCGGGCCTTGGGCCCCCTCGAGGTCCAGGTGGACCACCGCCCGGTGCGCTTCAGGCGGGAGAAGGTCCGCCTGCTGCTCGGTCTGCTGCTGGTGCGCGGCTGGAGCAAGGAGGCCCTGTTGGAGGCCTTGGGGGTTTCGGACGGGGAGTTCCGGGTGCTCTGGTCGGAGCTGTTGGCCACCCTGGAGCCGGGGCGTCCTCCCCGAGCCCCGGGGTACTTCCTCAGGCCCTATGCCCTGGTACAGGTGCCTGAGCTGTGGGTGGACCTCTGGCAGCCCGACCCCGGCGAGGGGCTGCCCTTTGAGGGGCTGGACCATCCCGAGCTCGAGCGCTTCCGCTCGGCCTGGCTCCACGAGCGCCTACAGGCCTATCGGAGGAGCCAGCTTCCCGCGCAGTGGCTCCAGGGGCTCCGGCTGGAGCCTTTGGACGAGGAGCTCTACGCCCGCCTTTTGGAAACCGAGCTGGCCCAGGAGGCCCGCCGGCTCAGGGAGGAGGCCCTGCGGGAGCTCGAGCTCTGAGGGGCTACGCGACCACCCCGGCCATCCAGAGGCCCAGCTTCTCCTCGGTGGCCTCCTCGGCCTTGAGTTCGCCCATGATGCGGCCTTCGAACATCACCAGGATTCGGTCGGAAAGCGAGCGGACCTCGTTTAGGTCGGCCGAGACCAGGAGCACCGCTGTTCCCTGGTCCCGGGCCCGCACGATCTGCTCGTGGATGAACTCAATGGCCCCGATGTCCACCCCGCGGGTGGGCTGGGCGGCCACCAGCAGCCTGGGGCCCCGGCTCAGCTCCCGCCCTACGACGATCTTTTGGGCGTTGCCCCCCGAGTAGCGGCGTGCCGCCAGGTCGGTGCTGCGGGGCCGCACATCAAAGGCCTCCACGATGCGCTGGGCGTTGGCCTCTATGCGTTCGGCGTCCAAGAATCCCAGGAAGCCCGCGTTGGGGGGCCGGTAGTGGTCCCCCAGGATCAGGTTTTCCCGGGTGGTGAAGTCCAGCACCAGCCCCCTGGCGTTGCGGTCCTCGGGGATGTGCGAGACCCCCCATTCCCGCGCTGCACGGGCGTTTGGCCGTAGGGGCTGACCCCCGTACTCAATCTGCCCCTCGTAGGGCCTGAGGCCGGTGATGGCCTCCACCAGCTCAGTCTGGCCGTTGCCCTCTACCCCGGCGATGCCCACGATCTCCCCAGCCCGCACCTCAAAGCTCACCCCGTTCAGGCGGTGCTTTTTGTCCTTCCCGTGGACCCTTAGGTCCTTTACCTTGAGCACCACTTCCTTGGGGCTGGCCGGGCCCTTCTCCACCGAGAGGATTACCTCCCGCCCCACCATCATCCGGGCCAGCTCAGCCATGCTGGTCTCGGGGGTGTTCACGGTGCCCACCACCCGGCCATCCCGGATGACCGTGACCCGGTCGGAGAGCTTGATGACCTCGGCCAGCTTGTGGCTGATGAAGATGACCGCGTTGCCCTGGGCCACATACCGGCGCAGGAAGGCGAAGAGCTCATCGGCCTCCTGGGGGGTTAGAACCGCGGTGGGCTCGTCCAGGATAAGGATGCGGGCCTTGCGGTAGAGGGCCTTGAGGATTTCTACCCGCTGCTGAAGCCCCACCGGCAGCTCCTCTACCGGGGTGTCCAGGGGCAGGTTGAACTCCAGCTCCCGCATCAGGGCCCCCACCTCGGCTCGAGCCCGCACCAGGTCAATCTGGGCCCCCTGCCGGGGCTCGGCCCCCAGGACGATGTTCTCCAGCACCGTGAAGGGGTCAACCAGCATGAAGTGCTGGTGCACCATGCCGATGCCCAGCGCGATGGCCTCGCGGGGTTCGGTGATTTGGGCGGGCTGCCCATCCACGAGAATCTCCCCTTGGTCGGGCCTGACCAGGCCGTAGACGATCTTCATCAGGGTGGATTTCCCGGCCCCGTTTTCTCCTACCACCGCCAGCACCTCTCCCCAGCGCACCTGGAGGGAGATGCGGTCGTTGGCCAGCACCAGCGGGTAGCGCTTGGTGATGTTCCTAAGCTCCAGGGCCACCGCTCCCTTCACCGCTTCTGGGTCCATGCCCCCCATCATACAAAGAACCCAGGGGCAGCGCCCCTGGGCTGGTGTGGCCGGGTGGTCTAGCGCTTGTCGGGGACCTTGAGGGCCCCGGAGATGATCTGGCTGCGGATGACCGCCAGGCGGTTGATGACGGCCTGAGGGATAAGGGCCCGGTTGTAGTCGTCCAGGGCGTAGCCCACCCCGTTGTTGTTGAGGCCGAACTCGCGCACCCCACCCTTGAAGGTGCCCTCCTTGACCGACTTAATCACCTCGTAGGTGGCCACATCCACCCGCTTGAGCATGGAGGTGAGGACGTGGTTCAGGGTGCGGGGGTTGTTGTCGGTGTCGCCTAGGTAGTTTTGGTTGGCGTCCACCCCAATCATGAACATCGGCCGGGTGGTGTTGGCCGGGCAGGAGCGCTCGTAGGCTGGGTAGCGGGGTACGTTGGCGCCGTTGTTAGAGATGAAGCGCACCCCGGAGGGCAGCTCGTTTTGCTTCAAGCAGCGCTGCTGCTTCACGAAGTCCAGCACCCCGAGCCCCGAGGCCCCCGCGGCGGCGTAGATGATGTCAGCCCCTTGCTTGGCCTGGGCGCTGGCGATCTCCTTGGCCTTGCCAGGGTCGTTCCAGGCGGTGGGGGTGTTGCCCACGTAGTTGATAAGCACCCGCGGGTTGGCGATGCCCCGCTCGCGCATCCCCGCGATGGCCCCGGCGCGGTAGCCCTGCTCAAACTTGTGAATCAGGGGAATGTCCATCCCGCCCACGAAGCCCACCACCCCGGTGTTGGTCAGACGGCCCGCGATGTAGCCCACCAGGTAGCTGCCCTCGTGCTCACGGAAGACCAGGCCCACGGCGTTTTCGCACTTGCCCTCGCAGGGCACCGAGTCAATCACGGCGAACTTGATGTCCTTGAACTCCTGGGCGTTCTTGGTGATGGAGGGCTCGTTGGCAAAGCCCACCCCGATGATGAGGTCAAAGCCCTCCTCGGCGAAGCGGCGGATGCCCTGGCCCACCTGGCCGGGGTCGGCCGGCTCAAAGTCGAAAACCCTTACCCCAAGCTCCCGGGCCGCCCGCTGGGCCCCCTCAAAGGTGGACTGGTTGAAGCTGCGGTCGTTTTTACCACCGGCGTCAAAGGCCATGCCTACCCGGATCTCCTGGGCTAGGCCCAGGCCAAGGGCGGCGACGGCGGCTACCCCTAGGATGGCGAGTTTCTTCATGACGGCTTCCTCCTTGTGAAGCGCAGGCTTTATGGCTACTAGCCTCCGGCATTATAGTCCAGAACCCCTGGGGCATAAAAGGGCCTTGGTGAAGCGAGCGGGGGAGGTGCAAACAGTTGAGCAATAACAGCTTTAGGCTACAATAGCCCCCAGATGCCCCTGCTTCTCCTTACAGCCCATCAGTTCAGGGAGCGCTACGGCATTCACCGCAACACCCCGCGCGCCTGGGAACGGCGAGGCTTAGGTCCTCACCCTGGTGGAGGGCCCAAGGCGCTAATGGGCGCTTTGGTTGACTAGGTGCTAGCATTGCGCTATGCTTGTGCCCTCGGCAAAACAGCGCATCCTGGAACTTAGGGAGCTGATCCGCTACCACAACTACCGCTACTACGTGCTGGACGACCCCGAGATATCCGACGCCGAGTACGACCGGCTGATGGAGGAGCTGCGAAGGCTGGAGGAGGCCCACCCCGAGCTCATCACCCCCGACTCGCCCACCCAGACTGTGGGCAGCAGCCTCCTCGAGACCCCCTTTACTCCGGTGCCCCACCCCACCCGGATGTACTC
>NZ_QWKZ01000110.1 GCF_003574085.1 Meiothermus luteus | reverse complement strand
CCCCCAAGCAGGTCCGCTGGCGCATCCCCCTCTCACCCGAGGCCCCCCAGGCCCTGGCCTTTGTTCAAGGCCAGCCCATTGAGGCGGACGGCCCAGAGGGCTGGGCCCTGGTCACCCTGGAAACAGCGGTGGGCGAATTCGCCCTAGGCTGGGGCCGGGTCAAGGGGGGGGTAGTGCGCCCAGGGAAGACCGGGGTTTGACCTTCTTCCCCCCAAGCCCTAGACTTTGGGTGCTATGGAGCTAGAGACCCTCAGGCACCGCCTGGACGCCCTCCGGGGGTATCTTTGACATCGCCGGTAAGGAAGCCCGGTTGGGGGAGCTCGAGCCCCTCCTAAACGACCCCCATCTCTGGAACGACGCCGAGAAGGCCCGTAAGCTCTCCCAAGAGGCCGCCCGTCTGCGTAAGGCGGTAGAGGGCTACAGGCGTTTGGAGTCCGATTTGCAGGGGCTTCTGGAGCTCTGGGCGGAGATGGGGGCCGAGCAGCGGGCCGAGCTGCAACCCGAGCTCGAGCGGGCCGGTCAAGAGCTAGAAGAGCTCTATCGGCAAACCCTGCTCTCCTTCCCCTACGCCGAGAACGCGGCCATTGTAACCATCAAACCGGGTGCGGGAGGCACCGAGGCCTGCGACTGGGCCCAGATGCTCTACCGCATGTACACCCGCTTTGCCGAGCGGAAAGGCTTCAGCGTGGAGCTGGTTGACCTAGAACCCGGGGCCGAGGCGGGAATTGACCACGCCCAGTTCATCGTGCGGGGTGAGAACGCCTACGGGCTGCTCTCGGCGGAGGCCGGGGTACATCGCCTGGTCCGCCCCTCTCCCTTCAACGCCCAAGGCAAGCGCCAGACCAGCTTTGCCGCAGTGGAGGTGATGCCCGAAGTAGACGACACGGTGGAGGTCCAAATTAACCCCGAGGACCTGCGCATCGAAGTGATGCGTTCCCAAGGCAAGGGCGGCCAGGGGGTCAACACCACCGACTCCGCGGTCCGGGTGGTGCACCTACCCACCGGCCTGCAGGTCAAGTGCCAGATTACCCGCAGCCAGCAGAAGAACAAGGAGCTGGCCCTAAGCATCCTTCGCTCCAAGCTCTTCGAGATAGAGTTCAAAAAGAAGCAGGAGGAGCTGGCCCGCCTCCGCGGCGAGGCCCGTCCCATCGAGTGGGGCAGCCAGATTCGCAGCTACGTGTTGGACAAGCAGTACGTCAAGGACCACCGCACCGGGGAGATGCGCCACGACCCCGAGAACGTCTTAGACGGCGACCTGGAAAGCCTCATCTGGGCCGGGCTGGAGTGGAAGGCCGGGCGCCGCGAGACCGCCGCGGTGGGGGACGAAGAGTAGCCCCCCACCAGCCCTGCCCTCAAAACCTGAGCCGCTCCTGCAGGTAAGCGGCCAGTTCGCTCACCGCGACCCTCTCCTGTTGCATGGTGTCGCGGTCACGCACGGTAACCGTATCCTTGAGGGCCGGGCTACCGCTTTGGCTCTTGCCGATGGTGTCGTAGTCCACCGTTACGCAGAAGGGGGTACCCACCTCATCGTGGCGCCGGTAGGCCTTGCCGATGTTGCCGGTGTCCTCATAGAACACCCGGCCTAGACCCAAAGCCTGCAGCTCGGCCTTGAGCCGGCGAGCGTAGGCGGTAATCTCCTCCTTGTTCTTAGCTAGGGGAATCACCGCCACCTTGATGGGGGCCAGGTGGGGCTTGAGCCGCAGCACCACCCGCTCTTCCCCGTTGGGCAGCCGCTCTTTGGTGTAGGCCTGGGAAAGGATGGCCAGCACCCCGCGGTCAACCCCCGCTGAAGGCTCTATCACGAAAGGCACAAACCACTCCTTGGTTTCGGGGTCCTGTACCGCCAGCCGGGCGGTGGAGTGGCGATTCTCCATCACCCTGGCTTGAATCCTGAGCCCCGACTGGCCCTTGGTGTGGCTGCCCAGGTCGTAGTCGCTGCGGTTGGCAATGCCCTCAATCTCCTCAAAGCCCAAGGTGGGGAAGTTGTACATCAGGTCAAAGGTGCGCTTGGAGTAGTGGGAGAGGTCTTCCTTAGGGACGTCCAGAACCTGAATCTGCTCGCGGGGAATCCCCTGGGCCTCCCACCAGGCAAGCCTTATCTCCAGCCAGCGCTGGTGCCACTCCTCGTCGGTGCCGGGCTTGACAAAGTACTCGATCTCCATCTGCTCAAACTCACGCACCCGGAAGATGAAGTTGCGGGGGGTAATCTCGTTGCGGAAGGCCTTGCCAATCTGGGCCACACCAAACGGAAGCCGGCGGGAAGTGGCGTCCAGGATGTTCTTGAAGTTGATGAAAATCCCCTGGGCGGTCTCAGGCCGCAGGTAACCGAACGACTCCTCGTCGGCCACCGGGCCAATCTGGGTCCTGAACATCATGTTGAAGGGCCTGGGCGGCGTCCAGTCGCCTCTAGCCCCATCGGCGGGGTCCACCACCCCAGCGGCGTTCATAGCTGAAGCGGCCCGTTCGGGCTCGGCCAGCATCCGGGCCACCAAGGCGGCCAGGCTCACCTCGGAAAGGCCCATAGCCCCGGCCACCGCCTCCAGTACCCCGGGGGTCTGCTCCTTGAGCAGGTGGTCCAGGCGGTAGCGCTTCTTGGAGATGCGGTTGTCCACCAAAGGGTCAGAGAAGGTGGCCTCGTGGCCCGAGTAGTGCAGAACCAAGCGGTGGGTGAGGATGCTCGAGTCCAGCCCCTCCATATCGTCCCGCTCATAGACCATGGCCTTCCACCAGGCCGCCTTGAGGTTGTTCTTGAGCTCAACCCCCAACGGGCCGTAGTCGTAGGTGCCTTGCAGACCCCCGTAGATGTCCGAACCAGAAAAGATGAAGCCCCGTCGCTTGCACAGGCTAACCAGCTCCTCCAACGTTTCAGCGGGCATAATTCCCCTCCGGCATATAAAAACCCCCGGCCAAGCCGGCCTGGGGACGAAAGGTACACTTCCGCGGTTCCACCCCAGTTCCCGGGCTTCCCCGGGCACCTCTGGTCGGTGCGCTGGCCCTATAGGCAAATACCGCCGCCCTTCACCCGGCCCTTGGCCACCCGGCTTCCACCCTCCCAGGCTCGCTGCGGCTGGAACCGGGCTACTCCTGCGGTTCAGCGCAAGGGAAAAACTAGCACAAATCCCCCTAAGGGGCAAGGCCGGCAAACCCTTCAGAAAAGCTCAAGGCCCTCGGCAACGCTTCGTAACGTGTGGCGCAAACACCCAGGACAAACCGGCCATACTGTATCATTGAGGAAGGGAAGAACGCCGCGCCATGTTGACTTGTCCGACACACCAGGAGGTTCGCCCTTGAACAGGTACGACGACCGCGCCAGGTTGGTTTTCCACTACGCCAGAGAAGAGGGTAGCCGGCTGGGTCATAGCATGATCGGGCCCGAGCACCTGCTTCTGGGCCTGATGCGCGAAGGGGGCACCGCAGCCCGTATCCTCATGGAGTATGGTGCGAGCCTCGAGGCCATGCGGCGCATGGTGGAGGAGCTGGTGGGCCGGGGCGAGGGCAGCCGCACCGGTGAGCCCCCGGCCATCACCCCTCGAGCCCGGCGGGTCATGGAGCTGGCCGGCGCCGAGGCCCGCAACATGTCCAGCCAGGTCATCGGCACAGAGCACATCCTCTTGGGAATCATCCGCGAGGGAGACGGCATCGCCTACCGCATCCTGACCCATTACGCCAAGGATGTGGACACCATCCGCTGGCGCATCCTCTCTCAAGTCGGAGAAACCAAGGAAAAAACCGTGGCCACCCCCTTCCTAGACGAGTACGGCCGCGACCTAACCAAAGAGGCCCGGGAGGGGAAGCTGGACCCCGTCATCGGCCGCACCGAGGAGATTAACCGGGTCATCCAGATTCTGGCCCGGCGCACCAAGAACAACCCGGTGCTGGTGGGCGACCCCGGGGTGGGCAAGACCGCCATTGTGGAAGGGCTGGCCCAGGCCATCGTGGAAGGTCGGGTGCCCCCCGTGCTGCGGGGGGCCCGCATCGTCTCCATAGACCTCGCAGGGGTGGTAGCCGGCACCAAGTACCGGGGTGAGTTTGAGGAGCGGCTGCGCCAAATCATTGAGGAGCTCAAAAACGCCAAGGTGGTGGCCTTTATTGACGAGCTGCACACCCTGATTGGGGCCGGCGGGGCCGAGGGCACCTTGGACGCCGCCAACATCCTAAAGCCACCCCTGAGCCGGGGGGAAATTCAGGTCATCGGGGCCACCACCACCGGGGAGTACCACCGCTACATTGAAAAGGACGCGGCCCTGGAACGCCGGTTCCAGCCGGTAATCGTGCTCGAGCCTACCCCAGAGGAAACCTTGGAGATTCTGAAGGGGCTGCGCCCCCGCTACGAGGCCCACCACGGGGTGGTTATCCCCGACGAAATCCTCTCGCTTTCGGTCAAAATCGGCATCCGCAGCCTCCCCGGGCGCAACTTCCCCGACAAAGCCATAGACCTCATAGACGAGGCCGCCAGCCGGGTGCGGCTAAACGACTCGCTGGGCCTGCCGGTGGCCGTGGACGAAGACGGCACCCCCTTAGTGGCCCGGGAGGACATTGAGAGCGTGGTGGACTCCTGGGGCGGCATCTACATTGACGACAAGGACGACAGCAAGCTCTTCCACCTAGAAGAGGAGCTGAACAAGCGGGTCATCGGGCAAAAGGAAGCGGTGGAGGCCTTGGCTGCGGCCCTGCGCCGCAGCCGGGTGGGCCTGGGCGGGCGCACCCGGGTTTCGGCCAGCTTCCTCTTCGTGGGCCCCTCGGGGGTGGGCAAGACCCATCTGGCCAAGGCCCTGGCCGAGGTGCTCTTCGGCTCGGAGCGAGCCCTCATCCGCTTTGACATGTCCGAGTTCCAAGAGCCCCACTCCATCTCCAAGCTCATCGGGGCCCCGCCCGGCTACGTGGGCTACGAGCAAGGGGGTCGCCTCACCGAGGCGGTGCGCCGCCAGCCCTTTAGCGTGGTGCTCCTGGACGAGATAGAGAAGGCCCATCCGGATATCTACAACACCTTCCTCCAAGTGATGGACGAAGGTCGCCTCACCGACGGGCTGGGCCGCACGGTGGACTTCCGTCGGGTTATTCTCATCATGACCTCCAACACCGGCTACAACGTGGGGCCAGCCATCGGCTTCACCAGCCGGGAGGTGGACACCGAAAGCCCCCTCAAAGCCCTCTTCACGCCGGAGTTCCTAGACCGCTTGGACGAGGTCATCCGCTTCCGGCCCCTCGAGCCGGCCGAGCTGGTGCAGGTGGCCCAGATCATGCTCCAGGAGATCAGCAAAGAGCTGGAGTCGCGTGAGAAGATCGTGCGCTTTGATCCTTCGGTGGCGGGCTGGCTGGTGGAGC
Organism: Meiothermus luteus; assembly: GCF_003574085.1. GTDB lineage: Bacteria > Deinococcota > Deinococci > Deinococcales > Thermaceae > Meiothermus > Meiothermus luteus. The sequence goes on along the minus strand of NZ_QWKZ01000110.1, from coordinate 3,134 downwards.
AGGCCCCCAAGCAGGGCAGCACCCGCATCCTGCGCAACCTGATTCGGGAGAAAATCGAGGACCCCCTCTCCCTCGAGCTCCTCTCCCGGCCTGGCCGCACCCTTTACGTGACCCTCAAGGACGGGGGCATCGCCTTTGAGGAGCAGGCCCTGAGCCTGGCCTAGGGAGCCCCTACCTGAGCTGGGCCAGGGCCGCCCGAAGCTGCTCCGGGCTCATGTAGCCCCGCACCTCCCCTACCCGCTCGCCCTGGGCGTTGTAGAAAAAGTTGGAGGGGTAGCCGTTGACCCGCAGGGCCTGGGCCACCGCCCGCAGGGCGTCCTGATAGACCTCGGCGTGGGTGAAGCCCCGGGCGTCGTGGAACTGGCGTACCAAAGACGCGGGCTCACCATCGTTGACAAACACAAAGCGCACCTCTGGGTGGGCTCGAGCCGCCGCCTCAAACTCCGGAAGCTGGCGCTGGCAGTAGCCGCACCAGGTGGCCCAGACCGTGAGCACGGTGGGCTTGCCACTTTGGAGCCGCACCGGGGTGCCGTCCAGCCGAACCAAGGTGGCCTGGGGGAGGTCGCCGGTCGGTGGCCGAGGGGGGGTGGCGAAGAGGGCCAGGAGGACCAATCCCCCCGCAATCAGGCCCACCAAGCCCAGCCGCAACCTAGGGGAAAGCCCTATAGGCGTCTTCTCCACACCGCCAGTTTAGCAGGCCACCCGGGGCGTATACTCTCCCCTGTGTCCGGCCCCCCTCCCATACCCCCCACCGTTAGGCGAAACACCCTCCTGTTGGCCATGGTTCAGGCCATAAACGGGGCCGGAGTCCAGCTCGTGCCCACCTTCGGGGCCATCCAGGTGGTCACCCTCCTGGGCAGCGCGGCCTTCGCCGGGCTGGCCACCAGCCTGATGGGGCTCTCTCGAGCCCTCACCGCCTACGCCATCGGGCGGCTTTCTGACCTCTGGGGACGCAAGCCCACCCTGTACCTAGGGCTGTGGCTGGCCCTGGTGGGGGCCCTGCTCATCGGTGGGGCAACCCTAATGGGCTCGCTGGCCCTCTTCGTGCTGGGCGTCCTGGTCTTCGGCACAGGGGTGGGGGCGGTGCAGCAGATGCGGGTCGCCGCGGCCGACATGTACCCCCCCAGCCGGCGGGGGGAGGGGCTGAGCCTGGTGGCCATGGGCTCGCTTCTGGGAGCGGGGCTCTCCCCGGGGCTGGTGGCCCTGGCGGAGGGGCTGGGGAGGAGGCTCGAGCTCAGCGAAATCGCCCTAGCCTGGCTGCTGGTGCCGCTTTTGGTACTCCCAGGCTTCCTGCTGGTCGCAAGCATCCGGCCCGACCCAAAGCGCATAGCCCAGCACCTGGAGGACTACTACCCCCCAGGGGACCTCCAAGGGGCCACCCCTGCCGCTGGCCCTAGGGGCGGGCACCAAGCCCAGCCACGAGCCGCAGCCCTTTTCTCCGCAGTGGCCGCGCAAGGCCAGATGGTGATGATGATGGCCATGACCGCCCTAGCCCTAAAAGCCCTGGAGTGCAGCCTGTCCCAAATATCCCTCTCCGTAGCCCTGCACGTGGCGGGCATGTTCGCCTTCTCCTGGCCCATCGGCCGCCTCACCGACCGAATGGGCCGCAAACCGGTGATGGGAAGCGGCCTCGCGGTGGCCGCCTTAGGGGCCCTGCTGGTGGGGCTGGGCCAGGGCTACGGGGCCATCACCGCGGGCACCTTCCTGGTGGGGCTGGGCTGGTCGGGGGCCTTCCTTGCGGCCAACACCATGCTGGCCGACGTCACGCTCCCCAGCGAGCGCGGCCGGGCCACAGGGGTCTTGGAGGCCTGGGCCAACCTTTCCGGGATGGCCCTGCCCATCCTGGGGGGGCTGGTGGTGGAAACCTCTGACCTGCGCGCTTTGGGCTACTTCGGTGCGCTCCTGGCCTTGTTGCCGCTGCCCCTGGTCTATCGCCTGCGGGAGGCTGCCCCGGGGGTATTTAGGCCTTGACACCCGGCCCGCAGGGCCTGGGATATTGGTCTTGCTGTGCTGCCCAAGGAGCTCACCCCCCACCCCTCCTACGCCGACTGGCTGCGCAGCCTGGAAGGCTACGCCGGACAGCTCCGCTTTGTCCGGCTCCTCCCGCCCCATCCGCCTACCCCCGTGGACTACCAGGGGGTCTTTTCCGGCTTACTCACGGCCCTGGGGCTGAGGCCCTACCCCTACCAGGCCGAGGCCTTCGCCCAGTTGGAGAGGGGGCGGCACGTGGTGCTGGCCACCTCCACCGCCTCGGGCAAAAGCCTGGTCTTTCAAGCGCCGGTGCTCAAGGCCTTGCTGGAGGGCGAAACCGCGATTTTGCTGTACCCCACCAAGGCCCTGGCCCACGACCAGCTCGAGCGGCTCCGGGGAATGGGAAGGGTCTTGGGAGTTGCCGAGCGCATCCATTCCTACGACGGCGACACCTCGGCCGAAGCCCGCAGGAAGGCCCGGGAGGAAGGACAGGCCCTGCTCACCAACCCGGACATGCTCCACTTTGGGCTGCTGCCCCGGCACGGCGAGTGGGCCCAGTTTCTAGGACGGCTGCGCTACATAGTCCTAGACGAGCTCCACGCCTACCGGGGGGTGTTCGGCAGCCACACCGCGCTCATCCTGCGGCGGCTCTTGCGGCTGGCCTGGCACTACGGCGCGCAGCCCCAGGTCATCGCGGCCAGCGCCACCATCGCCAACCCAGCCGACCACGCCCTGGGCCTTACTGGCCTACCCTTTGAGGCGGTGGTGGCCCGCCCGCGAGGGGCGGAGCTGGAGTTTGGGGTGTGGGTGCCCAAGGCCCTGGACAAAGAGGGTAAAATCCGCCGCAGCCCCAACCTGGAGGCCGCCCTCCTGGCCCGCTCCATCGCCGAGCAAGGCCTTCGGGCCATCGTCTTCACCAATGCCCGTCGCACCGCCGAGCTGGTGGCCCGCTACGCTGGGGACGACCGGGTACGCCCCTACCGAGCGGGCTACACCGCAGCCCAGCGCCGGCGGTTAGAGAAAGCCCTGCGGGAGGGCGAGGTGCGGGTCTTGGTAAGCACCAGCGCCCTGGAGCTGGGGGTGGACATCGGGGAGTTGGACGCGGTGGTCCTGCTCGGCTACCCTGGCTCGCTCAGCTCCTTCTGGCAGCGGGCGGGCCGGGC
>NZ_QWKZ01000011.1 GCF_003574085.1 Meiothermus luteus | reverse complement strand
AGCCCCAGGTGGTGCTAAAGGACCCCACCCTCGAGGCCCCCCGGGAGGTTTTGGTTGACGACTTTGACGAAAGCGCGCTGGTGCTTGACCTGGACTTTGACTCCCTCACCGCCGAGCAGCAGTCGCGCATCCGCGAGATTGATGTAGCCGAGGACAAAAGGCGCCTGGAGGGGCTTTGTGAGCGCTACGCTGCGGTGCTGGGGCTGCCCCCGGTGGCCGAGGAGTTGGCCCGCTTGGAGGCTGAGCTGGCCTCGGGCAACCCCTTGGGCGAGCGGCTTGGGGCTTTTGAGGAACAGCTCAAGAAGGCCTACGCCGAGGCCCTTTCGGAGGCCCGGGTGCGCTACGAGTGGCTGGTGGAGCGGCTGCGCCGGCTGAGCCTGCCCCAGGAGAAGACCGCCTCGCTGCGGGCCCGGCTTGCGGCCCTCTCGGAAACCCTGCAGGCGGGCGGGCTCCCCAGCGAGCTTCCCGAGCTGGAGCGGGCAGCTGAGGAGTTGGAGGCTGAGGAACGGGCCCTGCGGGAGCAGCGGGAACGCCAGGCCCGCCTCGAGCAGGCCCTGGCCACCTTGCGCAGCGAGGCCGAGGTCTCTTTGTCCCCTTTCCGCGGCCGGCCCCAGGTAGAGGCCTTTTTGCAAGCTCTGGCTTATCCAGAGGTTTCCGAGGAGGCCCTGCAGGCCCTGCGCCACCAGCTTTCCGAGCTGCTGGCCCAGCTTGCCAAAGAGCGGGAGGAGGAGAGCCTCAAGCGGATGGGGCTGAAGGCCCAGGTGCAGGCCCTGCCTACCCTGGAAATCCTCGAACCGGACAGGAAAAACCTGTTGACCCGGCTGGAGCAGGGGGGAGGCAGTTTGGGGGAGTTGGAGCGCGCGGTGGGCGAGCTGATGGGGCGGGCCCAGAAGCTGGTGGCCGAACGGCTTGCGGCCCTCGAGGCCCGCATCCGCCACCTGGAGCAGACCCTCAAGGAGTCCCTCATTGAGCTCAAAAGGCCCCTCCAGGCGGCTCGAGAGGCCCTTTCCCAGGGGCGCATTGCCGACCCCAGGCCCCTCGAGCAGGCCCTCTCGGAACTCTACACCGCTCGGCGCAATGCGATTGCTGAGGAGCTGGCCCGTTACGAGGCGGTGGCCCGCAGCATGGCGGGGCTGGGTGGTGAGGAGCTTCTGGAAAAGGTGAACCAGGCCCGGGCCCACCTCCAGTCGGGCGAGCTGCCCGACCTTAGCCAGGTGCACGCCCTGCTGGGCAGGCTGCGCCAGGCCCAAGAGGCCCTGCGAAAGGAGCTCTCGCAGCGGATTTTGGCCTTGCTTGAGGCCTACGCGACCCACAAGTCGGTTGGAGGCGAGACCGCGCTGCGCCTCAAGCCGCTTTGCGACTTTCTGGAGGCCGCCGCCGAGCGGCTGCCCCGACTGGGGGCAGGAGGGCTTTTGGAGGTGCGGCGGGCGCTGGAAGAGGCCGAGCGGCTAGGGGCCCAGCTCGCCCAGGAGTACGCTGCGGCCCAAAGCCTGATGCAGGAGCTCAAGCAGGCCGACCTAGATTCCCTGCTCAACGTTTTTGATGCCCCCAAGCAGGGCCCCCAGGGCTACCCTGAGGCCCTACAGCCCTTCTTGTTGCGGGGTGTGGAGGCGGTGGCCCTGATTGAGGGGGGCCGGCTGGTCTGCGGCCAGCTCCCCTTTGCCCCCAAGACCGCCCAGGTGGTCTTTGACGAGTTGGGTAATCTGGCCCAGGAGCTGCGGGGCAGTCCGGCCCAGCTCTCGGTCATTTCCCTGCCCCAGTGGGTGTTGCTCCTGGTGCCGCTGGGGCGGAAGGGGCTGGTGGTGCTGGCCGAGAAGGCCCTGCTTTCCCGGCTTCTGGTGTTGCTCGAGCGCCAGCGGGAGGCCTTGAAGGCCCTGTAGGCTAGACTTCCTGCCCCAGCGCCCGCCGCACCTCCTCCACCTCGTTCCAGGGCAGGACCTGGTCGCCCCGCTCCAGGGTGCGCTCGTGGCCCTTGCCGCTGAAGAGCAGGGTGTCGCCGGGTTGGGCGTGGGCGATGGCGTAGTGGATGGCCGCCCGTCGGTCGGGGATTAGAGTGTGGCGCCGTGGGTCGCCGTGGGCCTCGGCCATGGCTTTTAGGATGGCCTCCAGCGGCTCGCTGCGGTAGTCTTCTTCGGTGAAGATGGCATAGTCGGCCAGCCGGGCGGCCACCCGCCCAATCCCTGCCCTCCGGGAGGGATCTTGGTTCCCGGCTGCGCCGATGACCACCACCAGGCGACCTTGGGTGGTGGGCCGGAGCGTTCGCAGGGCTGCTTCTAGGCTGGCCCCGGTGTGGGCGAAGTCCACCACCACTCGGAAGGGGTGGTGCTGGATGAGCTGCATTCGGCCCGGTACCCCTGGAAAGCGGGCCAGGGCCTCTTGCATCTGCTCCGTCGGTAGGCCCGCCCGGGCGGCGGCGGCCATGGCCGCCAGGGCGTTGTCCGCGTTGAAGCGCCCGAGCATGGGCAGCTCCACCGGGAAGCGGCCCAGGGGGGAGACCACCTCAAAGCGGAGCCCGGCGCTTTCCTCCAAGAGGTGCTCGGCCCGCCAGTGGCCGGCGTGGCCGTAGGTCCAGGACTGGGGCCGGTGGGCCAGGGTCCGCGTCCAGGGGTTATCGCTGTTCACCACGGCAAAGCTCGAGCGCTCCAGCAGCTTGCGCTTCTCAGCAAAGTAGTTCTCCATGCTGCCATGCAGGTCAAGGTGGTCCTCGTAGAGGTTGGTGAAAATTCCCACCGCGTAGGAAAGCCCCCGCACCCGCTCCAGGGCCAGGGCGTGGCTGCTCACCTCCAGCACCGCTCGTCGGCAGCCGGCCTGCACAAAGCGGTAAAGCAGCTCCTGTACCTGGGGGGCCTCGGGGGTGGTGAAGTGGCCTGGTAGGGAAAAATCCTCTTGCCCGACCCTAACCCCTACCGTAGAGAGCCGCCCTACCGGGGGCTCGGCCGACTGCAGCAGGTGGTGCAGCAGCACCGCTACGGTGGTCTTCCCCTTGGAGCCAGTAACCCCGAAAAGCTCCAGCCTCCTCCCTGGATGCCCAAAAAAGGCCGCCGAGAGGTCGGCCAGGGCCGCCCGGGGGTTCTCCACCCGCAGATAGGGCACCGGCAGCTCCAGCTCACGCGTGCCGACCACTGCCACCGCTCCCCGCCGCAGGGCCTCGGGGATGAAGTCGTGGCCGTCTAGGGGCTTGCGGCTGGGCAGCGGCACCCCCGGCATGGCTACGAAGAGGTACCCTGGCTCCACCAGACGGGAGTCGTGGGTGATGCCCCGCACCTCCAGTGGGGGGGCCTCCAGTCCGAAGGCGGAGAGGAGCTCCTTCAGGTTAGGCCTCACCCTTGCTTGGCCTCCACCCGCTCAACCGGCCCCCCGGCTTCCACCCAGGCCTTGAACCCTCCTTCAATGTGGCAGACCGCCTCTAGGCCCATGCGCTGGGCGGTCTGGGCGGCCAGAGCCGAGCGCCAGCCCCCAGCGCAGTAGAAGACGAACTTCTTCCCCGAGGCGAAGATGGGCTTGTGGTAGGGGCTTTCGGGGTCAATCCAGAACTCCAGCATCCCCCGTGGGGCGTGAAAGGCCCCGGGTATTTTGCCCTCGCGCCACAGCTCCCTGATGTCGCGCAGGTCCACGAAGACGTAGTTGGGGTGGCCCAGGTAGCCCTTGGCCTGTTCTACGGGGACGGTTTCCACCTCGGCTAGGGCCTGCTCGAGCAGGGCTTTGTAACCTACCTTAAGCTGCATGGTTCCAGTTTATAACGGCCTGGGCTGGACACCACTGGGGAGGGCTGTGCAGAATCTTCTTATGCGGGTTTCGGTGCTGTTGTTTGGCGCGTACCGGGAGCAGGTGGGGCAGGGCCGGCTCGAGCTCACCCTTCCTCCTGGGGCCACCGTGGGTGAGGTCAAAGCGCTTCTGGAGGGGCAGTATCCTCTTCGGCTCTCCGGCGGCTTGGCAGCCATCAACGAGGCTTTGGCCCAACCAGGGGATGCCCTCAAAGAAGGGGATGAGCTGGCCTTTCTGCCGCCGGTCTCGGGGGGTGCGGCGGAGGACAGCCTGGGCCTGACCCACGAGGCTTTGTCGGTGGAGCGCTGGGTGGACTGGGCCTCGGAGGGGCCTTACGGCGCGGTGGTGAGCTTTTTGGGCACCGTCCGCAGCCCCAACAGGGGCCTTCCGGTGACCCACCTGGAGTATGAGGCTTACCCCAGCATGGCCGAGAAGGTGTTGCGGCAGATTGTGGATGAGATGCGGGCCCGCTGGGTGCTGGGCCGGGTGGCCATTTGGCACCGCCTGGGCCGGGTTAACCCCGGGGAAGCCTCTATACTCATCGTGGTTTCCGCGCCGCACCGCCCCGAGGCTTTTGAGGCCTGCCGTTACGCCATAGAGCGGGTCAAGCAGATTCTACCGGTTTGGAAGAAGGAATACCTGCCCGATGGGGCCTACTGGGTGGAAGGGCAGGCCCCAGAGGGCCATCGGCTGTAGCCCTGGAGCCGGCCATCTGCTATACTGCCAGCTTAGTGACCTGGGAAGGGTCGCTGCGCTTTGCTGTGCCTCCGGGAAAAGGAGGCCTGAGGAAAGGAGGTGAGCATGCCGCAGTACGAAGTGGGCTTGGTCCTAAACCCCAACCTGGATGGGGTCCAGGCTGCGCAGGAGCTGGAGAGCATCAAGGCTACCCTGGAGCGCCACGGGGCCCAGATTAAGAACGTGGACGACTGGGGCAACCGCAAGCTGGCCTACCCCATCCGGAAGGACCCCGATGGCCGCCTGGTCTTCTACACCGTGGAGATGGCCGGCGACCAGAACGCCGCCTTGGAGCGTGAGCTGCGCTTGCGCGACCATGTCCGCCGGGTGACCATCATCCGCGACCGCCCCGAGTGGCGCAACAGCCAGAAGGAGTAGACCTTTGCTTGAGTTCTGGGGCTCGAGCAAAGCGGGTGAAAAGGAGCAAAAAGAGGGAAAATTATGGCTCGAGGCCTCAACCGCGTGACCCTGGTGGGCACCCTGACCCAAGACCCTGAGCTGCGCTACACCGCAGGTGGCCTGGCGGTGATGGAGCTTAACCTGGCAGGCACCGAGTTCATCACCGATGAGCAGGGCCAGACCCGTGAGGTGCCCTGGTACCACCGGGCCAAGCTGCTCGGTAAGAGCGCGGAGTTCTGGGGGGACAACCTGAAAGCAGGGATGGCCCTTTTTGTGGACGGGCGGCTCGAGTACCGCACCTGGGAGCAGGAGGGCCAGAAGAAGAGCAGCCTAGAGATCCGCGCCGAGCGAATTGAGGTGCTGGCGCTGGAGGGCAAGCGGGGGACGGTCACGGTGACCGACGCCCGGGGGCAGGAGCGGCTCCGGGGAGGGCTCAACCTGGTGATGCTGGTGGGCAACCTGACCCGCGACCCAGAGGTGCGCTACACCCCTCAGGGAACCGCCGTGGCCCGGCTGGGGCTGGCGGTGAACGAGCGGTACACCTCCCGGCAGGGTGCGGAGCAGGAGAGGACCCATTACATAGAGGCCCAGGCTTGGCGGGAGCTGGCCGAGTACGCGGGGGAACTCAGGAAGGGTGAAGGGGCGTTCTTCATGGGACGCTTGGTAAACGACTCCTGGGTAGCTCAGGATGGCACTAAGCGCTACGTCACCCGGGTAGAGCTGGTGCGCCTCGAGCGGCTTGCCCGTGGAACCGTTCAGTCAGGTGGAGACGGTTCCCAAAATGGCCGTACGGGCAAGATAGACATTGAAGAAGGCTTAGAAGACTTCCCACCTGAGGAGGATTTGCCGTTTTGAGCAGCAAAAAAGTTTCCAACCGTAGCAAGGAGCGCCAGGAAAAGAACGTGCGCCGGGGCCGCAAGCCTAAGGTCGCCGCGGCGGTAGGGCCCTTTGACCTCACCGACTTCAAGAACGTGGAGATTTTGAAGCGCTTTCTCTCAGAGACGGGCAAGATTCTTCCCCGTCGCCGCACCGGGCTTTCCGCCAAAGAACAGCGCAAGCTGGCCCGCACCATTAAACGGGCTCGAGTGATGGGTCTGCTGCCCTTTACCGAAAAGCTGGTGCGCAAGTAGGGGGTAAAGCGATGAAGGTAATCCTGCTTGAACCCGTGGAGAACCTGGGCGATGTGGGGGCGGTGGTCAACGTCAAGCCAGGCTACGCCCGCAACTACCTGCTGCCCCGCGGCCTGGCTGCGCTGGCGACCGAGAGCAACCTAAAAACCCTGGAGGCCAAAATTCAGGCCCAGGCCAAGAGGGCCGCTGAGCGCAGGGCCGAGGCTGAGCGGCTGCGCGAGCTTCTAGAGCCTATTACCCTGGTGCTGCGGGTAAAGGCCGGTGACCAGAAAATCTACGGCTCGGTGACCAGCCGCGAGATTGCCGCGGCCCTCGAGGCCCAGCACCAAATCACCATTGACCCCAAGAAGCTAGCCTTGGAGCGGCCCATTAAGGAGTTGGGGGAGTACGCGGTTCCTTACAAGCCCCACCCCGAGGTGCCCATTACCCTGAAGGTCTCGGTCCAGGCCGAAAAGGGAGACTGACGGCCTGCTTTTTCCCCGCTCGAGCCCAGGCTCGAGCGGGGGTTTGCCCATTGAAAAAGGCTAGACAGACTGAAGACCCTTTTCTCCACCGAGGATGCCCTTGCGCTTTTTGGGCTTTGGGGATGTGTGTGCGTGGTGCCCAGAAGCTCGATCCCTGGGCTTGTCCTCCATATCCTCAAAGAGGGGGACGACGGGGGGACGAACCCGGAGCCAAGGGCCTGGTTTACGCGCGTTAACGGCCGGCTGCTCTTCTCTGAATCCACAAAGACCCTCCCAAAGGGGCAGACAGCGCTTGGCCTTGGGGGCGCGCTAAGCTTGAGCCTCTAACGCTCAAATAGACTAAGTGTAAGATTTGACCCTATCCCTGGGTCGTCTCCCAGTAAAATCAAAAGTACCTGTCGCTCCTATCCGCCGAGCGAGCGATGAACCCCCAGGCGGAACACGGGAGACGGATACCCTATGCGCTTAGAACTGCCGGTCATTCCACTGCGTAATACGGTTATTCTGCCCCACACCACCACCCCGGTGGACGTGGGACGGGCAAAGAGCAAGCGCGCCGTTGAGGAGGCCATGGGGGCCGACCGGCTTATTTTCCTGGTGGCCCAGCGCGACCCGGAGGTGGACGACCCCGCCCCGGCCGACCTCTACACCTGGGGGGTGCAAGCGGTGATTAAGCAGGCCATGCGCCTGCCCGACGGAACCCTGCAGGTGGTGGTGGAGGCCCGGGCCCGCGCTGAAATCAAGGACTACCTGATGGGGCCCTACCTGCGGGCCAGGGGAGAGGTCCACACCGAGGTGCTCCCCGCCGATGAGGCGGTGGTTCGGGTGCTGGTGGACGAGCTGAAGGAGGCTTTTGACAAGTATGTGGCCAACCACAAGTCCCTCCGGCTTGACCGGTACCAGCTCGAGGCGGTGCGGGCTACCTCCGACCCTGCAGTGCTGGCCGATACCATCGCCTACCACGCCACCTGGACGGTGGCCGAGAAGCAGGAAATTCTGGAGCTGGTGGACCTCGAGGCCCGGCTGCGCCGGGTGCTCTCCTTGCTCACGCGCGACCTGGAGCGCTTTGAGCTGGACCGGCGGGTGGCCCAGCGGGTCAAGGAGCAGATGGATACCAACCAGCGCGAGTACTACCTGCGCGAGCAGATGAAGGCCATCCAGAAGGAGCTGGGCGGGGAGGATGCCTACAACGACCTGGAGGCCCTGCGCAAGAAGATTGAGGAAGTGGGAATGCCCGAGCCGGTCAAGACCAAGGCTCTCAAGGAGCTGGACCGGCTCGAGCGGATGCAGCAGGGCAGCCCCGAGGCCACTGTGGCCCGGACCTACCTGGACTGGCTCACCGAGGTGCCCTGGACCAAGGCCGACCCCGAGGTGCTGGACATCGCCCATACCCGGGCGGTTCTGGACGAGGACCACTATGGCCTAAAGGATGTCAAGGAGCGCATTTTGGAGTACCTGGCGGTGCGCCAGCTGACCCAGGGCCAGGAGGTGCGCAACAAGGCCCCCATCCTGCTCCTGGTGGGCCCCCCAGGGGTGGGCAAGACCTCTTTGGGCCGCTCCATTGCCCGGAGCATGAACCGCAAGTTCCACCGCATCAGCCTGGGGGGGGTGCGCGATGAGGCCGAGATTCGCGGCCACCGGCGTACCTACATTGGGGCCATGCCGGGCAAGATCATCCACGCCATGAAGCAGGTGGGGGTGATCAACCCGGTAATCCTGCTGGACGAGATTGACAAGATGAGCTCCGACTGGCGGGGCGACCCGGCCAGCGCCATGCTCGAGGTGCTTGACCCGGAGCAGAACAACACCTTTACCGACCACTACTTGGATGTTCCCTACGACCTTTCGCGGGTCTTCTTCATCACCACCGCCAACAGCCTCCAGACCATTCCCCGGCCCCTCCTGGACCGCATGGAGGTCATAGAGATACCGGGATACACCAACCTGGAGAAGTCGGCCATTGCCCGGCAGTACCTGTGGCCCAAGCAGCGCAAGGAGTCGGGGATGGAGGGCCGGATGGAGGTTACCGATGCGGCCATCCTGCGGGTCATCACCGAGTATACCCGCGAAGCGGGGGTGCGCGGTTTAGAGCGTGAGCTGGGCAAGATTGCCCGCAAGGGGGCCAAGCTCTGGCTCGAGGCCCCCTGGGAAGGGGTGCGAACGGTGGACGCACCCGATCTGCCCGCCTACCTGGGCATTCCCCGCTACCGCCCCGACAGGGCCGAAACCGAGCCCCAGGTGGGCACCGCCCAGGGCCTGGCCTGGACGCCGGTAGGGGGCACCCTGCTCACCATTGAGGTGGCCGCGGTGCCCGGTACGGGCAAGCTGAACCTCACCGGCCAGCTTGGCGAGGTCATGAAGGAGTCGGCCCAAGCAGCCCTCACCTACCTTCGGGCCCACAGCGCCGAGTGGGGGCTTCCGGAGGAGTTTCACGCCAAGTACGACCTGCATGTGCACGTGCCCGATGGTGCTACCCCCAAGGACGGGCCCAGCGCGGGGATTACCATGGCCACCGCCATCGCCAGCGCGCTCACCCGCCGCCCAGCCCGTATGGACGTGGCCATGACCGGCGAGGTGAGCCTGCGGGGCAAGGTGCTGCCCATTGGGGGGGTCAAGGAGAAGCTCTTGGCCGCCCACCAGGCCGGCATCCACAAGGTGGTGCTGCCCAAGGACAACGAGCCCCAGCTCGAGGAGCTGCCCAAGGAGGTCCTAGAGGGCCTAGAGATAAAGCTCGTGGAGGACGTAGGGGAAGTACTGCGCTACCTTCTGCTGCCGGAGCCGGCGATGCCCCCGGTACGGCCTGGCGAGAATCGGCAGCAGCCCGGTGCCGGCGCTTAGCCTGGGGGAGCTCCTCAGAAGGCTCCCACGCGGAGCTCGGCCAGCACCTCTGGCAGGGCTTGCAGCAGCGCCCTTTGGGCAGCGGGGGGCTGGGCGGAGAGGCGAAGCCACTCGGGTAGGCCAAAGCTGGTGCAGTCCCGTACCCGCAGACCCTTTTCCCGCAGCCTGAGGGCTACCGGGGTGGCCTGGCCTACCCGTACCAGGAGGAAGTTGGCCGGGCTTTCCCGCACCTCCAGCCCCAGCGCCCGCAGGCCCTGGGCCAGCTCTGCCCGAAGCCGCCACAGCTCGGCGCGGGTCTGGGCCAGCCAGGCCTGTGAGGGGGGCTGGAGCACGGCCCTCAGGAAGGCCTCCCCGTGGACCCCCAGCACCCAGGAAGGGGCGATGTGCCGAAAGTGATTCAGGTCCTGGGAGGCTACCAGATACCCCGCCCGCACCCCGGTCAGGCCATGGGCCTTGTTGGGGCTGTAGAGCTTCCAAGCCGAGGGGGGAAGGGGTGGGGGGTCTGGGCAGAGGTGGTAGTAGGCCAGGTCAAGCACCAGCACCACCTGGCGCTGCTGGGCGATTTCTGCGGCTTCAAAGAGAAATTCGTAGATCTCCCCAGTAGGGTTATTGGGCACGCACAGGAAGGCCAGGGTGGCCTGGGGCAAAAGCTGTAGGAAGCGCTGGGGGCTTTCCGCCTTGAGCAGGGGCAGCTCGGCGGGCTGGGCCGCCCGGGCGTATTCCGAGAAGGTGGGGGGCAGGATGAGCATGGGCCCCCGCAGGTAGCGCAGCCGGGTCAGGCGGTGGATTAGTTCGCTGGTGCCGCTGCCTACCGCCACTTGCTCGGGGGCTACCCCGTGGTGGTAGGCCAGTGCGGCGTGGGTCTCGGTGTAGAGGGGGTCGGGGTAGCGGCTGGGGTCGGCCTGCCGGATGGCGGCCAAGGCGTGGGGATCGGGGCCCAGGCCGTTGGCATTGGTGGAGAAGTCGTAGCGGGGCGGGGAGCCGCTGTCCGTTCCGCCGTGGATGGGTTTGAGCACGTCGTCAATCATAGCTACAGCTTTATCCTAGAACCATTTCAGGATATAGGCCCAGGCCTCGATTGAGGCTAGGAGCAGCCCGCCCAGCCAGCCAGCCCGGGCCACCATCCGCAGCCCCTGGGCGACTTCCTCAGACCGAGGAGGGCGGCCGGAGGGGTTTAGGGTATACACCCCTGGTTTGCCCAGCCGCAGGCCCAAGGCCAGGGCCAGCGCGGCCATGGGCCAGCCCGCGTTGGGGGAGGGGGTTTTGCAGGCTTCTTGGAACAAAGCTCGAGGGGAAAAGCGCCGTGAGACGAGCCAAAGGAGGCCCGCTGTGACCCGGGCCGGGAGCCAGTTCAGAAGGTCGTCGGCTCGAGCCGCCCACTTCCCGCTCCACTCCCAGGCACCGCGGTAGCCCCACATGGCGTCGGCGGTGTTGGCAAAGCGGTAAAGGGCGGCCCCCGGCAACCCTAGGAGCAGGTACCAGAAGAGGGGGGCCACAACTGAGTCGGACAGGTTTTCTGCTGCCGATTCCAGCAGGCTTTCCCGCACCTCGCTTTCGGAAAGGGCCTGGGTGTCGCGGCTTACCAGGTAGCGGAGCCGCTCGCGGCCTCGCTCCAGCCCTCCTTTCAGCGCTTCCTCTACCGCCTGAGCCTCCTCCAGGAGCATCCGAAAGGCGAACAAGGGCTTTAGGAAGAGGCCGCTTAGGAGCAGCCCCAGCCAGGAGGGTAGGTGGCCCAGGAGCCAGCCCAGCAGGCCGTACCCCCCGGCAAAGGCTCCGGCCCCCAAGCACCAAAACAGGGCCCCTCGCCAGAAGGCCAAGCGAGGGGGGAGGCGGGTCAGCCCCTGCCCGGCTAGGTGGAGGTAGCGGCCCATGAGCACCACCGGATGGGCTTTGGCCGGGGGTTCCCCAAAGCACCAGTCCAGAAGCAGAGCCAGCAGGATGGACATCCCTCCAGAGCCTACCATCGGGCGTATCATCAGAGGTATGACCCTCCGCACCCGCATTACCCTGCTCACCCTGGGCCTGTTGTTTGTGCTCCAGCTTCTCATCGGGGGGTCGGTCTACGGTACCCTTCAGTTTATCCTTTACGAGAACCTGCGCCGTGAGCTCGTGGAGGCTTCTCAGACCGCCCAGCGGCTGATCCGTGAGCAGGGCAGTTTGGAGGGACTCCCCTTCACGGTCTACGGCCAGGCCCTTTGGGTGCCCTTTCCCAACCCCACCGCAAGCGATATTCTGCAAGGGGCAGCCATTCCCATCGCCAAGTCGCTGGCCCTGGATGGCGCCAGCCTCACCCTTTCGGAAAAAGCCTTGCAGGAGGTGTTGCGCCTGGGGGGCATCTACACCGAGACCACCCTGCTTCGCCGCGATGGGGCCCAAGTGCCGCTGCGGTTGCGGGCCGAGCGGATAGAAACGGAGATTGCCGGCATCCCCCAAGGACCCCAGCTCGTCATCCTGATGGTGGGAAGGTCTACTGAGGGAATAAGGAGCACCCTGGCTGACTTTGCCCGCACCTATGCCGCTACGGCGTTGTTGGTATTGGTCTTCGGAGGGTTTTTGGCCTTTCGGCTCGTGCGCCAAACTCTCGAGCCGCTGGAGTGGGTGGCCAAGAAGGCCGAGCAGATGAGCGCCAAGCCCGAGAGGCTGCCCGAGCTCATGGGGAACAACGAGGTGGCCTCGCTGGTCAAGTCGCTCAACCGGATGCTGGCCCGGCTCGAGGCCGCCTGGGAGACCCAGGGTCGGTTTCTGGCCGATGCTTCGCATGAGCTGCGTACCCCCATCACGGCCATCCTGGGCCACATCAACTACCTGCTTCGGCGCACCCAGGTTTCCGAGCAGCAGCGGGAGAGCCTGGAGATTATCAAACGTGAGGCCGAGCGGATGCAGAAGCTGGTGGGGGATTTGCTCGAGCTATCCAAAACCGGTGGGGGCTGGAAGGTGGAGCTAGGGGCGGTGCACCTTCAAACGGTGCTGAATGAAATTCAGGAGGAGTACAGCAAGAGCTTTGAGGGGCAGATTGAGATTGAGGCTCCGGAAGACCTATGGGTTTTGGGAGATGCTGAGCGGCTACACCAGGTGCTGGCCAATCTGGTTTCCAACGCCATCAAGGCCCATGCCCGGCGGGTGCGGTTGGTGGTACGCGACTTGGATGAGCGGGTGGTGCTGCGGGTAGAAGACGACGGGGATGGCATTCCCAAAGAGCACCTGCCCCATCTGTTTGAGCGGTTTTACCGGGTGGATAAGGCCCGCGACCGGGAGCGGGGGGGTAGCGGGCTAGGGTTGGCCATTGTTCGCTCTATCGTGGAGGCCCATGGGGGGAGCGTCTGGGTAGAGAGCGAGCCGGGCAGAGGCTCGGTCTTCAGCGTTTCCCTACGTCGGGCCCGCGCTCCTCAGACCCAGCTAGCCTAGCTGGGGGATTTCTAACCGGAAGCTTTCCCTGAGTTCGGCGGCAAAGGCGTGGTTGGTGTAGTCCAAGGTGATGGGGGTGACCGAGATGTAGCCCTGCTGGACTGCCCAGAAGTCGGTGCCTTCCTCTAGCTCGGCGGTGGGTTTGCCTGCTACCCAGTAGTAGGGGCGCCCCTCGGGGTCTATGCGCTTGACCACCGAGTCTTCGTAGCGGTGGGTGGAGAGCCGGGTGATCCGGATGCCGAGCGGGCTTCGGTTGGGAAAGTTCACGTTGAGCAGGGTCTTGGGGGGAAGCCCGTGTTCCAGCACCCAGCGCACGATGGACGCAGCGTGGCGAGCAGCCTCGTCAAAGCGCAGTTCCTCGCCCGAAGCGTCCAGGCTGAAGGCGATGGAGGGGATGCCCAAAGAGGCGCCTTCCAGAGCAGCGGCTACGGTGCCGGAGTGGGTCAGGTCTAGGCCCATGTTGACCCCAATGTTGATGCCCGAAACCACCACATCGGGCCGGCCCAGGAGCTGGCTGCCCAGCACCACGCAGTCCGCCGGGGTTCCGTCTACCCGGTAAGCGGGTATCTCGCCGAATCCTGCCGAGGCGGTGTGCTTGAAACGCAAGGGGCGGCGGAAGGTGATGCTGTGGCCCACCCCTGACTGCTCCACGTCGGGGGCCACCACGTTGACCTCTCCTAGCCCGCGCAAGGCAAACGCCAGGGCTTTGATTCCCGGAGAGAAGATGCCGTCGTCGTTGGCGACCAGGATGCGCATACGGGATTAGCCTAAACCAAAAACCCAAGGGCTGCTTACTTCTCTTGGCGGAGCTTTTCCTCCAGGCCGAAGCCCAGGGTGCCGAAAACCCGTCCAGTGGTGGGTTCAATCAGGTTGCGGTGGTCCCGGTAAAGCCGTGGGGTTTTCCACAGGTAATACAGCGCTTTCCAGTGGGGCAGTTCGTTGTAGCGCTCCGGCCAGAGGGCCTTGAGCTTCTGCCCTACTTGGGGTGCGTACTTGGGCGAGAGGGCAGGGAAGATGTGGTGCTCGGTGTGGTAGCCAAAGCCCAGGGTGAGCCACTCAACGAAGGGAGGGTTGCGCACGGTCAGGCTGTTTAGAAGCGGATCGTTGGTTTCGGTAAGGGGGTTCAGCAAGTGGTTGGTGGCGATGAAGCTCATGGCGGTAGCGTTGGCCAGCATCCAAGGGACCAAGTAGATGAACAGGAAGTTGAGGGGCCCTACCCAGAGGAGCACGCCCCCCCAGACCAAAGGAGGGAGGAGGGCCTGAAAGACCACCGCTGGCCGCTCGGAAGGCTTGAACCCGGGCAAGAACCGCCAGAGCATCATCTGGGCATGCAGGGTAAACCAGAAGGTGAAGGAGAGGAACAGGAGAAAGCTGCGTAGGGCTGGGGCCTGGCGGAACAGCCACCTCATGAAGGGTCTTTGGCCGATGCTCTCGAGCGCCCCCATGGTGTCTGGATCGTCCTCGGGGTGCTGGGTATGGCCGTGGTGCTCCACATTGTGCCACCTGCGCCAGAGCCTGGCCCCCACCATCAGGGGGAGAAAGGCGATGGTTCCGGTGATGGAGCGAACCCAGGGGTTTTTGGTAACCGCCCCATGAAGGATTTCGTGGGCCAAAAAGCCCATCCCCACGAAGGCGTAGCCGATTCCCAGGGATAAGAGAATTTTGAGGGCTACGAGAGGGGTAGATAGGATGCCCCAGAGGCAAAGCCCAAACAGGGCGAGCAGAGCAGGTAAATAGGCCAGCCGCGTTGGCACCGGTTCAAAGCAGTGGCGGGGAAGGTGGTTTTTTAGGGTTCGGGTGTATTCACGGAGGTGCTGTTCCTGGTGCATTTAGGGCTCCTTATGGACTAGGAGGATGGATTTTACAAGAAAAGCCCCCCGGGTTGGGGGGCTTTAGAAGGGGTAAATCTACAGCACCCGCACGCTCTTAGCTTGGGGGCCCTTGCCGTTCCTGCCCGGCTCAACCTCAAATTCCACGCGATCCCCCTCGTTCAGGGTTTTGAACCCCTGGCCTTGGATGGCGGTGAAATGCACAAAAACGTCGGGGCCGTTCTCTTGAGCAATGAAGCCGTAGCCTTTTTCCGCGTTGAACCACTTGACTGTACCTTTGTTCATTACTTCTCCTACCGTCCAACCGCAACCTACTGGTTTTAGGGGGACGCTTAATGCTAGCACTCCTTTTAGCAAAGATCAAGAGGGTTTGTGGTTTGTTTGACCTTGCTGTTTCGCCGCCAAGGTATAAACTGGCTGATTGTTGAGGGTCAGATGACACCCGATTGGGTCAAAGACGCGGTTTTTTACCAGATTTTTCCCGACCGCTTTCGCATCGGCCAGGGGCCTTTAGGGCAGCCCGCCCCGGTACGGGAAGGCTTTGAGCCTTGGGAAGCCCCGCCTACCCTCCGGGGTTTCAAGGGGGGCAACCTCTGGGGGGTGATAGAGGCTCTTGACTACCTGCAGGAGCTGGGCTTCAACGCTTTGTACTTCTGTCCTGTCTTCAGCTCTACCGCCAACCACCGCTACCACACCAGCGACTACTTCCAGGTGGACCCCATCCTGGGGGGCAATGAGGCCCTGAAGCGGCTTCTCGAGGAGGCCCACCGCCGGGGGATGCGGGTTATCTTGGACGGGGTTTTCAACCACTGTGGAAGGGCTCATTTTGCCTTCCAACACGTGATGGAGAACGAGGCCGCTTCGCCCTACCGGGACTGGTTCCACATCTACAAGTTCCCCTTGGCCGCCTATACCAAGCACCCTAACTATGCGGCCTGGTGGAACAACCCTGAGCTGCCCAAGTTCAACACCTCGAGCCCAGAGTGCCGTGCGTACTTGTTCCGGGTGGCCGAGTACTGGCTCGAGCAGGGCATTGACGGCTGGCGGTTGGACGTTCCTAACGAGATAGACGACGACGAGTTTTGGCGGGAGTTCCGCCGAAGGGTCAAGGCTATAAACCCAGAGGCCTATATCGTGGGCGAGATTTGGGACGATGCCAGCCGCTGGCTTCAGGGCGACCAGTTTGATGCGGTGATGAACTACCCCCTGGGCCGGGCCATCCTGGGTTTTGTGGGGGGCGAGGCCTTGGACAAGGACCTGGCAGCCCGGAGTGGGCTGGGGCGACTGGAAAGCCTGGGGGCCTTGGCCTTCCATCACCGCTTAGAAGACCTCTTTGGCCGGTACCGATGGGAGGTTGTGACCGCCCAGATGAACCTTATGACCTCCCACGACACGCCCCGCATCTTCACCCTGATGCGGGGTCAGGTGGAGCGGGTTTCCTTGGCTTTTGCCCTGCTTTTTACCCTGCCGGGGGCCCCTATGGTCTACTACGGTGACGAGATAGGGATGCCTGGTGGGCATGACCCCGACAACCGCCGGGGGATGATATGGGACCCTGAGGGCTGGCAAACCCATATCCAGGAGACCATCCGTCGGATGGCCAAGCTGCGCCGCTTGGTGGCCCCGTTGCGCTACGGGCGCTACCAGTACCTCTACGGGCAGGATGGCCATTTGGCCTTTGCCCGTTCCCACGGGACGGAAAGCGTGGTGGTTGCTGTCAATGCTGCCCCTGAGCCCTGGCGTGCCCAGATTCCGCTCCACGGGATTTGGTCGCGGGGTGAGCGGGCTGTAGACCTGGTTTCCGGCAGGGAAGGGCGCTGCGTGGGAGGGTATCTCGAGGGCGGCGGGCTCGAACCGTTTTCCCTGGCGGTTTGGCGGGTTCAAGGGTAGCCTCCAGGAGGCCGGCCACCGGCTTTGGGCTGCCGGCTGGTGCTGGCCTGAGCTGCGGTTGATGGTTGAAGGGTGGGGGTTGTATTCTGTTTTTGTCTAAATTAATCCTTGCCCGCGCACCCTTGCCGTGAGCTACAATATGTAGTAGCATCTTGCCCGAAATCCCCCATATATTGATTGGACAGCCGATGGGGGTTGTGTTCTGGAGTTATCGGAGGACCTATGGGCAGTTTCCAGCCGGCCGCTTTTGACGACCACGCCCGTTCCATCGCCAAGCGCCAGTACATGCAGCCCGAGGATGGGGATATCTTCGGGATGTTCCGGCGGGTAGCCAATTGGGTGGCCTTGCCGGAGAAGGAGGAGAAAAGGGTCTATTGGGCGGAGGAATTCTACCGCTTGATGGCCTCCAAGCGCTTTTGCCCAGGGGGGCGGGTGCTGGCCGGGGCCGGCACCCAGCACGGCAACGTGCTCAATTGCTTTGTGCAAGGGGCCACCGCGCACGACCCCAGCAGCTTTGAAGGGATTATGGAGGTGGCCACTAAACTGGCCCTGGTCACCAAGGTAGGAGGGGGCAACGGGGTGAACCTGGACCCCTACGTCTCTCGGAGGAATGCCGGCTCCCGCGGCACCGTACGGGGGTTCGCCTACATCAGCGCCGCCCACCCGGATGTGGAAGACTTCATCAGGGGGCTGATGCGCCCCCCCATCAACCCCGATGGGCAGAAGGAACCCATTACCGTGCGCAACTGGACCCGGGTGGTCTACGGCCTTTTGTCCCCTGAGCTGGCCGCTTTGGCCCGCCGCCACGGGGTGATGACGGTGCGGGAGAAGCCCGCCGAAGCCTTGGTCATCCCCGACGATATGCGAGGCATCATTGAGAGCGCCCAGGCTGCCTCGAGCCTGGCGGTAAGGGGCCAGGAGCCCCACGTGGACTTCAGCGCCCTTCGGCCTGAAGGGGCTCCCATCCGGGGCTCAGGGGGTACCAGCAGCGGGCCCGTAAGCTTTTTGGTGGAGATTTTTGACAACTTCCTGGAGTGGGCCAACCTGGGGGCGGAGAAGGCGGGGCCGGTGGCGACACTACGCTACGTCTACGCCCCCGTGCTCCGGGTGGTGCGGCAGGGGGGGAGCCGCCGCGGCGCTGGCATGGCCACCCTCTCCATTGACCACCCCGACCTCCTAGACTTCCTCACCGCCAAGGACCTGGACCGCGAGGCCGCCGAGGGCGACATCTCTACCTTTAACATTTCCATCCTAGTTACCGAGGCCTTCTGGCAGGCCTTGCAGGCCGATGGGCTTTGGGCGGTGGAGCCGGCTGAGGTGTCGGGTAAGTACTACCCCTACCCTGTTCAAGGGGCCTACACCGGCAAGCTCCCCGACTTGCCAGAACGCCCCTCGGATGGGGCCCGCCCCATCCCGCTTTACGGGGGCAAGGTGCCGGCCCGCTGGCTTTGGCACGAGATCGCCTGGCACGCCTGGGCCACGGGGGAGCCGGGGCTCATCTTCGTGGACCGGGTCAACGCCCTTTCGGCCCTGAAGGGGTTGGGGGAGCGCTACCAGATACGTTCCACTAACCCATGTGGTGAAATTCCGCTCACCGTGGGCGAGCCCTGCGACCTCGGAGCCTTGAACCTGGCCGCCTATGTCAAAGACGGGACCTTCCAGATGGAGGAGTTCCGTAAGGACATCCGGACCGCGGTGCGGTTTTTGGACAACGTTCTAGACGTGAACGTCTTCGCTCTGGAGGACAACCGGAAGGCCAGCCAGGAGCTGCGCCGGCTGGGCCTAGGGGTCATGGGCCTGGCCGATATGCTCATCAAACTGGGTTTGCCCTATTCCTCCCCCGAGGCGAGGCGGGTGGTGGCCCAGGTGATGAATGCCCTGCGGGAGGAAGCCATTGCGGCCTCGGAGGGGCTCGGTGAGGAGCGAGGGGTTTTCCCTCTCTACGCTGAGCGCGAGGAATACTTCCGCTCCTTGGGCGTCCGCCCCCGCCGCAACGTGGCCCTCCTCACCGTGGCCCCTACCGGTACCACGAGCATGCTGATGGGGGTTAGCAGCGGCATTGAGCCGGTTTTCAGCCCCTTCGTCTGGCGCCGGATTGGAGGAGAATACAAGCCTCTTCTCCACCCTCTTTTTGTAGAGCTTATGGAGGCCTACCCCCCGGCCCCCGGCTATGAGAAGGGCGGAAAGTGGGACTGGGAGAGGGTTGTAGAGGAAATCCAGAAGGACGGGCGGGGTTCGGTGCAGGGCCTGACCTTTGTGCCCGAACCCATCCGGAAGGTCTTCCAGTGTGCCCACGATGTCTCGCCCTTGGACCATGTGCGGATGCAAGGGGTGGTCCAGACTGCCTTCGACGCCGAGGGGTACGCCGCAAACTCCCTCTCAAAAACCATCAACCTGCCCCATGAGGCCACGGTGGAGGACGTGGAGGCCGCCTACACGGAGGCCTACCGCACGGGGTGCAAGGGAATTACCGTATACCGGGACGGCTCGAGGGAGTTCCAGGTACTCTCGGTGAGCAAGGAGGAGAAGCCCATAGAAAAGCCCGCGGAGAAGACCGTGGCGGTCCAACCCGGGCTGCTCGAGGTGCCCCCCGCGCCGGCCCCGGCCCGGCCCGTCTTTGAGCGCACCGGGCGGTTGGTGGGCTATACCGATATGGTCAAGCTCACCGCTGCCGACGGTACCCGCCGTAGCTTCTTGGTGACGGTGAACATGCAGGGCGAGCATCCGGTGGAGGTCATCCTCACCTCGGGTAAGGCGGGGGACGAGGCCAACGCCGACAGCGAGGCCCTAGGCCGCATCATCTCCAAGGCCTTGCAGTATGGGGTGCCCCCGGCCGAGCTGGTCCGGACCCTGCGGGGCATCAACGGGGGGCTGTACGGCAGCTACCAGGGCCGCTTTGTGACCAGCAAGGCCGACCTGATTGCGGTGGCGCTGGAAACCAGCGGGAAGGTTTCCCTTCCGGGGATTAATGGGGAGGAGCTGGTACCCCAGGCCATGCAGCGGGCCCTGACCCCTCCGTCCAAACCCGGCTCCCCCTGCCCAGAGTGCGGTGAGGCCACCTTGGTGCGGGAGGAGGGGTGTGTGAAGTGCTATAGCTGCGGGTACAGCAAGTGTGGGTAGGGCTCGAGCCCTAGGCCGCCCCTGAGCGGGAAAACCCGGTCAGGGGCGGTTTCTAGAAACGAGGGCCGCCTTGACAGAAAAACACAACATGTAGTAGTCTTTCGGCCAGAAACCACAAGATGTGGTTTCCCCACCGGTGACAGGGGAAGTGCGGTGCAATTCCGCCGCTGTCGCGCAACGGTGAAAGCCCGATTACCTGCCCGGCTGGGTCTCCTAGTCCTCGCGTCAAGGACGGAAAGGATGGCTAAGGTGAGCGCTTCCCAGAAAACCTAGAGAACGGCGGATACCGCCTTTTTCCGCCCACCCCTGTCTTGCAGGGGATAAGGGTTTGGTTGCGCGGCTCGCTGTGCCCGTTTGGGCTGGCTGTTGCCCCACCAGGGGGTTGGCGTCTTAGGAGGAGTCGTGCTGGTGGTCTACGCTTCCAAAACCGGGAATGTGGCCCGCTTCGCGGAGCGCCTTCCCCTGCCCAGAAGGCGGATTCTGGACGGAGGGGAGGGGGTGGAGGAGCCCTGTGTGCTGGTGACCTACACCACCGGGTTTGGCCAGGTGCCCCCGGAGGTGGAGCGCTTCGTGGAGCGGAACCGGCCCTTCATAAGAGGTGTGGCGGCCAGCGGGAACCGCAACTGGGGGTTGAACTTTGCCCGCGCGGCAGACCTTCTGGCCCTGCGGTATGGGCTGCCTATCCTGCACAAGTTTGAACTATCAGGCACAGAGGGGGACCGCCTGCGCTTTCTCGCGGCGGTGGCCCAACTCAAAGAGGAGGAACATGCGTTACCTTGAACTCAACAGCGCCATTCTCCAGAAGAAGAACGGCTTTTTTCAGCTCGAGAAGGACCTCGAGGCTGCTCGGGCCTTTGAGGAGGAGGTTGAGAAGCGGCTAAGGCCTTTCCCCGGGCCCATTGAGCGCCTGCGAGCCCTTATCGCCGAGGGTTACTACGAGGACTTCTTCCGGCTTTACCGCGAGGAGGATCTGCTCGAGCTCTCTGACCTGGCCTACAGCTACGGCTTCCGCTTTCCGAGCTTCATGGCCATCTCCAAGTTCTACAAGGACTATGCCCTCAAGTCCAACGACAAAAGGCAGTACCTCGAGCGTTATGAGGACCGCGTTTTGGCGGTGGCGCTGCACCTGGCCCAGGGAAATGTGGAACGGGCTCGGGCCTACGTGCGGGCCCTTATGGAGGGGCGCTACCAGCCTGCCACCCCTACCTTCCTGAACGCCGGGCGTGCCCGACGCGGCGAGCTGGTTAGCTGTTTTCTCCTGGAGTTGGACGATTCCTTGAACTCCATTGGCTACACCCTCAATACCGCCATGCAGCTTTCCAAAATCGGCGGGGGGGTGGCCATCAACCTCTCCAAACTGCGGGCCCGGGGTGAGGCCATCAAGGGGGTGGCCCACGCGGCCAAGGGGGTGGTCCCGGTGATGAAGCTCTTTGAGGACGCCTTCAACTACGCCGACCAGATGGGCCAGCGCAAGGGGGCCGGGGCGGTCTACCTCAACATCTTCCACTGGGATGTGGAGGAGTTCTTGGACACCAAGAAAATCAACGCCGACGAAAAAAGCCGTATCCAGACCCTCTCGTTGGGCCTGGTGGTGCCCTCCAAGTTCTTTGAGCTGGCCGAGCGAGGGGAGGACTTCTACGTCTTTGCCCCCTACTCGGTCTACCAGGCTTTTGGGGAGCACCTGGACGACATGGATATTGACCAGCGCTATGAGGAGCTCTTGGCCCACCCCGCGGTGAAGAAGCGTCCCCTCTCGGCTCGGGCGATGCTCACCCGCATCGCCCAGACCCAGTTTGAGTCTGGCTATCCCTACATCGTCTACAAGACCAACGCCAACCGGGCCCACCCGCTCAAGCGCCTTGGGCAGATAAAGATGTCCAACCTCTGCACCGAGATCTTCCAGCTCCAGACCACCTCCACCATCGGCGACTACGGTGAGGGCGATCAGATTGGCTACGACATCAGCTGCAACCTGGGCTCACTCAACATCGTGAACGTGATGGAGTCGGGGAAGTTGAGGGAAAGCGTGCACATCGCCATGGACATGCTCACCGCGGTAAGCGACCTCTCGGATGTGAGGAACGCTCCCGGGGTGCGTCGGGCCAACCAGGCCTTCCACTCGGTGGGCCTGGGGGCCATGAACCTGCACGGTTACCTGGCCAAAAACCGCATCCGTTACGAGTCGGAGGAGGCCCGCGACTTTGCCCGCAGTTTTTTTGCTGCGGTGAACTTTTATTCCCTAGAGCGCTCCATGGGAATTGCCCGCGAGCGTGGGGTGACCTTTGAAGGGTTTGCCCAGTCGGACTACGCCACCGGGGCCTACTTTGAGCCCTACTTGGAGGAGGATTTCCGCCCGCGGACCGAAGCTGTGCGGTGGCTTTTTGAGGGGATTGCCCTGCCCACCCCTGCCGACTGGGCGAGGCTAAAGGCCGAAGTGGCACGGCACGGACTCTATCACGCCTACCGCTTGGCGATTGCCCCTACAGCCAGCATCAGCTACATCCAAAACGCCACCCCCTCCATCGCCCCGATCGTGGACGTGGTGGAGACCCGCACCTACGGCAACGCCACCACCTACTACCCGGTGCCCTTTCTCTCCGAGGAGACCTACTGGTACTACAAGTCGGCCTACCACATGAACATGTACCGCCTCATAGACTTGGTGGCCGAGATTCAGCCCCATGTGGACCAAGGCATCAGCACGGTGCTCTACGTGACCAGCGAGACCAGCACCCGCGAGCTGGCCCGGCTTTACGTTTACGCTTGGAAGAAGGGCCTCAAAAGCCTCTACTACACCCGTACCAAGAACCTCTCCGTGGAGGAGTGCCTGAGCTGCGCGGTGTGATGGGGTGTTTTGAGGCTAGACTGAAAGGAGCGGTTGTGCCTGTTTCTGTTGGCAGTTTGGGCTTTCCAAGGATTGGAGCCAAACGGGAACTCAAGTTCGCCTTGGAAGATTTTTGGTCGGGCAAAGCCTCTGCGGCTACCTTGCTGGAAGTTGCGCGGGGCTTGCGCAGGGCCAACTGGGCCAAGCAACACGCTTTGGGCATCACCCACATTCCTAGCAACGACTTCTCCCTTTATGACCATGTGCTCGATACCAGCGTCATGGTCGGTGCGATCCCGGCGGTTTATGGGTGGAAAGGCGCGGAGGTTTCGCTCGAGCTCTACTTCGCCATGGCCCGTGGCAGCGGAAGCATGGGCCTGCCCGCGCTCGAGATGACCAAGTGGTTCGACACCAACTACCACTACATGGTGCCGGAACTCGAGCCGGACCAAGTCTTCCAGTTAGCCTCCACCAAGCCCATTGACGAGTACCTGGAGGCTAAAGCTTTGGGCTACGAGACCCGACCGGTGTTGCTGGGGCCGGTGACCTACCTCAAGCTTGCCAAAAGCAAGGACAAGGCCCTGAACCCCCTCGATTGGCTCGAGCGCCTTCTACCGGTCTACGCCGAGGTGCTGCGCCGATTGCACAGCCACGGCGCCAAGTGGGTACAGATGGACGAACCGGTGCTCTCGCTCGACCTCGATGAGGCCAGCCAAGGCGCGTTCCGCAAGGCTTACACAGCTTTGGCTGAGGCGGTGCCGGGGCTAAACCTTCTCCTGACCAACTATTTTGGCGGTTATGGGGATAACCTCGAGCTCGCGCTTTCGCTGCCGGTAGCTGGGATGCACCTTGATTTGGTGCGCGCCCCAGGGGAACTCGATCTAGTCACGCAGAAGGCCCCGGCAGAACTCACCCTCTCGCTTGGGGTGATCGATGGGCGCAACGTCTGGCGGGCAGACCTGCCGGCCATTTTGGATTGGATCGAGCCGGTGGTTGAAGCACGAGGAGAAGACAAGGTGATTCTCGCTCCTTCTTGCTCCTTGCTGCACGTGCCGATAGATCTCTCGCTAGAGACCGCCCTTGACCCGGAGCTAAAGGGCTGGCTGGCCTTTGCGGTGCAGAAGCTGGAAGAGCTCTCGGTTCTGGGCCGGGCCCTCAACCAGGGACGAGGGGCGGCAAAAGACGAGCTGGCTGCCTCGGCGGCAGCGGTAGCCGCGCGCCGCAGCTCGCCCAAAATTCACGACCCTCGGGTGCAAGAGCGCCTAGCGCGGATCACGCCCGAGATGACCCGCCGCAAAAGCCCTTTTCCAGTGCGGCGCGAGGCCCAACAGACCCACCTTGGGTTGCCCCTTTTCCCGACCACCACCATCGGCTCTTTCCCCCAGACCGGCGAGGTGCGCAAAGCCCGGGCCGCTTTCTCTAAAGGTGAGCTGAGCGCCGCCGACTATACGGACTTCCTCAAAAGCAAGGTGGAAGAAGCGGTGCGCTGGCAGGAGGAGATTGGCCTGGACGTCCTCGTCCACGGGGAGTTTGAGCGCAATGATATGGTGCAGTATTTCGCCGAGCAGCTCTGCGGCTATGCCTTTACCCAGCACGGTTGGGTCCAGAGCTACGGCTCACGCTGCGTTCGCCCCCCGATTCTCTTTGGCGATGTCTCGCGCCCTCGCCCAATGACCCTCGAGTGGGCGACCTACGCCCAGTCCCTCACCTCAAAGCCGGTGAAGGGCATGCTGACCGGGCCCGTGACCATGCTGCAATGGTCGTTTGTGCGCGATGACCTTCCGCGTGAGCAGGTTTGCCGCCAGATCGCCCTGGCTCTTCGGGATGAGGTGGCCGACCTCGAGCGAGCCGGGATTCGCATCATTCAGATTGACGAGCCAGCCCTGCGGGAGGGCCTGCCGCTGCGCCGGGCGGAGTGGGATGGCTACCTGGCCTGGGCGGTGGAGTGCTTCCGGCTTTGCGCTTCGGGGGTGGCCGATGAGACCCAGGTTCATACCCATATGTGTTACTCCGAGTTCAACGACATCATCCAATTCATCGGCGATATGGACGCCGACGTCATCTCCATCGAAGCTTCGCGCTCAAAAATGGAGTTGCTCGAGGCCTTCATCTCTTACCGATATCCCAACCAGATTGGCCCGGGGATTTACGACATCCACTCCCCGCGGGTGCCCTCTGTGGCTGAGCTGGTGGAGCTTTTGGAGAAGGCCCAAAAGCACCTGGCTCCCGATCAGATCTGGGTCAACCCCGATTGCGGCCTAAAAACCCGCAAATGGGAGGAGGTTAAGCCAGCTCTGGCCAACCTCGTTGAGGCTGCCCAGCACCTCCGGAAGCAGTCGGAATCCCGCCCTAATCCGCAGGAGTCCTTATGAACGAGATGCTTTCTACCTCCCAAGGCCCTTTCAGCGCGGTTAACTGGAATCGTCCCGAGGACGCCTACACCAAGATGTTCTGGGACCAGAACGTGCGGCAGTTCTGGGTGGACGAGGAAATCCCTCTGGCCGACGATAAGCTCTCCTGGATGACCCTGGCCCCGGAGGAAAAACGGGCCTACGAGGAGGTGCTGGCTGGGCTCACCTTGCTGGACACCCTGCAAGGAGGCGTGGGCATGCCCCGGATATCCCAGTGGGTGGAAGGGCTCCAGGCCAAGGCGGTGCTCTCGTTCATGGGGGCCATGGAGCACATGCACGCCAAGAGCTACAGCTCGATCTTCTCCACGCTGTGCACCTCGGAGCGAATCGAGGAGCTTTTCACCTGGGTAAGGGAGCAGCCTGAGCTGCAGGCCAAGCTGGCCTTGATCCACGAGGCCTACACGGGTATCCGGGACGGGGCCACCCTCTACCGGGCCATGGCCGCGAGCGTTTTGCTGGAGTCTTACCTTTTCTACTCGGGCTTCTTCTACCCCCTCTACCTGGCCGGAGGGGGGCGGCTGGTGAACTCGGGGGAGATCATCAGCCTGATCATCCGCGACGAGGCGGTTCACGGGGTGTACGTGGGTCTTCTGGCCCAGGAGCGGGCTGCGGGAATGGGGGAGGTGGGGCGGAAGAGGGCTCAGGGGGAGGTAATAGGACTTCTAGAGCGGTTGGATGCCCTGGAGGCCCGCTACACAAAGGCCCTCTACGCTCCCATTGGCCTGGAGGAGGCGGTGCTGCGCTTCTCCCGCTACAACGCCGACAAGGCCCTGATGAACCTGGGGATGGAGCCCCACTTTGGGGTGGAGCCTGAAGAGGTGAACCCAGTGGTGCTGGCCGGGCTGCGCACCGAGACCAAGCACCACGACTTCTTTTCCACCAAGGGCAACGGCTACATTAAGGCTACCCGGGTGGAGCCCCTCTCGGACCTGGATTTTTACTTTCCGGAGGGGGGCCCTGACCTGAAGCCGGTGCGGAAGCGGGATGGTCGAGAGGTGCCCTTTGACGAGATGCGCATCGTACGGGCGGTGGGAAAGGCTGCGGCCGCCGCGGGGGTGACGGTGGAACCCGAGCGGATTGCGCGGGGTGTGGTGGAGCCCATCAAGCGAAGGGCGGAAGCAAAGTGCCTCTCGGTGGAAGAGATTCAAGACCTGGTGGAGGAGGGGCTGATGGCCACCTACCCGGAGGTGGCCCGGGCCTACATCCTCTACCGCGAGGCCCGCACGCGGGCTCGGCGGGGGGAGGCATGAGGAACGAAACCCGCACCGTGCACCTGGTGCGCCCGGGTGACTGCAACCATTACGGCAGCCTCTTTGGTGGTACGGCCATGGCCTGGATGGACGAGGCAGCCTTCGTGGCTGCCACCCGGCATGCCCGGGCCAAGGTGGTCACGGTGCACGCCGACGCCATGGACTTCCGCCACCCGGTGCCGCAGGGCTCCATCGTGGAGCTGGTGGCCTGGGTCAAAGAGGTGGGCAGGAGCTCGCTGCGGCTCGAGGTGGAGATGTGGGTGGAGCCCATAGAGCGCGAGGAACGTCGCTTGGCCTGCCGGGCCGGTTTTGTGATGGTGGCCCTGGGGCCAGACGGCAGGCCGAAGCCGGTATCTCCGCTTTAGCGGATTGCCTCAGCTTTTCGCTGGGCCTCCTCCAGGGCCTGCCGCGCAGGGATGCCTCCCTTGAGGGCTTTTTCCAGGGCCTCCTCCAGAAAGTTGCGCCAGACCGCAAACTGCGGGGTTCTTGGTCGGGGCTGGGCCACCGCCACTTGCTCAAAGGCCACCTTGCGGTAGGGGTTTTCCCGGTAAAATCCCTCCAACAAGGGTGTGGCTGATTTGCGCAGGGGCACATAGTAGCTGGCCTCTACCCAGGTCTTGATGTTTTGCGGCTCCATTAAGAAGCGCCAGAACTCAAAAGCACCGCGCTGCTGCTCCGGGCTAGCTCCCCTCAACACCACGAGTTGGGCCCCTCCTAGGGGTACCTTACCGCCCGGTTCTCGTGGAACAGGGGCCACGCCCAGCTTGAAGGCGAAGGAGGCGTTTTCGGCAGCTGGCCAGTTGGCGATGGAGGCCATGACCATCATCCCCTTGGTGCGGATGAAGTCGGTCTGGGCGAAAAAGCTCTCCGAGAGGTTGCGCACGCTGATAATCCCCTCCCGTCCCAAGCGCTGCAGGAACTCCAAAGTTTCCACAACCTCCTGGGAGGTAAAGTTGGGCCGCCCATCCGGTGTAACCAAATTGCCTCCACGGCTTGTGACCTGGGCCTCAAAGGTCCAGGATTCCGATAGGGCAATGAACCCTTTGGCGCTCCGGCTGGTGAGGGCCCGGGCCGCCTGCTCAAACTCCCGCCAGTTGCTGGGTGCCCTGAGCCTCTTGGCCCTGAGCTGGCTTTCGTTGAAGTAAAGCACCGGGGTGGAGGTGTTAAAGGGCAGGCCGTAGCGGCGGTTGTTGATGAGGCCGTATTCCCAAGCAGCCTCAAAGAGGTCGTCGGTGAAGGCCTTGGGTAGGCTGGCGGCCAGCTCGTCTAGGGGCAGCACCACCCCTTCGGCCACTAGTCTGGGGAAGAGCAGAATCTCGGCCTGGAACAAGACCGGGGCACCACCCGCCCGGAGTGCGGCCAGAAGCCGGGTTTCCCCCTCCCTGTAGTCCCCGATGAGCCGTGGGACGACCCGGTAGCTGCGTTGAGAGGCGTTGAAGGTGTTGGCGAACTGGTTGATGGCCCGCTCGGCGGGGCCGTCCATGCTGTGCCAGAAGGGAATTTCGGTCTGGGCCAGGGCGGTTCCGATGAGCAGGAGCAAGGATGCGAGGCGCTTCACGTTTTCCTCCTACGGGTAGACCCATTCTACGCCATCCAAAAAACCACCCGGCCATCAGCTATTTGTCAGGCTGGCGTAAAAACCCCGGCTGAAGCCGGGGCCGCTTACTGCTTTGGGGCTAGCGCCGCTCTACCGCCAGGGCCCGGCGCTGGGCCTCTTCCAAGACCTGCCGGGCGTTGGCGTTGCCTTTTAGGGCCCGCTCGAGGGCGTCTTCCAGGTAGCTGTACCAGATGGTGAACTCAGGGTCTTGCAACCATACGTCGGCGTGCTCCACCTGGGCAAAAGCTACCCGGCGGCGTGGGTCTTCGCGGTAGAAGTCTTCGAGCTGGGCCTGGGCCGCCCTCCGCATGGGCATGTAGTAGGTGGCCCGCACCCAACGGGCGATGTTGGTGGGCTCCATCAGGTAACGCCAGAAGGCTACCGCGCCGCGTACCTGGGCTTCGCTGGCTCCCCGCAGCACCACAAGGGCCCCTCCGGCCAGCGGCACCTTGCCCCCCTCCACCCGAGGCACCGCCGCCACCCCTAATCGGAAGGGGATGGGGGCTCGGCTTTCAATCAGGGGCCACATGGTGATAGGAGCGATGCCCATAAAGGTCTTGGTGCGTAGGAAGTCGGCCACCGAGAACTGGGCCTCGGCGATGTTGCGGCTTTGGGCGATGTTCTTGCGCACCATATCCTGCAGGAACTCCAGGCTTTCCACCACCTTGGGGTTGGTGAAGTCTGGGCGCCCCTGGGCGTCCACGATGCGCCCACCCCGGCTCATCACCAACACGTTGAAGCTGTAGATGTCGCTGGAGAGGGTGTACCCCTTGGCCGCCCGGGTGGTTAGCCGCTGGGCAGCCTGGACCACCTCCTCCCAGGTGCGGGGAGGGTTTAGGCCACGGGCGGCGAACTGGTCGGCGTTGTAAAAGAAGACCGGTACCGATAGCCCGATGGGTAGGCCGTAGGTACGGCCACGGAACCGGCCCGCCTCTAGAAAACTCGGATAAAAGTCGTTTGGTATGCCGCTCAAGTACTCGTCCAAGGGAACCGCCACGTTGTCCTGGGCCATCCGCCCTAGGAAGGAGAGCTCAGCGTGGAAGAGCACCGGGGCTCCACCCGAGCGCAGCGCGGCCAGGAGTTTCAGCCCGCCCTCCCGGTAGTCGCCCACGAAGCTGGGGACAACCCGGTACTCCCGCTGTCGGGCGTTGAACTCGCGGATCATCTCCTCCAACGGCTCCTGCCCTGGCGGCCCCGCGGTGTGCCAGAAGGGAATCTCCACCGGACGCTGGGCCAGGGCCACCCCTAGAACCACCAAAAAGCCTATCCAAGCACGCATGCCTTCCTCCTGGCCCTCTTAGGCCCCAGATAAGTTTGGCATAGGGTGCATGAGAAAGCTGTTTATTTGGGCCCCTTCAGCTTAGCCCTTGAGCCCCTCCTCAAAGGTTTCCACGATGCGGCGCTCGTAGAGCAGGTAGATGATGACCAAGGGCAGGGTGGCGGCCAGGGCTGCAGCGGACAGCGGCCCCCAGTCGGCGGGGTTTTGCCGTTGTAGGTCGGTGATCCAGGTTTGGACGGTTTTGAGCTCTTTGCCGCCGGCCACGATGCGGGGGTAGAGTACCAGGTTCCAGTGGGCGGCGAAGGCCAGCACCCCTGCGGCGATGAGCTGGGGGCGCAACAGGGGCAGCAGGATGCGGGTCAGGAGCACCCGGTGGCCGGCCCCATCCAGCCGGGCTGCCTCCAAAAGCTCCTCCGGGACGGTGCGCATTCCTTGGAAGAGCAGGTAGACGATAAAGGGGCTTGCTGCAAAGGGCAGCACCAGGGCCCAAAGAGTGTCCAACAGCCGAAGCCCGGCCAACAGGCCGTACAGGGGCACCAGTAGAAGCTCCACCGGAATGGCCAGCAGGAGCAAGAAGAAGGGCAGCAAGGGGGCTCCTTCCTTTAGGGCGTAGGCCGCCAGGAACCCGGTGAAGAGTTGGAGTAGGGTCACCCCCCCGGTAAGAAGGGCCGAGAAGAGGAGGCGCCCCCAGAAGCCGTCCCAAAACCCCTCCTGCCCCAGCACCCGGAAGTTCTCTAGGCTAAAGGCGAGCTGGCTGAAGATGTCCCCGGTGAAGATGAGCTGGGGGGGGATGAAAGCCGCGTAGGCCATCCAGAGGAAGGGTAGGGCCACCAGGAAGACCACCAGCCCCACGAAGGCATGGCTGAGCCAGCGCATCAGGCCCACCCCCTGTCCAACGGCAAGAACCTCCCGTTCATTTTTCCTCCCGCAAAAGCCGCACCTGGGCCGCGGCGAAGAACAAGGTCAGCAGCAGGATGACCACCGTAAGCGCCGCAGCGTAGCCCAGCCGGCCCACCTCAAAGCCGGTTTTGTATAGGTAGTAGCCCAGCACCTCGGTGCCCCCAAAAGGCCCCCCGCGGGTCAGGAGGAACACCGCCGTGTAGGACTGAAGCGACAGCACTGTGCCGATGACCAAAAGGTAGGTGATGGCCGGCCGCAGAAGCGGCAGGGTGATGAAGCGAAAGGTTTGGGCAGGGGAGGCCCCGTCTACCGCGGCAGCTTCGAGCAGCGTCTTGGGAATGGCCTTGAGCCTCGCCGAGACCACCAGCACCCCGTAGCCAATGTGGCGCCAAATGGTAAAGAGGGTGACCAGCACCAGGGCCCAAAAAGGGCTTTGGTCCCAGCGGGGTACCGGTACCAGCGAGGCCAGGGCACCGTACTCGGGGCTGAACAGGGTATACCAGGCCACCGTGGCCCCCCCCAGGGTGACCAGCCCGGGCAGGAAGAGCAGGGCCTTGACCGGCCGCTCATAGGGCTGGCCGTCCAGGGCCAGCGCGAGCAGAATAGAGAGCAGGATAAAGGGGGCCAGGGTCATGGCCCCGAAGACCAGGGTGATGCGCAGGCTTTTGTAGAAGTCAGGGTCTTGGAGGATGTCCCGGTAGTTTTCTAGCCCGATGGGCCTGGGTTCAGAAAGCCCCGACCAGTCCCAGGTGGAAAAGCGCAGCACATCCAAAAAGGGGTAGAGCAAAAAAAGCCCTAGAAACCCCACCGCAGGAAGAGCGAACCAGTATGCAGACCTCCGACCCATGCGCGACCTCGCCTGCCCCGAGGGGCAAACGTCCCCAGGTTACTATATCGGCAGCCTGGTCCAGGGCAGGCCTAAACCAAGTTGGCCCTCACAAGGGTGGTTCAAAACGGCCGTCTATGGCTGTCCAGCCGCCGTCCACGAAGAGCACGGTACCGGTGATGTAGGAGGCGGCTGGGGAGGCTAGGAAGACCACTGCGGCCGCCACCTCTTCTGGCCGGCCCCAGCGCTTGAGAATGCTGCGTTCGGCATAAGCTTTGTACCACCCGGGCCTTTCCTTTATGGGGGCGGTCAGGGGGGTGTCAATCACCCCAGGGGCGATGGCGTTGGCCCGCACGCCCTTGGGGCCCAGCTCTGCTGCCAGACCGCGGATGAGCTGAACGGTACCGGCCTTGGTCATGGCGTAGACCGACTGCCCCGGCTCCACCACCAAGGAGCGGATGGAGGAGAAAGCGATGAGGACGCCCGAGCCCTGCTCGGCCATAACCCGGCCGGCCTCGGTTAGGAGGTTGAAGGTCCCCTTGAGGTTGACCCCCACCACCCGGTCAAACTCCTCGCTGCTGTAGCTCAGCGCGGGTTTGCGGATGTTGATGCTGGGGGTGGTCACGGCAATGTCCAGCCGGCCGTGGCGTTCCCGAAGGCCTTGGATGAGCTTTTTAACCTCCTCGAGATGGGCGATGTTGGCCCCTTGAGCCTCGGCCCGGCCACCCTCAGCTTGGATTTTGCCCGCGGTTTCTTCGGCAAGCTCAGCCTTCAGATCGGCCACCACCACCGTGGCCCCCTGGGCGGCCAGGGCTTCGGCCGAGGCCTGCCCAATTCCCGAGCCCCCACCTACCACCAGGGCTACCTGCCCATCCAGTCGGAACATCTTTGTGTAGTCCATGCGCACATACTACCGCGGTGGGGCTACCGGCCCTGTCTTCTGGGGTCCAGGTAGTCCCTCAGGCCATCGCCCAGCAGGTTGAACCCCAGCACCGCCAGGCCGATGGCCAGGCCAGGGAAGACGACCGGGTAGGGCGTGAGTTCCTGGTAGCTTTGGGCCTCGCGCAGCATCCGGCCCCAGCTTGGGTCGGGGGGCTGGGTACCGAGGCCCAGGTACGAGAGCGCGGCCTCGGCCAGGATGGCCACGGCGAAGGCCAAGCTGGCCTGGACCACCAAGGGCCCTAGGATGTTGGGCAGGATGTGCCGCAGCACAATGCGTCCACCACCCATCCCCAAGGCCCGGGCAGCCTCAACGTAGGGAAGGTTTCTGACCGCCAGCACCCC
Source organism: Meiothermus luteus (assembly GCF_003574085.1). Lineage (GTDB taxonomy): Bacteria > Deinococcota > Deinococci > Deinococcales > Thermaceae > Meiothermus > Meiothermus luteus. The sequence goes on along the minus strand of NZ_QWKZ01000011.1, from coordinate 11,344 downwards.
GGCTCGAGCCACTCGAGCGAAGGCCGGCACCGCAGCCAGCCCAATCGCCACCATGGAGGTGGTTATCCCGGGGCTGAAGACGGCCGCCAGAAGGAGGGCCAGCAGCAGGGCCGGCAGGGCGTAAAGGGCCTCCAGCAACACCGAGAGGACCTGGTCCAGCCATCCGCCCACGTACCCCGCCAGAACCCCCAGGGCCATCCCCAGCGAGAGCCCGATGCCCACCGCCACCAGGCCCACATAGAGCGCATTTTGGGCCCCGGCCAGCACCCTGGCCAGGGTGTCGCGCCCCAGGATGTCGGTGCCCAGGGGGTGCCCCTCGGAGAAGACCGGGGCCAAGCGGTTGGGGGTGGTGGCGTTGGGGTCGGTGGGGTTGAGGGCGGCGGCCAGGGCCATCAGCAGGACCAGGCCGATTAGGCAGGCCCCCAGCCTGAGGGAGAGGGGCAGCCGCCGCCATTTCCGTTGGTTTTCCCTACCCATAGCTCACCCTTGGGTCCAAAAGACCATACAGCAGGTCCACCGCCAGGTTCATCAGCACGATGAAGGCCGCGATGACCAGCACCACCCCCTGCACCAAGGGGTAGTCGCGGGCGCTGATGGCGGTGAGCGACAAGGAGCCCAGCCCGGGGATGCCAAAGACCGTCTCCACCACCACCGTGGCGATGAGCAGACTGGCGAACTCGAGCCCCAGCACCGTCACCACCGGCAGCGCCGCGTTCCTGAGGGCGTGCTTGTAGAGCACCACCCGCTCGGAGAGGCCCTTGGCCCTGGCGGTGCGGATGTAGTCCTGGTGCAGAACCTCTAGCACGCTCCCCCGGACCAACCGCACCAGAAACGAAGCGCTGGCCAGCCCCACCGTGAGCACCGGCAGCACCAACGCGGCCAGGGCCCGCTCTGGGTTTTCCCAGCCCCCTATGGGGAAGCTGGTGGGCAGGGGCAGCTTGAGCCAGACGATGAAGATGTAGATGAACATCAGCCCCACCCAGAAGGAAGGCAGCACGATGCCCAAAAGTGCCCCCAGCGAAACCGCCAAGTCCACCAGGCTTCCTGCCTGTCGGGCGGCCAGGATGCCCAGCGGTACCGCAATGAAGGTGGCCAGGAGCAAAGAGGCCACCACAATGGGCAAGGTGATGCCTAGCCGGGCCACAATCAGCTCCGAGATAGGCTGCTCGTAGCGGATGGACTGGCCCAGGTCGCCCCGCAGCACCCCTCCCAGCCAGCTCAGGTAGCGCTCGAGGGGGGGGCGGTCTAGGCCCAGCCGGGCCTCTAGGGCGGCCACATCCTCGGGGGTGGCCTCGAGGCCAAGGATGGCCTGGGCCGGGTTGCCCGGAATCAGGAGCAGGGCTCCGAAGACCAGCAGGGTGGCCAGCCAGAGCGTGATCAGGGCTAGGGCTAGACGCCGAAGCGCGTAGGAAAGCATAAAGACAGCCGCAGCTTACAGCAAAAAGCCGGCGGCCAAAGCAACCCGGCCACCGGCTATGCTCAGTTCATCTACCGGACCCAGACCTCGGCCACGCTGATGCCGGGGGAGAGGAAGCTGTCCGGCCAGTTCTGCACCCTAGCCCGGTGGGCCCCCAGCGCGGGCAGGCTCATCACCCACACGCTGGCAGCGTCCTCGGCCAAAAGGCGCTGGGCCGCAGCCAGGGCCTCGCAGGCCTTGGTCTGGTTGGGGGCCCGCAGGTACTGGGTAAAAAGCTGCTGGAAGCGGGGGTTGTTGTAGCGCCAGTAGTAGCGCGGGTTGGCGTAGTTGCCGATGTCGTTGGCCTCCACGTGCCCGATGATGGTCATGGCGTAGTCGGCCTGGCTGAAAACCCGCTGAATCCAGGTGTTGAAGTCGGTCACCTGGATGGTTACCTGCAGGGGCCCCAGCCGGTTGAGCTGGGCCACCATGGCCTCGCCGATGCGCCGCTCGTAGGGGAACTCGGCAGCCAGGTTGAAGGTAAAGCGCAAGGGGTTCTGGTTGGTAAAGCCGGCCTCGGCCAAAAGGCGGCGGGCCTCGTCGGGGTTGTAGGCGTTGAAGTTGGAGAGGTCAACGTAGCAGGCCTCACCCGGCGAGCGCATGGAGCCGATTTTGGTGCCGTAACCCAGCATGGCCCCCTGGATTAGTTCGTCCTTGTTGGTGGCCAGGGTGATGGCCCGGCGCACCCGCACGTCGTTGAAGGGGGGGCGGCTGTTGTTGAAACCCGCCACCGCTTCGGCGGTGCCTGAGCCGGAGAAGACCTTGAAGTTGGGGTCGCGCGAGAGCACCACCGCGTTCTCAGGCAGCAGGCTGTAGGCGATCACGTCCAGGTCGCCGGCCCGCAACCCGGCGAGCTGAGCGTCCCCATCCCCTAGGAAGCGGAAGTTGACCCGATCCAAGTAGGGTAGGTTCGGCAGGTAGTAGTTGGGGTTGCGCTCCAGCCGCACCGCCACCCCCCGCTCCCATCCAGCAAAGCGGAAGGGACCGGTACCGATGGGCTGCACCCGCTGCTCGGCCAGGGGGCGCTGGCGGGGGCCAATCAGGGACTCGGGGCGCGAGAGGATGAAGAGGAAATCGTTGTTGGGCTGGCGTAGACGGAAGACCACCGTGCTGGGATTGGGGCTGGAAATGTCCGCGATGTCGCGGTAGAGGTCGGGACGTAGGTGGCCCGAGGCCCGGGTGTCGGGGTTGCGGGCCCGGTTGAACTTGGCCAGCACGTCCTGGGCGGTAAAGTCGGAGCCATCGTGGAACTTCACGCCCTGGCGCAGGGTGAAGGTGTAGGTAAGCCCGGAGTCTGAAACCGTCCAGCGGGTGGCCAGCGAGGGCACGATCTCGCCCTTGGGGTTGCGCTTGACCAGCCCTTGCAGCACGTTGTCGTAGACTACCCGGGAGATATCGGCCCCCGCCACCTGGGTGGGGTCCCAGGCTGCGGGCTCAGTCTGAAGGGCGATGGTGATGGAGCCCCCCCGCTGCTGGGCTAGGCCCAGCCCGAAAAAGGCCAGCAAACCGACGAGCAACCAACGTTTCATCACGCTTCCTCCTTGTGTGGGAAAAATCGCGATTTATGGTCGCGCCGCGCGGGTGGGCGAACGCCTCACCGGTGTGCTGGGTCGGGTTTTCTCCACCCTTCCCATCCCGAAAAAGGCCCAGTAGAGCCTCTTTCGGCCTCGCTCGTAATTGCACCATAACACGGGATGCCCCGCCTTGGAAAGCACCCTCAGGCCGATGCGGGTGGCTTTCTTATAGGCTTGGGGGGCCTCTAGCCAGCCCTTCCTTTGGGGTCTACCCTATAGACATGTCGGAGGCCCGGACGGCTGCTGAGATCATCCGCAAAATCCTGGAACAAAGCCCCCTTCAGGCCGGCCTCCAGCGGGGTCGGGCGCTTTTGCTCTGGCCCCAGGTGGTAGGGCCCATCCTGAGCGAGATGAGCCAGGCCGAGCGGCTGGAGGACGGGGTGCTGTTCGTGCGGGTGCCGGACTCGGTGGTGGCCCATCAGCTCGCCTACCTAAGGGAAGAGTTTCTCCGGCGCTACCAAGAAAGGTTGCCCGGGGTGGTGCGGGAGGTGCGTTTTCAGGTGGGGGCTGTTTTTAAACAGACGCAGGCTGAAAACCCACCCCCCCCGTCCATCGCCCCTGCGGAGGAGGCGGGTTTGCAAGCCCTGGCGGAGAGGGTGCCCCCTGCGCTTCGCCAGGCTGTTTTACGTACAGGCCGAGCGGTGCTGCAAAGGCAGAAAGCCAGCCCTCACCCGCCTTGCCCGGTATGTGGGGCCGCCAGCCCAGAGCAGCCCTGCGCCGCCTGCCAGCGCCTGCTGGCCCAGCCCTACGTGCAGCGGGAGGCCGGTCGGCTGGCCTGCTTTCCGCTTCGGCCCAGGCTCGAGGGGGAACCGCTCGAGGCGGCGCGGTACCTGGCCCAGCAAAGGCTTCTGGCCCAGCTTCAAGAACTCCTGCCCGAGGTGGTCCGGAACCCCGAGCTTATCGCCATCTTGCAGGACACCGCGCGCCGCTACCTGCAGCTTCGTACAGGCCAGCGGGAGGTTCGACCCTACCGCCACTTGCTGCCTGAGCGGGTGGCCTCTTTGCTAAAGGAGATATGATGGGCCATACCGCCCGCGGCTGAGCCTGTTGGGCGCTTGCATGGAGGAACCCATGTCCACCGAAGCCAGACCCAAAAGCATAGGCGGCGACAGCAAGATAAAAGCTGGGCTTATTTGGTTCAACGGGCGGCTGGTGCCCCAGGAGGAGGCCAAGGTCTCTGTGCTGACCCATGCCTTGCACTACGGCACCAGCATCTTTGAGGGGCTCCGGGCCTACGAGACCCCCAAGGGTCCGGCTGTTTTCCGCTTGCAGGAGCACACCGAGCGCTTCTTTCACAGCGCCCGGGTGATGAGGTTTGAGATGCCTTTTGGCCCTGAGGCCATCAATCAAGCCATTCTGGAGGTAGTCCGGGCCAACGGCTACAGAAGCTGCTACATCCGCCCGCTGGCCTGGATGGGGGCCCACACCCTGGGGGTGAACCCGCTGCCCAACAACCCTGCCGAGGTGATGGTGGCGGCCTGGGAATGGGGCACCTACCTGGGGGACGAAGCGGTGCGCAAAGGGGCCCGGCTGATTACATCTTCCTGGGCCCGCTTTCCTGCCAATGTGATGCCCGGCAAGGCCAAGGTGGGGGGCAACTACGTCAACAGCGCCCTGGCCCGCATGGAGGCGCATCAGGCCGGGGCCGATGAGGCTTTGCTGCTGGACAAAGAAGGTTTTATCGCCGAGGGGTCGGGGGAGAACATCTTCTTTTTCCGTGGAGGGGTGCTCTACGCCATTGAGCACTCGGTCAACCTAATGGGCATCACCCGCGACACGGTGATTACCCTGGCCCGCGACCTGGGCTACGAGGTTCGTGAGGTGCGGGCTACCCGCGACCAGCTCTATATGGCCGATGAGGCCTTCATGGTGGGCACCGCTGCCGAGGTTACCCCGATCTCCTACCTTGACCACCGCCCCATTGGCACCGGCGAGGCCGGACCCCACACCCTGCGCCTGCGGGCCGCCTACATGGAGGTAGTCCAGGGCAAAAACCCCCGCTACGAGGGATGGCTGACCTACGTGTGAAAAGGATAATGGGCGGGGCCACCGGCGACCCCGCCTATGGCCCCTTGCCGCTACTCTAGGCCCGAAAGCTTACGGTTCTTGGCGATGTAGTCGCGCCACTGCTCGGGTACGTCCTCCTCGGGGTAAATGGCGGACACCGGGCAGGCGGGGACGCAGGCCCCGCAGTCAATGCACTCGTCGGGGTGGATGTAGAACTGGTCCCCGCCGTCGTAGATGCACTCAACCGGGCAGACCTCTACGCAGGACTTGTCCTTGGTTCCGATGCAAGGTTCGGTGATCACGTGGGGCATGGCTTCCTCCGCTTTGGCGATGGGTCGCTTGAGGCGACCCTTGGGCCTAGCTACCTATTCTAGGGGAATCCGGAAAAAGTCAAGGCTCCGATATACTGGGGCTCGCAGAGCGCACTTGGGCGTTTTTGCGTGCGTATGGAAGCGGTAGAGTTTCTGCGGGGCGCCCTGGAGATTCCCTCAGTCTCGGGTCAGGAGCGCGCGGTGGCGGAGTACCTGGTTGAGGGCATGCGCCGGCTAGGCTACGCCAAGGCTTGGGTGGATGAGGCGGACAATGCCCGGGGCCAGATAGGGACTGGGCCACTGCAGGTGGTGCTGCTCGGGCATATTGACACGGTGCCAGGGGAGATTCCCGTCCGGCTGGTGGGGGATAAGCTCTTCGGGCGTGGATCGGTGGATGCCAAAGGACCTTTTGTGACCTTCGTGATGGCCGCCTCGAGCCTGCCCCCGTCGGTCCTGGAGCGGATGACCCTTCACGTGGTGGGGGCCACCGAGGAAGAGGTGCCCAGTTCTAAGGGGGCCCGGTATGTGGTGGACAAGCTGAACCCAGATTTTGTGGTCATTGGGGAGCCCTCTGGTTGGCAGGGCATCACCCTAGGCTATAAGGGGCGCTTGCTGGTGCGGGTTCGGCGGGAGAAGGACAACTTCCACTCGGCCCACCACGAGCCCAATGCGGCCGAGGAACTGGTGAGCTACTTTGTGAGCATCAAGGCTTGGGCCGAGGCTATGAATGTGGGCCAGGGGCCTTTTCACCAGGTGCAGTACAGCCTGCGTGAGTTTCACATCGAGAACCCCGACAACCGCCAGTTCGCTGAGATGAAGTTTGATCTGCGCTTGCCGCCCAGGCTTCCGGTGGAGGAGGCCATCCGCCACCTCACCGCTTATGCCCCTCCTACCCTTGACCTGGACTTCTCTGGGCGCGAGGTGCCCTACGTGGGTCCCAAGGACACCCCGTTGACCCGGGCCCTCCGCGCCGGCATCCGCCAGACGGGGGGTGAGCCGGTGTTCAAGTACAAAACCGGAACCTCGGATATGAACGTGGTGGCCCCGCACTGGAGGGTGCCGATGGTGGCCTATGGGCCTGGGGATTCTACCCTTGACCATACCCCCATGGAACACCTGGAAATCCCCGAGTTCCTCAAGGCCATCGAGGCTTTGCGCCTGGCCTTGGTCCGCCTGGCGGATCAGGCTGGAACCTCCTAGGGGGTACTTGTGGCCTGCCGGGAGGGCGCTTAGGCTTTGGGTATGAAAATCCGCTTGCGGGAGAACGGGTCGTTGGTGATAGACCTGCCCGAGGGGAGCTGTTACCTCTTTAACGGGGAGGAAAGGCGTTTGGAGAGGGCCAAGCTGGCCCTGTGCCGCTGTGGCCAGTCGGCCTCCAAGCCTTTTTGCGACGGCAGCCACAAGTGGGTAGGTTTTCAAGCCCCACCGGGGGAGATAGAGCTGGGGGCGGGGTAAGCTATAGGCCATGAGCGTGGTGGTGGTGGGAAGCCTGAACATGGACCTGGTGGTGCGGGTTGGGCGGCACCCCCGTCCTGGGGAGACCATCTTGGGTTCGGACTACGAGACCCACTGTGGGGGCAAGGGGGCCAATCAGGCTGTGGCCGCAGCCCGGACGCTTGGGAAGCCCGCGCCTGCCAAAGCCGGCGCGACCCCTCCCCAACCCCTTGTGCGCATGGTTGGCCGGGTGGGGCAGGATGAGTTTGGTCAGCGGCTGCGCAACAGCCTCAAGCGTGAGCAGATAAATGTCCACGCCGTCCTGCCCATTCCCACCCCAACCGGCGTGGCCTTTATTGCCGTAAACGAGAAGGGGGAGAACACCATCATCGTCTCCCCGGGGGCCAACTATCGCCTGCGCCCTGAGAACCTAACCCCGGCGGAGTTTGATGGGGCCAAGGTGGTGGTCCTGCAGCTCGAGATTCCCCTGGATACCGTGCGCCGGGCCGCAGAGCTGGGCCGCTCGGCCGGTGCCCGGGTCATTTTGAACGCTGCGCCGGCGCAAAAGCTTCCTGAGAAGCTTTTGGAGCAGGTGGACCTCCTGGTCGTCAACGAAAGCGAGGCGCTGAGCCTGACCGGGGTAGCGCCGGCCTCGCCCGAGAAGGCCCTCGAGCTGGCCCGACAGCTGAGCCAGAAAGTGGCCAGGGTGGTGATCACCCTGGGCGAACAAGGGGCGGTCTGGGCTGAGCCGGCGGCCTCGGGCTACCAGCCCGCCCTTAGGGTGGAGAGTGTGGACAACACTGGGGCCGGTGATGCTTTCGTAGGGGCCCTGGCGGCGGCCTTGTATGAAGGGCACAGCCTGGTTGAGGCGGTGCGGTGGGGGGTGGTGGCCGGCGCCCTGGCCACTACCCGGGTGGGCGCACAGTCGGCCCTGCCCTGCCGAACCGAGGTGCTGGAGGGGGTGGCCCGGCTTTCCTAGGGCTGCCCCAGGGGCTCTACCCGGACCAAGACCCGGAGCTGCTCTAGCCCCCCGCCCCGGCGCTGGCCCCGCAGGGGTGGGCAGTCGTCGTAGTCGCGTCCGTGGGCTTTTTTCACATAGGCTTCGCCGACCACGCTGCCGTTGGTGGGGTCGTAGCCGAGCCAGCCCGCCCCCGGCAAGAAGGCCTCCACCCAGGCGTGGCTGCCCTCCGCACCCACCCCGTTGGCCAGGTAACCCGAGACGTAGCGGGCTGGGATGCCCAGGCTGCGCAGTGCGGCCAGCATGGCCTGGGCGTAGTCCTGGCAGACCCCCGCCCGGCCCTGTACGGCTTGGTGAAGCGGGGTGTCTAGTTGGGTGGCCTGGGGGTCGTAGGTGAAGGTTTGGTGGATGTGCTGGGTGACCTCAAGCAAGTAGGCGTGCAGCCCTTCCTTAGGGTGGGGCTGTCGGAGGCCTAGAAGCTCGAGCCAGGGGTGGTGAAGGGGGATACGAGGGGTGGGGGCCAGGTACTCAAAGAACCGATCTTTTAGCGGGTAGAGGGCCTGAAGCGCTACCTCGGGGGGTTGAGGGGAAGGGAATGTGGCCACCCGGGCCCGCATCTCCACCCTTAGCTGCCGGTGGGGTTGGGGGATGTGGAACTGGTAGACCCGGTTTTGGAAGTAGTCCAGGCGGCTTTGGGTTCGGGCGGGCGGGGTGATGTTTAGGCAGAACTCGAGGAGCCCCTGCCGGTGGTCGTCTACCGGGCAAAGCCAGAGCTCGTTGTAGGAGTCTTTGGCCGCCTCAGGGTAGCTGTACTCGGTCAGGTGGTAGACCGAAAGGAGCACAGCCCCAAAGTAGCACAAGGAGCCCCTAGGGGCTCCTTGGGGTGGGTTCGTCCTGTTCGTCCTAGTTGAGGCCCTCGCCTACGGCCTCCTCAAACATCTTTCGGGCTTCCTCAGGGCTTATCTCCAGCACCTGGGAGATTTCCTCGGCCAGCAGGTGTAGAGCCCTTCGCAGGGCCTGGCGGTCCAGATCGGGCAGGCCCTTTTCCAGTTCCCAGGCCCGGAGCTGGCCAGCCAGGGTGGCGATGCGGAAAGGGTCGCCTTCGGCCAGAATTTCGGTGGTCTTGCGGTGCCGTGCGGCCCACTGGCGGGGCAACGGTAGGCGGCCGTCGCGCAGCAGGGCTAGAATCTCGCTTACCTGGTCCGGCGACAAGGCCCGGCGCAGGCGGGTGCTTTGGGGGGACTCTACCGGTACATAAGCCTTAGAACGGGTTCCGGGAAAGTCAACTTGATAGTAGGACTTGTCCGAGCCGGCCACCGAACGTTGGGCTATCCCCGCCACCACGCCTACCCCATACGGCGGCAGAACAACCTTATCTCCTGGACGGTACTCGCTCACAACGCCACTCCTTTCAAAAGAACCTCGAGCAGGTGCTCGAGGTAGGTTTCCCGCGGAAACTCGAGCTGCGGGCTGCAGGCCAGGGCGGCGATGCTGGCGGCGGTAAGGCTCACGTCAAGGTCAGGCCGCACCTCGCCCCGGGCCTGACCATCCCGCACCAGCCTTTCCAGCAGATGCTGGTAGTGCTCGTGCATGCCCCGGAGCCACCCGCTGGTGTCGGTTGGGTGGGCCTCCCGCGCCACCGCTGCCCAAAGCCCGCGCCACTCCTCCACCCAGGCGATCCGAAGCCGTACCACCTCGGCCAGCCGTTGGCGGAAGGAGGTATCCTGGCTCACCACGCCCTCCACCTTGCGGTAATAGGAGAAGGTGTGGTACTCCACCAAGGCCTTGAGCAGGTCTTGTTTATCTCGGAAGTAGAGGTAGACCGTACCCTTCCCGACCTCGGCCTCCCTGGCCACCTCCTCGATTTTTAGCCCCGACAACCCTCGGTCTCTTAGGACTCGGATGGTTGCCTCGAGGATCGCCTCGCGCTTGGGGGCAGTCCGAGCCTCCGCGGTCACGGATATAAAGTCTAACAGAAGGGCTGGCGGCCTGGATGAGATGGGTCTTCTAACCAGTAACGACGGGGTTTTGGCAGGCTTTTCGCTCGTTATTTTTCCCAAAGAGCCCTTGTTTTTATGCAAAAGGCGGATTGTTCGCTTGCACCCGGTTTTGGAGGCCTGGGTGTTTAGACTAGCCCCGTGCCGTCGGGACGGGTTCACGAGGCCATCAACCTGAGCGTGCTGGGCCTGGCCGCCGCCGCTTACTGGGCCTACCGGGAGGAGCTGGCCCTGCCAGAGCCGGTGGCGGTGGCCTTTGTGGGGAGCTATCTGGTGGGCACCTTCCTTATTACCCCTGACCTGGACCTGGCCGAGCGGCGGGTGCGTTCCAAGGGGCGATGGGGCTGGCTGGGTTGGCTTTGGGTGCCGTATGGGTGGATGTTCTCCCACCGCGGCCTTTCTCACACCTGGATTGTGGGGCCCCTCACCCGGCTGCTCTACCTGGGGGTGGTGGGGTTGGCCTTGGGCTGGGCTACTTTAGCCTTGGCCGGCTACCTGCGGCTGGGCTTTGACCTGCGGGCAAGCCTCCGAGCCCCCCCACAGGAGGTCGTTTGGGCTTTGGTGATGGGGTATTATACCTCCCAGTGGCTGCACTTATTGGCCGATGGAATTTGGCCCGACCCCATTCCGTTGGGGCGGCCTAGGCGCCGCCGCTGAACTCCACCATGCAAAGTGCCTCGTTTTGGATAGAGAAGCTCGAGCTGCTCCCTCACCCCGAAGGGGGCTACTACCGCCAGACCTACCGGGCTGCTGAGGAGCTGAACGGGGCTGTTCTGCCCGCCCGCTATGGGGGGCCTCGGCCCTTTTCCACGGCGATTTACTACCTGCTGGCGCACCCCGACTTTTCGGCCTTTCATCGCCTAAAAAGCGACGAAGTCTGGCACTTTTACCTGGGGGCGCCCCTTACCCTGTGGCTCATCTCGCCCCTTGGGGGGCTTCAGGTTTTGTCCTTGGGGCCCGACCCCACGCGCGGCCAGCGGTTTCAGGCGGTGGTTCCGGCGGGCCACTGGTTTGCGGCCAGCCTCGAGGAGCCCCACGGCTTCGCCTTGGTGGGCTGCACCATGGCCCCCGGCTTTGACTTCGCCGATTTTGAGCTGGCCGAACGACAAGCCCTGGTCAAGCGATTCCCTCAGCACCGCACGCTCATAGAAAGGCTGACCCGATGAACCAGAACCTCCTACGGGCCCGGTTGGCCATCTACCTGGTCTTCTTTGTCTGTGGGCTGCTGGTGGCGGCCTGGGTTTCCCGCATCCCGGCTATCAAGCAAAACCTAGGCCTCAGCACTGGGGAGCTGGGCCTAATCCTGCTCAGCGCGCCTTTGGGCCTGGTGCTGGCCATGCCCCTTACTGGAGGGCTTATCGCCCACCTGGGGAGCCGGCCGGTGCTGGTCGCTTCGGCGCTGGCCAACTGCCTGGCCCTGCCCCTGCTGGCCCTGGCGGGCAGCGGAGGGCTGCTGGCCCTAGCCCTTTTCGCCTTTGGCTTTGCCAATGCAGCCATGGATGTTTCCATGAACGCCCAGGCCGTGGAGGCCGAGCGGCGGTTGGCCCGGCCCATCATGTCTGGGTTCCACGCCTTTTTCAGCCTGGGGGGGTTGGTGGGGGCGGCCC
>NZ_QWKZ01000109.1 GCF_003574085.1 Meiothermus luteus | reverse complement strand
CCCTCGAGCCACCGCACCCCGGCCCCTAGGGCCACCTCTACCTTTTCTAGGGTGTCCTCCGGCCGGCTGTGCAGATGGAGCCCAAGGTCGCAAACCCCCCCGTCCAACCCGGCCACCGCCTCTAGGGTCTCACCAATGGTTTGAGCCGAGGCTACCCCGTAGGTGTCGGCCAGGGCCAGGCCCGCGATGCCCTCCAGGCCGCGCATCCGCTGGACAAACTGGGCGGTGAGGGCCGGGCTCCAGGGGTCCCCGTAGGGGTTGCCGAAGGCCATGGAAAGGTAGACCACAAAGCGTTTACCCCGGGCCTGCGCCACCATCTCCCGCAGCGTCCTCCAGGAGTCCTCCAGCCCCATGTTCAGGTTGCGTCTTTGGAAGGTTTCGGAGATGGAGAAAGGGTAGCCCACGCTGGTCAGATGGGGCGCCTGTAGAGCCCGCTCGAGGCCCCTTAGGTTCCCGACCACCGCCAGGTACTCCCGCCCTTCGGGGGGAGGAAGGGCGGCCAACACCGCTTCGGCGTCGGCGTGCTGGGGTACCCACTTGGGAGAAACAAAACTGGTCAGGTCCAGGTTTTGGAACCCAGCCTCTAGAAGCCCCTTCAGATAGACCACCTTTTCCTCGGTGGGGATAAATCGGCTGTAACCCTGCCAGGAGTCTCGGGGGCACTCCACCCACTTCACGTTCCCCACTATAGCCAAGCTGGTGGTCGTGTGCACCGGGCTGGTCTAAGCCGCCTTTGTGGCATAGAGTTGGGAGGATGGAATTGTTTGACCGAGAACTTGACCGACTGGCTGAGGTAGCGGTAAAGGTGGGCCTGGGCCTCCAGGAGGGCCAGGAGCTGGTGGTGACGGCGGCCATTGAGGCCGCCCCATTGGCCCGGAGGATTGCTGAGCAGGCCTACCGGAGCGGTGCTGCGCTGGTCACGGTCCTCTATGAGGACGAGGCCACCACCCTGGCCCGCTTTTTGCACGCCCCCGAGGTCTCTTTTGACCGGGCCCCGGGATGGCTTCTGGAGGGCATGGCGGAGGCTTTCCAGAGCGGGGCGGCGCGGCTGCACATCGCCGGGAGCGACCCCAACCTGCTCAAGGGCCAGAACCCCGAGCGGGTAGCCCGGGCCAACCGGGCCCGTTCCTTGGCCTACCGGCGGGCGCTGGAGCTCATCAGCACCCACCACATCAACTGGACGATCGTGGCCTACCCCCATCCGGCCTGGGCACGGGCGGTGTTCCCCCAACTGCCCCAGGAAGAGGCGGTAAGGAAGCTTTGGGAGGCTATTTGCCGGGCCTCCAGGCTGGACCAGCCCGACCCCTTGGCGGCCTGGGCTGAGCACAACTGTCGGCTTCAGGAGCGCGTGGATTACCTAAACCAGAGGCGCTACCAGGCCCTTCACTTCAAAGGACCGGGCACCGATTTGTGGGTCGGCCTGGCCGAGGACCACCTCTGGGCGGGTGGGGCGGTGCGGGCCAAGAACGGGGTGGTCTGCAACCCCAATATCCCCACCGAGGAGGTTTTCACTGCGCCGCACAAGAACCGGGTGGAGGGGTACGTGCGCAGTACCAAGCCGCTCTCCTACCAAGGAAGCCTGCTGGAGGGGATTGAGGTGCGCTTTGAGAAGGGCTGCATCGTAGAGGCTCGAGCCGAGCGGGGCGGGGAGATTCTGGAGCGAATCCTGGAGACCGATGAAGGGGCCCGGCGGCTGGGTGAGGTGGCCCTGGTGCCCCAGTCCTCCCCCATCGCCCAAAGTGGCCTGCTCTTCTACAACACCCTCTTGGATGAAAACGCGGCCAGCCACATCGCCTTAGGCCAGGCCTACAGCGAGTGTGTGCAGGGGGGCGGTGGGCTAGGGGAAGAGGCGTTGGCGGCCAAGGGGCTCAACCGCAGCCTGATCCACATTGACTGGATGATTGGCTCAGAGGCGGTGGATGTGGACGGCATCACCCTGGATGGGCGGGCCGAACCCCTGATGCGGGCTGGGGAGTGGGTCTAGCGCTTTTCACGCGGCTTTCCCCAGGCCTCTACCACAATCTGGCCCTCGTGCACCCGGGCCCGCTCGGGGCCACGGGGGCCCCCTTGGCCCTCGGGGGCCTGCGCCACGTGATGGGCGATGCGGAGCTGTTTGGCCTCCAGACTCATGGCCCAGATGGCCGCCTCCTCCCGGCCGGTGGCCCCGGCGTGGGCCAGCCCGCGCAGCTTCCCTACCACGATGATGTCGCCCGCCGCCACCACCTCGGCCCCGGCGTTCACATCGCCCAGGATGACCACCGTGCCCGGCGACTCGACGCGGCTCCCCGAGCGCAGGGTCTGGTCAATCACCTCGGTGTAGGGGATGTATTTTTCGCCCCGCTGGGGCCTGAGCTGCAAGCCCCGCTCGCGCCCCAGCTCGAGCAGGGCCTCCAACACCCCCTGGCCCACCGCCCCAGCCACCTCTACCTCGAGGGGCAAGGGGGGCAGGTCGGCCAGGGCTTTGCGCAGCATCTCGGGGGTTTCGTTGCCGTCAAGCCGCAGGGCCAGGGCGTTGAGGGTGGCGCGTATCCGCATGCAAGGCTGTTATACCAGAAAGCCTAGCGGTTGGCGATGTGGATGGCCTGGCGGTGCAGGTGCTCGGCGGCCTCCATGATGCCCTCGGAGAGGGTGGGGTGGGGGTGGACGGTGAGGGCCACGTCGGTCACGGTGGCCCCCATCTCCAGGGCCAGGGCGATCTCGGCGATCATGTCCGAGGCGTTCGGGCCCACGATGTGCCCGCCCAGCAGCAGGTCGGTCTCGGCATCGCCCACCAGCTTAATCAGGCCCTCGGTGGCCCCCAGGGTCAGGGCCCGGCCCGAGGCCGCGAGGGGGAACTTGCCCACCTTGACCTTGTAACCGGCCTTGGCGGCCTCTTCCTCGGTCAGGCCCACCGCGGCCCACTCTGGGCTGGTGTAGACCACGTTGGGAATCTGGTAGTCCATGGCGGCGTTGCCCCCGGCGGCGTTCTCGGCGGCCACCAGGCCCTCCTTCATGGCCTTGTGGGCCAAGAGGGGTGGGCGGGTCACGTCGCCGATGGCGTAGATGCCCGGCACATTGGTCTCCATGCGCTCGTTGGTGGGGATGTAGCCGCGCTCATCCACCTTGACGCCAATGGCTTCCAGCCCCAGCCCTTTCCCGCGCGGGCGGCGGCCGGTAGCCACCAGGATTTTATCCACCACGATTTCTTCTTGCTTCCCCGACTTTACGTCCTCGAGCGTCACGTGCAGGCCATCCTTCTTGCGCTCGACCCCCACGCCTTTGGTGCCGGTCTTGATGACGATGCCCTGCTTGGTAAGCGCCTTGGCCAGCAGACCTGCGGTCTCGGGGTCGGCGGCGGGCAGAATCTGGCCCATGAACTCAATCACCGTGACCTCGGCCCCCAGACGCTTGTAGACCTGGGCGAACTCGAGGCCAATCGCCCCCCCCCCGATGCACAAGAGCCGCTTGGGGAACCCCTCCTCTACCCGCAGGGCCCCGGTGGAGTCCACGATGTCCTTCTGGTCTACCTCGAAGCCCGGCAAGGGGTTGGGCTCGGAGCCGGTAGCCACGATGAAGGTTTTGCCCTGGATGCGCTCGCCCCCCACCTCGATGGTGTTTTTGTCAACAAACTTGGCAAAGCCGGTCTTGAGGTCTACCTTGTTGCCCTTCAGCAGTTGGGAAACCCCACCGGTGAGTTTTTTGACGATGCCGTCGCGCCAGCCGCCCAGCTTTTTCAGGTCCACCCGGGCCTCCTTGACCTCCAAGCCGAACTGGCCTCCGTGCCGTAGGCCCTCGAGCTCCTCGGCGGCGTGCAGCAGGGCCTTGGTGGGAATGCAGCCCACGTTCAGGCAGACCCCGCCCACCTGCTCCGCTTCCACCGCCAGCACCTTCTTACCCAGTTGGGCCGCCCGGATGGCCGCGTGGTAGCCGCCGGGGCCGGTTCCGATCACAATCACATCGTAGATGGTGGCCATAAAACCCCATTTTAGTAGGTGCTTTAATGGAAAACAAAATCCGCTGGATGAAAAACTACAACGCTTCCAGGAAGAGCCGCTCGGGTTTTTCCAGGAGCCGGATCACTTCCTTGCAGAACCGTGCGGCCTCGGCCCCGTCGACCAGCCGGTGGTCAAAGGAGAGGGAGAGGTACATCATCTGGCGCACCACCACCTCGTCGCGCTCGTTCACCACCGGGCGCTTCTGGATGGAGTGCACCCCCAGGATGGCCGCGTCTGGCACGTTGATGATGGGGAAGCTGAAGAGGGCCCCGATGGAGCCGATGTTGGTCACGCTAAAGGTGGAGCCGCTCACCTCCTCCGGGGCCAGCCGGCCGGCGCGGGCCCGCTCGGCCAGGTCGTTGATCTCGCGGGCCAGTTGTAGCAGGCTCTTGCGGTCTACGTCCTTCACCACGGGCACAATCAGGCCCCCCTCGGTGGCCACCGCCATCCCGATGTTCACGTAGTGCTTGAGCACCACCTCCTGCCGGGCCTCGTCCAGCGAACTGTTGAGGGCCGGGAACTTCTTGAGCGCCACCGCCAGGGCTTTGAAGACGAAGGGCAGGTAGCTGAGCCTGACGCCCTGGGCCTCGGCTTCCGGCTTGAGCCGCTCCCGCAAGGCCACCAGCTCGGTCATATCTACTTCATCCACCGAGAGGGTGCGCACGGTGTAGAGGTGCGAGGCCACCATCTGGCTCGCGATGGCCCGCCGTAGGCCGCGCAGGGGCATGCGGGTCTCGAGGTCTTCGTAGCCCTTAGGGGGTTTGTACTGCACCGGGGGCGGGAAGCCGGGAGCAGGCGGTTTGGGGGCTTGGGGCCGAGCCTGGCTTTGGGCCTGGGCGTAGGCGCGCACGTCCTCTACCCGCACCCGGCCCCCCGGCCCCGAGCCCGGCACCTGGGCGATGTCCAGGCCCAGCTCGCGGGCCAGCTTGCGGGCCGCCGGCACCGCCACCACCCGCCGGGGCTGGGCTACGGTGGTGCTCTGGACGGTCTGGAGCGGCGCCGCTTTAGCGAAGGGGTTTTTCACCTGCTCCTGTTTTGGGTCGGGTTTGAACAGAGAGAGGCTGGCGCCATCGTCCTCGGCAACCGTGCCCGGCTCCACGATGGAGCGTTCTTCCTGGGCCTGCACGCTGGGCGCTGGGGTGGGTTTCTTGTCCGTGATGGGGGTGGTTACCTCCCCTGGCTCCGCCACCAGGGCGATGGGGGCATGCACCGGCACCACCTCTCCTTCCTTCACCAGCTTCTGCAGGAGCACGCCCTCGTAGGGGCTGGGTAGCTCCACCGTGACCTTGTCGGTCATGACCTCCACAAAGGGCTGGTCTTTTTTGAGGGGCTCGCCCTCGTTCACCAGCCACCGAAGAATCTCACCTTCCACCACAGACTCTGCGAGCTCAGGCAACACCACTTCTTTGGGCATGAGGCCTCCCTAGTAGTCAAGTAGACGTTTGGCAGCGTTTAGGATACGGGTTACGGTGGGCATGTAGAGCTTGTCCTGGGCCAGCGGGTAGGGGGTGTCGAAGCCGGTCACCCGCAGGGGTGGGGCCAGCAGCTGGTCGAACAACTCTTCCGAAACCGTGGCGGCCACCTCCGAGGCCACGCTGGCCGTGCGGGGGGCCTCGGAGACCACCAGCAGCCGCCCGGTCTTGGCCACCGAGTTTAGAACCGTTTCTTTGTCCCAGGGCATCACGGTGCGCAGGTCTATCACCTCCGCCTCAACCCCGGCGACGGCCATCTCCTCGGCGGCCTTGAGGGTCTCCACCATCGGCCCGCCGTAAGAGACGAGGGTGATGTCCCTTCCCTCACGACGAAGGGCAGCCTTGCCGATGGGAATCAGGTAGTCGTCGGACGGTACTTCTTCCTTTACCGCGCGGTAGAGCCGCTTGGGCTCCATGAAGACCACCGGGTCGTCGTCGCGAATGGCCGATTTGAGGAGCCCCTTGGCGTCGTAGGGGGTGGAGACCACCACCACCTTGAGGCCAGGGGTGTGGGCGAAGTGGGCCTCGGGGCTTTGCGAGTGGTGGTGCCCGCCCTTCACGCCGCCGCCGCTGGGCATCCGCACCACCATAGGGGCGGTGAACTGCCCCCCGGAGCGGTAGCGCAGCTTGGCCGCCTGGGAGAAGAGCTGGTCAATGCCGGGGAAGACGTAGTCGGCGAACTGAATCTCGGCCACCGGGCGCATCCCGTGGGCTGCCAGCCCTACGGCGGCCCCCAGAATGGCGGCTTCGGAGAGGGGCGTGTCCATCACGCGGTCGGGGCCATATTTTTGTTGTAGGCCCTCGGTGGCCAGGAAGACCCCACCCCGCTGGCCCACGTCCTCCCCCAGGATCATGACCCGCTCGTCGCGGCGCAGCTCTTCGTCCAGGGCCATGTTAATGGCTTGCACAAGGGTCACGATGGGCACGGCAGCCTCCTTATGCCTCGAGCTCCTCGGCTACCTGCCGGCGCTGTTCTTCTAGGTGCCAGGGGCGGGCGGCGTAGACGTCGTCGAACATCTGCAAGGGGTCGGGTTCTCCGGCCTTCTGCGCTTCTTGCAGGGCGGTCTCGAGCTCCTTAGCGATTTCCAGGCGCAGCTCGTTGGCCCACTGGGCGTCCCACAGGCCCTCCCTTTCCAAGAAGCGCTGGTAGCGTAGGATGGGGTCTTGCTGACGCTCGGCGGACAGCTCTTCCCGGCTTTTGTACCGGGTGTCGTCGTCGGCGGAGGAGTGGGGGCCGAAGCGGTGCACCGCTAGCTCCACCAGGCTGGGGCCTTCCCCGGCCCTAGCCCGCTCGACCACGTATTGGACGACGAAGTAGCTGGCCAGCACGTCCAGCCCGTCCACGTAGTAGCCCGGTATCCCGTAGGCCTTGGCCTTGACGGCGATGTTTTCGGAGGCGGTCTGCTTGGAGATGTTCACGCTGATGGCGTAGCGGTTGTTCTCGCATACGAACACCACCGGGGCCCGCTGCACCGCGGCGAAGTTGACCCCAGCGTGCCAGTCGCCCTCGCTGGTGGCCCCGTCGCCAAAGGTGCAGACCGCTACCTGATGGGTGCGGCGCAGCTTCATGCTAATGGCCGCACCGGTGGCGGGCGGGATGTGCGAGGCGATGGCCGAGCAGACGGTGAAGATATTGAGGGGCCGGCTGCCGGGGTGCGAGGGCATCTGGCGGCCCTTGGCGGGGTCGGCGGCGTTGCCCAGGGTCTGCCCGAAGATTTCCACCGGCGGCACCCCCATGGCCAGCACCAGGCCCAGGTCGCGGTAGTAGGGGAAAAGCCAGTCGTGGCCCTTTCGCAGGGCGTGGGCGATGCCTACCTGGGCGGCCTCGTGGCCCGCGTGGGGCGCAATGAAGCTGGTCCTTCCGGTGCGCACCAAGACGACCAGCTTCTCGTCCAGCAGCCGGGCTGCCAGCATGTCGCGGTAGAAGTGCCGCAGCTCCTGGGCCGACAGTCCATGGCTGAAGGGGGCGACCCAGCAGCCTTCGGGGTCTATGAGCCGGATGGGCTCCTGACTAAAGGACGGGAAAGCGATGCGTTCTTTGACCATGTTTCCTCCTGGCGGGCTGGGGTGGCCAGCCCGGCCGGCTGGGGCCCCGGGTAGGGGCCTTCGTCTTCGCGCCGCCCTGGGTAAGGGCCAGCGCAGGAAACGGCAGCCCGGTGGGGGATGGGCCTTGGTATACCGGGCTGGAGGTCCTCCCCGGGCCTAGAATGGGTGGCATCTGGCCCGTGCTTTTCATGGTGACCTCTTGGTACTAAAGATTATAGCCGGTGGAGGATATGAAGCTCAGGGTCTGCGTGGTGGGTAGGCCCCGCCTACCCTACGCCCAAGCGGGGGTAGAGGAGTACGTTCGGCGTTTGCAGCGGTATGCCCGGCTCGAGCTCCTCTACCTGAAGGAAGGCTCCCAAGTCCAGGAGGGAGAGCGGTTGCTGCAGGCCTCCCGTGGCTACAAGCGGGTGGTGCTGGACGAGCGGGGAGAGTTGCCCGATACCTTGAGCTTCAAGGCCCGGCTCGAGGCTTGGGAACTGGAGGCCAAGGGCGTGGCCTTCCTGATCGGGGGCGCCGAGGGCCACGCTCCGGCGGTGCGCGACCAGGCCGACTGGCTGCTTGCGCTCTCCAAGCTAACCCTGCAGCACGAGCTGGCCCTGGTGGTGCTTTTGGAGCAGCTCTACCGGGTCGAAACCCTCAAGCGGGGCGAGCCCTATCACCGATAAATGCCTCCAACATGTGCCTTTCCAAGGTTGGGGCCCCCACGGTAAGCGTGCAAACCGATACGTGAAAGTCAATGGCATCACTGCAAATGCGCATTCCTTCGTGTGCTACCTCATATGCTACCTCATAGCTCCCCCCTAGCCATTTTCAAGAGCACCCGGCTACGGGTCAGCCGTTAGGCTACATTGCTGAGGTTGTGGACCAGCAGGATGAGGTTCACCCGGGCCACTAGACCCCAGTAGGACCGAACCTCTATCCGGTGAAGCCCCAAAGAGCGTACCATCACGCTAAACCGGGTCTCGATCCAGTTGCGTAC
>NZ_QWKZ01000108.1 GCF_003574085.1 Meiothermus luteus | reverse complement strand
CCCCGTAGCTCAGGGCCACCACCCGCGCCGTACCCCCCTGGGCGCACACGCTGGCGATGGCCCCCCCGGCCCGCCAGACGAAGTCGGCGGCGTGGGCGCTGAAGACCAGCATCCGCTTCATGCTTTGCCTCCTTTGGCCAGCTTCACGGTATTGGTCACGGCCATATGGCGCACCTCGTCCTCAGCAAAGCCCGCTTCCAAGAGCTTGTCGGCGAAGAGGGCCAGCCCGTCCTCTACGGGAGGATTCTTGGGCTGGCCTAGGTCGGTGGAGAGCACGTTCTGCTCGGGGCCGGTGGCCCGGATGGCCTCAAACACCCGCTCCCAGGGCACCTTGCCGCTCCAGGAGGGCACCAAGCAGCGCTCGAGGTAGGCCCCCTGCTGGGCCAGCCAGCGCTGCTCGGGGATGGGTAGGGCCTGGGTGGGGTAGTCGGGGTGGGTCACCACGATCTGGCGCACCCCCTCCTCCAAGGCCGCCTCCACCACCTTCAGAATCTCCTGGCGGCCTAGGTGCCCGGTGGCCAGCACCAGGCCGTGCCGGGCCACCACCCCCAGCACCTGGCGCAGGGCCGGCACCACCCGCCCGTTGGCGTCGAGGGCCTCAATGGGGCAAAGCGGCAGGCCGGCCTGGCGAAACTCCGCTTGCAGTTTGGCCCACAGGGGTTTTTTCTCCGGGGGCAGGACGTCGGCCTCGCGGGCCTCGTTGGCCGCGTCCACGGTGGGCAGCCAGACGACGCGGGCCCCCTCGCGGGCGGCGATCTCCACCGCCACCGGGTTCAGCCCCCCCACCCCGTGGTTCAGGGTCAGGCTGCCCAGCACCTCCACCTCCGGCACCACCCGCCGGGCCAAGAGGGCCCGCTCGGCGGTGGGGACGTAGTGGGACTTGAGCACGAAGCCGGCCAGGCCCCGCTCACGGAAGCGCTGGGCCAGCTCGAGGTCGTGGGTACGGCGGGGAATTACGTCGGGTTCGATGTGTACGTGCAGGTCGTAAGCGCCCCGCACCAGTTCGATAGCGCGTTCGCTGGGGGTCATAGGGTGCTCCTTCCGATGCGTTTGAGGGCCGCGATGACGCCCCCCAGGTGGGCCTTCATGGCGGCCTCGGCCTCCTCGGGTTGGTGGGCGGCCACCGCGGCTATGATCCGGCGGTGCTCCTCCAAAGACTGCTGGGGGCGGCCCGGCACCAGAATGGTGTGGAACTGGTGCCGCACCCCCTGGGCCCGCAGCCCCTCGATGAGCCGGGCCGCGGTCTGGTGGCCGGAGATTTCCACCAAGGTGCGGTGGAGCAGGCTGTTGAGCTCGGACATGCCCAAGAGGTCGCCCCCGCGGTGGCGCTCCTCCATCTGGCGGTGGATGGCCCACAGGGCCTCGACCTGCTCGGGGGTGGCCTTTTGGGCCGCGTGGTGGGCGGCCAGGGCCTCCAGCGCGGCGCGGGCCTCCAGAATCTCCACCGCCTCGGCCTCGCCGATGGTGCGCACCCGGGCCCCCCGGAAGGGCTCGCTCTCCACCAGGCCCTCCTGCTCGAGCCGGGCCAAGGCGGTGCGGATGGCCGCCCGCCCCACCCCGAAGCGCTCGGAGAGCTCTTTTTCCACCAGGCGCTGCCCCGGCAGAAGCTCCCCGGCCAGAATGGCCCGCCGCACCAGAAGGTAGGCGCTCTGGGTCTCGGTAGCCCGCTCCGTCACCGCCATCTCAGGCCTCCTGGGTCTCTACCGGGGGGGTGCCGTAGGTGTGGAAGGTGGGCACCGTCTGCAGCCCCCAGGCCTGGCCCTTCTTGCGCTCCTCCTCGTTCCAGACGATGGGTCGCCAGTCCGGGGCCAACAGGAGCCGGGCCCCCGGGCAGGCCACCTCAAAGCGGTTGCCCCCCGGCTCGTAGACGTAGAGGAAAAAGGTCTGCTGGATGGCGTGCTTGTGCGGCCCGGTCTCGATCTTGACCCCGTGCTCCAAGCAGATGTCCGCCGCCCGCAAGACCTCCTCGCGGCTGTCCACCGCGTAGGTGCAGTGGTGGAAGCGGCCTTTGGCCCCCAGGTGGTCTTTGGTGATGGCCACGTCGTAGGTCTTGTTGTTGCTGGTGAGCCAGACCCCCTGCTCGTCCCCCCCGCTGAAGACGATCTGCTCGGTGACCTTCATCCCCAGGTACCCCTCCATGAAGAGCCGCATGGCCCGCACGTCCGAGGCCAGCAGGTTGATGTGGTCGAGCCGGCGCAGGTTGGCCCCCTTGCCGGGGAAGCGGGAGGCCTGGTTCTTTAGCGCGGGCCGGCTGGCCTCGGTGGGGGTGTACCAGGTGGTCTCGTAGTAGAGCTCCATCAGGTGCCCGTCGGGGGTGGTGAAGCGGTAGGCCGGGCCGTGGCCGCGCTCGTCCTCCACCCAGCCCTGGCCCAGCCCGCTTTGCTCCAGAACCCGCACCCGCCGCTTTAGGGCCTCGGGGCTCCGCACCCGGAAGGCGAAGTGCCCCAGCCCGGGCTTGGGGGCGGCGGTGAGCTTCAGGGTGTGGTGCTCGTAGTCGTCCCAGCCGCGCAGGTAGACCGAGTTGGCGGTGGATTCGCTCACCCAGAGGCCCATCACCTCGGTGAAGAAGCGGAGGCTTTCATCCAGCTTTGGGGTCAGAAGCTCGAGGTGGGCCAGATGGGCCAGGTCGCAGTAGGGCCAGGCACCTGGTTCAACTTCCTCGGACATACCAAAACCTCCTTATTCGCGCATCTTAGCTACTGGTCAACCACATTGTCAACAATCCGTGCGATAAACGCCCAGGGAAGGGCCCCTGGGCTAGGCCAAGACCCCCTCCCCCACCCACCCGGGGTAGCGCCCGCTGGTGTGGAGGCCCACGTAGTTCTCGGCCAAAAAGCGCTGGAGGTGGGGGCTTTCGGCCAGGTGGCGAAGCTGGGCCGTGCGCAGGCCGTCGTCGAAGGCGTCGACGGGCGTGTGGAGCAGGGTGGTCATGAAGTAGGAGAAAAGCTCGGCCTGCCAGACGTGGCGCAGCGCCTCCTGGGTGTAGCGCAATAGGTGGCCTTCCTCGCCCTGGCGGTAGTAGGCCAAAAGCGCCCGGTACAAAAGCACCGCATCGCAGAGGGCCAGGTTCATGCCCTTGGCCCCAGTGGGCGGCACCACGTGGGCCGCGTCGCCCATCAGGAAGAGGCGGCCGTGCTGCATGGGCTCCAGTACCAAGGAGCGCAAGGGGGTGAGGCTTTTTTCCAAGAGGGGCCCTGGGCGCACCTCGGCCACCCCCCCAAGCCGCTCGCTGAGCTCAGCCCAGATGCGCTCCTCGGGCCAGTCCTCGAGCCGCTCCTCCACCCCTACTTGCAGGTAGTTCCTCGAGCGGGTGGGCGAGCGCATGCTGAAAAGGGCGAAGCCGCGGGGATGGCTGGCGTAGATCAGCTCCTCGGCGGCGGGCGGGGCCTCGGCCAGGATGCCCAGCCAGGCGAAGGGGTAGTTTTTCTGGTGCAGCCGGGCCCCCGGTATCTGGCCCCGCAGCCGGCTGTGCGAGCCGTCGGCCCCCACCACGAAGTCGCAGCGCATCCGCTCGGTGGCGCCCTCGGGGGTGCGGTAGACCACCCAAAGGCCCCCGGCGTCCTCCTCCAGGCCCAGCACCTCGTGCTCAAAGCGAATCTCCCCGCCTTGGGCCAGGTGGAGCCTTATCATGTCCTGCACCACGAACTGCTGGCCGTAGACCCAGATGCTCTTGCCGGTGAGGCTGGGGAAGTCCAGCCGGTGTAGGGCCCCGTCAAAGGCCAGGTAGACCCCGCGGTGCTCCAGGCCCTGCTCGAGCATCCGCTGGCCCAGCCCCGCCCGGCGCAGAATCTCCTTGCTGCCCCACTCCAGCACCCCAGCCCGGATGCGGTGGGGGCTTGTTTCCAGGTACTCGCGGCTTCTGGCCTCAAGCACCACCGCCTCAATCCCCTCGCGGTGCAGCAGGTGGGCCAGCAACAGCCCCGCCGGCCCCGCCCCCACGATGCCCACCTTAGCCATGCTCCCCTCCAAAAAGAATCAGGTCGGAAAGCGGCCGGGCCTCCACCCCGTCCTCGTCGGGGCCGAAGGGGGTGGAGAGCAGCCGCGAGAAGGTCTCCACCGGCTGCCAGGTCAGGGCCTCGAGCTCCAAGGGGTCGAGCTCCACGCTGTAGCCCATGCGCGGGGCGCTGATGCGCAGCCGCTCGCCGTTGCGGGTCTGGACTTTCTCAATGGTCACGGTGGTGAACTCGTTGGTCAGGGTGAACACAAAACCTCCCCTAGAAGAAGAACGAGAGGTTGTGGGTGGGCAGGGTGGCGCTGTCCAGGATTACCGTGCGGCAGGCCAGCCGCCAGCCCCCCTCCTCCTGCCGCCAGACGTCGCGGCGCTCGGCGGAGAGGAAGGTGTAGTCGGGCCGGTCCCAGCGGCTTCTGAAGATGAGCAGGTTGGAGCGCACCTCGCTCTCCTCGCCCTTGGGGGTGGGCCGGGGCTCACCGATGCGCACGTTGGTCACGAAGTGGCGCAGCCGGGAGGGGGGGTCTTCGGCCCAGGCGAAGCCGGTCTCGAGCCGGGCCACGCGCATCTCGAGGGAGGTGTAGTCCTCGTCCAGGTGGTACATCCCCTCCATCACCCCGCTCACCCCGCCCTCCGGGCCCCGCTCCTTGGTGACCCGCACCGGCACCCGGTAGCGCACGTCCTCGGCCAGCAGGGCCAGCCACTCCCGGTAGCGCCCCTCATCGAGCAGCTCAGCCTCGTGGTAGAGGCAGTTGAGTAGGGCCTGGGTACGTTCCACGGTTCACCTCAGGAAAGGAGCATCTCCAAGTAGCGGCGGTGGAAGTTGCGCATGTTGGCGTCGGTGAAGTTGAGCCCGTAGGCCACCCCCGGGCCGGGCCAGTTGGGGTCGGGCTCGAGCTTGAGCCCCATGCGGTAGTTGAAGCGCAGGTGGCGGCCCTGGGTAGTGGCGGCGTTGTGGGCCACGTGGCTCCAGATCTCGGTGTCGTCCTGCTCAAAGGTGCCCGAGGAGCCGAAAAAGCGCAGGTAGGAGTGCCGGGTCTTCTCCTTGAACCACTCCGGGGCGTCTTTTTCCACCAGGGCCCAGGAGAAAATCTCAATGCGGCCCGGACCCAAGGGGTGCCAGACCCGGAAGGTGAGCATCGGCACGGCGCCTTGGTACTTGTGGTCGGGCTTGCGGATGGGGTTGTGGAAGGAGAAGTTGGGGAAAAGGGTGACCAGGAGGATGCGGGTCTCGCGGGCGGTCTCGAACTGCTCGCGGGTGGGGTAGGAGGTGCGGGCCCGCTCGAGCATCTCCTCCGGGTAGCCCCAGAAGGGGGGCAGCTTGGCCCCGGGCGGGGCCCCCACCACCATGCTGCCGTGGCCCTTGCCGGGGATGTGAATTTGCTCGCCATACATGGCGTACTTGGCGTCCTTGGGGGCGATGCCCAGCTCGATGAGCGAGCGGTGGGTCATGAGGGTGTGGTAGCTGTCGCTCAGGAAGGTCTCCAGGGCCAGCTTCCAGTCGGTGTGGACCACCCAGCGCTGGGGCGGGCCCAGCACCTCGAGGCCCTGCGGGCTGCGCTTGGTGACGAGCTCTAAGTACCAGCGGATGTCCCCCAGCCACTCCTCGAGGCTCGGGGCCTCGGGGTCGAGGTTGCCGAAGATCATTCCATCGAAGGCCTCGAGCCGGGGTATGGGCACCAGCCCCCACTCCTCCTTGTTGAAGTCTTGCCCAAAGGCCTCGCGCTCGGCCGGTACCCCTATGAGCCGGCCGTCGTTGCGGTAGGTCCAGCCGTGGAAGGGACAGCGGAAATGGCTGGCGTTGCCCAGCTCGGCCCGGCAGACCCGCATCCCGCGGTGGCGGCACATGTCCAAAAGGGCCCGCACCACCCCATCCTCGCCCCGCACCAGGATGTAGGGGTTGTTCAGCACGTAGCGCAGCACGTAGTCGCCGGGCTTGGGAATCTCCGACTCGTGGGCCAGGTAGACCCAGGAGCGGCTGAAAATCCTCTCCTTTTCCAGCTCAAAAAGCTCAGGGTCGTTGAAAATCCAGGCCGGCACCAGCCCGTCCTCTATCCCCTCCTGCAGCTCCTCCAGCATCCGGCTAAGCCGAGGAGAGACCCCAGTTTTGACCTTGGCCATATCCCACCTCACACACCCAGATAGCGGTGCAGCACCGCGCCGCTGGCCTCCTGGGGGCGGCCCTCCCAGACGATCTCGCCGTGCTCCAGGATGTAGACCCGGTCGGCCACCGCCAGCGCCATCTGCACGTTCTGCTCGGCCAGCAAGACCGTCTCGCCCTCGGCCTTCAGGGTGCGGATCACCTCCGCCACCTGCCGCACCATCAGGGGCGAGAGCCCCTCGGTGGGCTCGTCCATCAGGACCAGCTTGGGGTTGCGCAGAAGGGCCCGGGCGATGGCCACCATCTGCTGCTCCCCTCCCGAGAGCGCACGGGAAGGGCTCTTGCGCCGCTCGGCCAGCCGGGGGAAGGCCTCCAGCACCCGCTCCAGCGTCCAGCGGCCCTGCTGCCCCCAGGCCGCCATGCGCAGCTCCTCCTCCACCGAAAGCCCCTCAAACATCCGCCGCCCCTGGGGCACCAGGGCCATCCCCAGCTCCGCCCGGCGGTGGGCGGGCAGGCGGCCTGCACCCTGGCCCTGGAAGTAGACCTCGCCCGCTTGCAGGGGCAGAAGGCCCATCAGGGCCGAGAGTAGGGTGGTCTTGCCCATACCGTTGCGGCCCAAGAGGGCCACCACCTCCCCCTGGCCCACCTGTAGGCCCACCCCCTCCAGCACCCGCATGGGCCCGTACCCCGCCGAAAGCCCCTGGCAGCGCAAAACCTCGCCGCCCGGGGCGCTCTGGAGGGCCCCATCCACCCCCCAGCCCTGGCCCACATAGATTTCCTGCACCCTGGGGTCTTGCCGGATGGCCTCGGGCTCGCCCTCGGCCACCACCTCGCCGTAGTGCAGCACCGTGACCCGCTGGGCGAACCTGAGCGCGTACTCTAGGTCGTGCTCCACCAGCATTACGGTCATCCGGGGGTCCAGGCCCAGGATGAGCTCGCCAATCCGCTCCCGCTCGGCCCCGGAAAGCCCTGCTAGGGGCTCGTCCAACAGCAGCACCTGGGGGCTTTGCACCAGGGCCATGGCGATCTCGAGCTGCCGCTTCTCCCCGTGCGAGAGCCGCCCGGCTTCCACCCCGGCCCGCTCGCTCAGGCCCACCTGCTCCAGCGCCGCCTCCACCTCCGGGCCCGGCGAAAGCGGGCCGGTGAAGTGGCCGCTTCGGCCCCGGGCGGCCTGGTAGGCCAGGGCCACGTTCTCCCAGACCAACAGCTCCGGGAAGGCGTTGGAGCGCTGAAAGGTGCGGCCCAGCCCCAGCCGCGCCACCCGCTCCTGGGGCACCCCGGTCACCTCGCGCCCCCGCAGGTAGACCCGCCCCCGGGTGGGGCGCAGCTCTCCCGCCACCACCTTAAAAAGGGTGCTCTTGCCCGCGCCGTTGGGCCCAATCACCGCCCGGCGCTCGCCCGGGGCTACCTGCAGGCTGACCCCGGCCAGGGCCAACAGCCCCCCAAAGGCCCGCTCCACGCCCTCAACCCTAAGCGCCTCCACGTTCACCCCCAAACCGCCGCTCCAAAAGGGGCCAAAGCCCCTCGCGGGCGAAGAGCACCGTGCCGATCAGCAATAGCCCCACGAACACCCCCCACAAATCGGTGAAGGAGCTGACCCAGGACTGCACGAAGGTGTAGAGCAAGGCCCCAAAGGCCGCCCCCCACAGGCCCCGGCTGCCCCCCAGGAGCACCATCACCATCAGGGTGGCCGAGGTCAGCCAGAAGAGGTCGTGGGGGCTGATGAAGCTGCGGTGCAGGGCCAGCCCGCCCCCGGCCAGTCCGGTGAGGGCCCCGGTGAGCACGAACAGTGAGAGCTTGTAGTAGAAGGTCGGCACCCCCAGCGAGCGGATCTTCTCCTCGTTTTGGCGGATGGCCTCCAGGGTCTTGCCGTAGGGGGTCTGCAAGAGCCGCCCCAGGCCCAGCAGAACCGCCAGCAAGACCGCCATCGCCCCCAGGTGCAAAAGGCCTGGGTGGAGGGAGAGCCCCGAGAGGCTCAGCCCGTCGTCGCCGCCGGTAAGCGCATTCCACTTGTACGCCGCCGAGTAGACCATCTGCCCAAAGGCCAGGGTCAACATCAAGACGAAAATCCCGTGGGTGCGGAAGACCAGAAGCCCGGTGAGGAGGGCAAACAGCCCCGCCACCAGCACCGCCAGCCCCAGGGCCAAAAGGAGCGGCAGGCCGGCCTTGAGGGCCAGCCCCACCGCGTAGGCCCCCAGGCCCAGGAAGGCCGCCTGGCCCAGCGAGGGCACCCCCCCATGGCCCAGGAGCAGGCCCAGGGCTACCGCTGCCACCGCGAGCAGGGCGGCCTCGGTGGCTAAGTAGAGGGGGTATCCGCCCAAGAGCAGCGGCACGAACCAAAGGACCACCAGCCCGACGCGCAAGGCCAGCCGCTGGGAGCCCCCTCGTGCCCGGCGAACCTCGCTTAGACCGGCCATCATGCCAACCTCCTACCCAAAAGCCCCTCGGGCTTCAGGGCCAGCACCAGGGCCATCAGGGCGAAGATCAAGAACATCGCCACCTGGGGCAGGAAAAGCCGCCCGAACCCGTCCACCAGCCCCACCAGGATGGCCCCCCAGAAGGCC
>NZ_QWKZ01000107.1 GCF_003574085.1 Meiothermus luteus | reverse complement strand
GGGTAGGGCTGGGGATAGGCTGTAGGTCAAAGCGCACCTCGAGCCTCTCCCCGGGGCGCAGGACCACCCGCTTCTGCTCCGGCACAAACCCCTGGGCGGCGGCGTAGAGGGTGTAGCTCCCGGCCGGAAGGTCAGCCAGGTCGGCGTCCCCCCGCACCACCTGCTGGAAGCCCGGCCCCTGCAGGCGCACCGCGGTCTGGGACGGGCTTACCCGGATGAGGAGGCTGCCGACAGGGGCGGGCTTAGGGCGGTCCAGCAGGGCCCGGAACTCGGCCACGCTCTGGGGCCGGCGGTCCACCCGAATCTCCAAGGCCCGCCGGATGGCCTGCTCGAGGCCCGGAGGGGTATCGGGGGGCAGCCTGAGCGGGGGGTCCTTTTGAATCCGGTCGGTGGCGGCAGGCGGGGGGGCGCCGGTGAGGGCGTGGTAGAGGGTGGCCCCCAGGGCGTAGAGGTCGGTGTAGGGGCCAAACCGCCCCTCTGTCCCGTACTGTTCCAAAGGCGCGTACCCAGGGGTGACCAGCCGGGTGTGCCGCTGGGTCTTGCCCCGGGCAAACTGCCGGGCCGAGCCAAAGTCTATGAGCACCACCCGCCCGTCCTGGTGCAGGAAGACGTTGTCCGGCTTGATGTCGCGGTGCAGCAAACCAGCCTTGTGGACCACCTCGAGGGCCTCCAGGAGCTTCCGGGCAATCCGCTCCACCTCTCCAGGGGGCAGGCGGCCTTGCTTCTCCAGGCGCTTGCCCAGGGTCTGGCCTTTCAGGAACTCCATGACCAAGTAGGCCGTACCGTTCTCCTCAAAGATGTCGTAGACCCGCACGATGCCGGGGTGCTTGAAGCGGCTCAACAGCCTGGCCTCGCCCTCAAAGCTCTCCATGGTCTCGGCGAAGCCGCTCCCCAGCAGGGCGGTAGGGGGCACCACCCGGCGGGTCCCGCGGTCGCGGGTGGAGCCCTCCGGGAAGAGCTCTTTTATGGCCACCGGGCGGTTCTTCTGGGTGTCGGCCCCCAGGTAGGTAATCCCAAATCCTCCCTGGCCCAGCACCTTGCCTAGAGTGTAGCGCCCGCCTTTTAGCTTGGTGCCCACTAGGAGGTGGAAGGCGCCTTGCACATCCACCCCCATACCGCAGGCCGGACAGGCGGCGGCCCCCGAGGGGATAGGGGAGGCGCAGTAGGGGCAGCGTTCCATCTAGGCGCCGGTTATCCTACGAATTTCCTCATCGGAGGGCAAACCCTCCCCGGGCCCCTGCTTGAGCACCTGGGTTTTGGCCCCAATCTTGAGGGTCTTGGCGGTGTTCAGGCTTATCGTCTTGCTGCTCTTGAGTTCGCCCATAGCCCTGTCCAGGGCCTGGGTCATGGCGCTGTTGCCCAGCTTGACCGTCAGGTTGCGGGCCAGCTCGAGCGTCTTGGCGGCTTTGCTGGGGTCGGTGCGGGCCTCCACCGTGGCCTGCTTGATAAGCCCTTCTATGTTGCGCTGCTGCACCCACTGCATCACCTCGGGGTCAACCCGGGCGGCCAGGGCCTCGTCGGTGGTGAATTCCACCACCAGGTCCAAAGGGGGCACCTCCCCGCGGTAGGCCTGCCCAGGCACCTCGTAGGTCAGCCCTAGCTGGGCGATGCGGATGCGGGCCGGGGGACGGGCCGGCAGGGTGAACTCCAGGACGAACACCGTCCAGTCCCCCTGGGCGGCGTTGCCCAGGGGGTGGGGTTTTGCCCGCAGGTCCACCTCGGCCTGGGTGGGGTAGACCCGCGTGATCCGCTCGAGGACTACATCCTTCACGGTCCGAACCGAGAGGCCAAGGTGGGTGATGACCTCGCTGGCCGCGCTCTCCAGCTCTCCCAGGATGGCCTGGGGCAGCTCGGTGGCCCGGAGGCTCGGGGGCAGGGGGTGCTCGGTGTCGGGCACTATGTGGAAGGGCTTTCCCTGGGTACGGTCGGTGATGGCGGTGAGGAGGTCCTCGTTCCAGTCGTCCCCTACACCGATGGCGGTTACCGGGATGTGGGCCTCAGCCAGTTCCTGGGCGGCCTGCTCCACCAATGGCTCGTCAAAGGCCTGTCCATCGGTCAGCAGAATCATCCGGCGGCTGCCCCCCACCCCCTTGAGCTGCTCCAGGCCCAGAAGCATCCCCGCCCCCATGTGGGTCCCACCGGAGAACTGCGGAAGCTGGTTCACCGCCCCAAGCAAGCGGGCCTTGTGGGCGGCCTCGGTGAAGGGCTGCAACACCCTGGCGTGGTCGTCAAACTTGACCAAGGCCAGCCGGTCGGTGGGCCTGAGGGCGGGGCTGTTCAGCAGGCCCCGTAGGGCCTCCACCACCAGGTCCATCTTGCTCTTGGCCCCCCGCACCACCTCGTACTCCTTGCCATCCACCCGCACGCTCTGCCCGGTGCGCTCCTTGGGCTCGGTGACCACCTCGCGCATGGAGCCAGAGGTGTCTACCACAAAGGCAATGGCGAGCTGGGGCCGGGCCAGGGCAGCTTTTTGGTCGGGCCGCACCTTCAGGGCAAGGAAAAGCTTCTGGCCGGGCTGGTGGGCCATCAGGTACTCGCGGTGGGGATGCAGCTTGAAGTCCAGCATTTTAGGCCTATTGTAGCAAGAGGTCTGCCCTGAGGCTTGCGCACCTTCACCAAACCTACATATCTTGTACTGGGCGCATACACAGGAATTGCCGAACATACCGGCGCGGAGGTACCGCTTGAAGCGACACTTCATTCCCATGGTTGCCCTGCTGGCCCTGGCCCCCCCGGCCCTGGCCCAAGGAAACTTAGCCCTCTCCCAGGCGCTGGAGGCCCTGCCCCGCACGCTGGACTGGCAAAGCGCCGACCAGGCCTATGAGAGCGCGCTGCGGCAGCTCGAGGCGGCCCTGGCCGCGCGGAGGCTCAGCCTCTCGGGAGGGGCCGACTACGCCCTGCGCGAGGTCAGCGGCAGCAGCCTCTCCCTGTCGGCCACCGCCAGCCTGGGGTTGCTGCCCTGGTCAAGCAGCGCCGACACCGTGGCCAGCGCCGAGCGGGGCCTAAGGCGGGCTGCCCTAACCCGTAAGGAGGCCCGCAACAGCCTCTACCTCAGCCTCCACACCCAGTACTTCAACCTGCGCCAGGCCCAGGCCGACCTGGAAATCGCCCAGGCCACGGTAGCCCTGCGGGAGCGGCAGCTCCAGATCGTGCGGGCCCAGAACCAGGCCGGCACCGCCACCCTAAGCGACCTGCTCACTGCCCAACAAAACCTGGACAGCGCCCGCTCGGGGCTGGTGAGCGCCCAAGGGGCGCTGGAGCTGGCCCGCCTCACCCTGGCCAGCACCTTGGGGCTGCGCCCCGAGCAGCTCGGCTCACCGAGCACCGCCCCGCAGGCACCCGAGCTGCCCGGCGAGGGGCTGGAGGCCCTGGTGCAAAGGGCCCTGGCCGAGCGGCCGGATGTGCTGCGGGCCGCGATTGGCCTCGAGGAGGCCCAGGCCAACCTGGCCAGCGCCCAGCGGGACCGGCTGCTGCCGAGCGCCGCGCTGAGCGCAGGCTACAGCGGCGCCAACGCCAGCCTTTCGGCCGGGCTCAACCTAAAAAACGGCACCCTCTCCCTCTCCGCAGGGGTACCCCTGGTGCAAGGGAACAGCGCGCAACAAGGGTGGGCGGTGGGCCTCTCGCTCAGCCTGCCCATTGTCGACCCAGCCGCCGACAGCCAGATTGGCTCTGCCCAGACCGCCCTTAAGGCCGCCGAGCTGGCCTTGGACTCAGCCCGCAAGGCCGCCGAGCTGGACGTACGCCAGAAGTACCAGAACCTCCTGACCGCCAAAGCGGGCGTCGCTGCGGCCCAGACCGCCCTTAGGGCCGCCGAGCAAAACCTGAGCACCGCTCGAGCCCGCCTTCAGGCCGGCACCGGCACCGCTGTGGAGGTGCAGGCCGCCGAGCTTAGCCTGCGTCAGGCCCAGCGCAACCTGGAGGCCGCCACCACCCAAGCCCAGCTCGCCGCTTTGGCCCTGTACGCTGCTTTAGGCACCGACCTCACCGCCACCCTAGGAGGAACCCGATGAATCCCGTCCGCTTTCTTTTGCTCCTGCTGCTTCTGCCCACCGCCTACGCCCAGAACACCCTGACCCTGGTGCAGGCCCTCGCCCAGGCCTACCGCCAGGGCCCCGCCCTGCAAAGCGCCCAGGCCACCTTGCAGAACACCACCCTGCAGCTCAACGCGCTCAAGGCCGACCCCAGCACCCTAATTGTGGCCCTGACCCAGGCCGAGCAGAACGCCAAGCTGGCCCAGGTGAACCTGGAGGCCACCCGCTTGAGCGTGATGCAGAGCGTGGTGAACGCCTATATGAGCCTGTACGAGGCCCAGCAAAACGTGGCCCTGTACCAGGCCCAGGTGGCCCTCAACCAGCGCAACCTGGAAGTGGCCCGGGCCCGCCAGGCCGCTGGGAACGCCACCGCGCTGGAGGTGGCCCGGGCCCAGACCACCCTGGACAGCTCGAGGCAGTCCCTGACCACCGCCCAGGCCCAGCTCCCGGTGCTGGCCGCCCAGCTCGCCGCGCTGATGGGCCTGAGCGACCTGGGCAACGTCACCGTGGCCCCACCCCCACCCACCCCAGCCCTGCAGGCCGACCTGGAGGCCTTGCGCAAAGACCTCTTTGAGCGGCTCCCCAGCGTACTCCAAGCCCAGCAGGCGGTAGACCTGGCCCAGCTCAACGTCAAGCTAGCCGACAACGACTACACCCCGGCGGTGCAGCTCAACAGCGCCAAGCTCAGCCTGGAGAACAACCTTCGCACCCTCCAGACCGCCCAACAAAACGCCCTCACCAGCCTACAAAACGCCTACCAGGCGGCCCAAAGTGCCTACAAGAACATCGCGCTGGCCCAGGCCAACGTGGCCAACGCCCAAAAACTGGTGGAACAGAGCCAAGCCGCGCTGCGGGCCGGCACCATCTCGGCCCTACAGCTCCAGACCGATCAGGTCTCCCTCAAAAGCGCCGAGTACGCCCTGGTGCAGGCGGTGAGCGCCTACTGGAAGGCCCTGGCTGCCTTCTCGGTGGCCGCCGGACAGGACTTCACCGGGCTGGTGCGGGCGGCGAGCACCCCGTAAGCTCACCTGCCCCCGGCCAACGCATGGGCAATGAGGCCGGCTAGGGCGGCGAACCCCACCCCGGTGCGGGGCAGGCCGGTCCTCGGGTCAAAGGACTCGGGGGCATACCCCTGGTCAAGGGGGGCCTGCTCCAGAACCCCAAGGGCCTCCTCGGCAGGCCGCACCAGCCCCGAAAGGAGCCGGTTGGCCAGGGAGAAGCCTGAGGGAAAGGGAAAGTGCGCCGAGCCCTCCCCGCTGAAGCGGCCCCCGAAGTGGTAGGGGTTTTCGGTGCCCAGCGTCCAGAGGGCGGTGGCCTGCCACAGGGGGTCTTGGCGGCTGCAAAACCCCAGGTAGGGCAGGAGCAGGAGGCTGCCCGGGGGCTCATCGGCGAAGGTGTGCCCCCCTCCCGGCTCAAAGCTGTAGGCGAAACGGCCGTTGCGGGCTGCCTGGCGGTAGAGGCTTTCGCGGATGGCCCGGGCTTCCTGCCGAAGCCCTTCCCCTGCCGGCCAGAAAGGGGCCAGGCGCTCCAGGGCCGCGCACAAAAGGGCGTTGTCGTAGGTCAGGTAGGGCTCAGGCACCGGGTCGTCGGTGGGGGAAAGAAAGGTGCGGTAAAGGGAAAGGCTGGGGTGTTTTTCCTCCCGTATGCGGCTTAGTACCCCTTCCAAGGGCTCTTTTAGCTCGAGCAGCAGCCCCGGGTCTGGGCCGGCGGCCTCGAGGTAGCGGGCCAGGGCCAAGGGGTAGGCTGCGGCTTGGTCAAGCTCAAAGCCAGGGTACAAGGGCGGACCACTCAGGTACTGGGCGTGCTCCCCCGGCCAGCGGGCGTGGCGCAAAAAAGCCGCCCTCAAGACCTTTCTGGCCCGTCCTAGGTCAACCCGAAGCAGCGCGGGGAAGAACCACAGCAAAGCGTCCCGGGCCCAGTAGGCCCCCGAAACGTAGTAGTGGGGGCTCCGCGAGGTGAGGAGCACCGGCTCCCCTTCCAGGCTGTCGGCCTGGGCGTAGAAATAACTGAACACCAGATGGCGCCGGTAAACCTCTGGAAGAGGGCCTCGGTAAGGCTCATAAAGCGAGGCCAGCCTGCGCTGGGTGGCCTCGAGCAGACCCTCCCAGCCCACCCGCCGCAGATGCAGGGCGGTGGTGCGGGCCCCATCGGTCTCGGGGGCCAGGCCTAAATAGAGGGTCACGGGCCCCCTCTCCCAGACCCACGCAAACCGTTTTCCCCAGTCCGCCCGGTCGGGAGAAGGTTCGCTCTGGAGGCCCAGGGCCAGCAGGGCCCGGTGGGCCCGGGCCTCCAGCAGGTGGCTCCCCGTCCAGGGGTCGTGGCCAAAGCGGAAGGAGACCTGAAGCCGCTCCTCACCGAAGCGCCTGAGCCCCAGATAGGCCAAAGCGCCCACCACCCGGATGGGGCCCGGGGCCTTGGGCTCCAGGCGCAGGGCCAGCCCCCGCTGCCCCCATGGGGCCAGTAGGGTAACCCGCAACCGTTCGTCTTCCCACTGGGGCACCCAGTCCAAAAGCCGGGAGAACCGCCAACCCTCCCCCTCCACCTCCAAAAAGGGCTCGCCCACCCAGTCCAGCAGTCCATCCAGGGCGAGCGAGGCTACCCCCACCCGCTCTATGCGAGGGGCCTTGGGGCAGGCCTCCACATGCACCTCTAGGTTTCCGGTGGGAAGATGCGTGGGAGGCAGGTCCAAAACAGGGGCAGGGGTTAAAAGGTCGGCAGACATAGGGGGCGTGGTCGTTTATCTTTCCTACACAAACCTATTGCAAGCTTAGCCTAAACGAGGGAAGACTTATGAAAAGAACGGTTGCTTTTTGGACCCTGCTGGCCCTCGGCCTAGCCCTAGCCCAAGGGGGGCCACCCAACCTCTCCCCCGAGACGCGCCAACGCTTTGAGGCCTACCGCCCGGTCTTTGAGCTGGTGGCCACCATCGGCCTGATGGAGGAGCTAGACAAGCAGCGCGACCTATCCCTCACCAAGGCCCAGGCCCAGCGGCTGCTGCCCATCCTGCGCGACCTGCAGAACCGCCCCGACCTCAAGCCGGCCGAGGCGGCCAAAGCCCTGAGCACCATTGAGGACAGCATCCTCACCCCAGCCCAGCTCAAGTGGATGGACGAAACCCTCCTCAAGCGCCGCGAGGAAGCCCGCCAGCGCCAGGGGCAAAACCCCCAGGCAGGCAGCCCCCAGGCCCCGGGGGGGCGCGGCGGCCTGTTCCAGGCCATCGCTCAGGGCAGGCCCTACAACCCCTTCAGGGAGCAGCCCAGAGCTGCGGAGAGCCTAAAAAACCTGATAACCCTACTCTCCAAGCGTTAGGAGGACCGCGATGTACCGTTAGCTCTTTCTGCTACTTGGATTGGTCGGCCTTGATCTTGCCCAGGCCCAAAGCCGGCTCGAGCTCATCCCCGCCCAAAGCGAGGCCCGCTACCGGGTGCGTGAGCAGCTCGCGGGCTTCAACTTCCCCACCGACGCCGTAGGGGTGAGCAAGAAGGTGCAGGGCAGGGTCCAGTTTGACCGGAACGGGCGGGCCCTGGAGGGCTCGCGCTTCACGGTAGACCTGAACGACCTCACCAGCGACGAGGCCCGGCGGGACAACTACATCCGCCGCAACACCCTGAATACCGCCCAGTACCCGGTGGCCGAGTTCGTGCCTAGGGAGGTGCGCGGCCTCAGCTTTCCCCTGCCGCAAAGCGGGAAATTCCCGGTTCAAATCGTGGGCGACCTGAAGATTCGGGAGGTTACCCGGAGCGTGACCTGGGAAGGGGAAGTGGAATTCCGTGGCGATCTCGCCTTTTTGCAGGCCCGTACCAGCTTCACCTTCCGCGACTTCGGGCTGGTCCAGCCGCGGGTGCTGGTGGTCCTGAGCGTGGACGAGAACATCCGGCTCGAGGTGAGCTTCGCCTTCCGCATACTGGAGCGTTGAGCGAATCTTGGACACCGGCCCAATCCGGGCGTATCCTGGGGTAAAGGAGGTCAGATATGGCTCTTAAGACGAAAACCCCGCTGCACCCCACCCAAAACGACCTGCCGGCCAAAACCCGCACCGCAGTGGTTGAGGCCTTGGCCCCCGCCCTGGCGGCCGCGATGGACCTCCACGCCCAGGCCAAGACGGCCCATTGGAACGTGAAGGGGCCCAACTTCATCAGCCTGCACGAACTCTTTGATCAGGTGGCCGAGGCCGCCGATGGCTGGGCCGACCTGCTGGCAGAGCGCATCGTGCAGCTTGGGGGCACCGCGGAAGGAACCCTGCAGGTGGCCACAGAGCGTTCCGGCCTCCCCACCTACCCCCTTGACATCACCCAGGGCTCCGAACACGTGTCCGCCCTCTCCCGTTCGCTGGCCGCCTTCGGCCAGCAGGTGCGCGCCCTCATTGACCGCACCGACGAGCTGGGGGACAAAGACTCCGCCGACATCTGCACCGAGATTTCCCGGGCCTGCGACAAGCTGCTCTGGTTCGTGGAGGCCCACAACGCCTGAGCCTACCCGGCGGCAATCAGGGCGATGGCCGCCAAGGAGAGCACCACCCCCAGGTTCTGCCCCGGCCTCAGCCGCTCCCGCAGCAAGGCCCAGGCCAGCAGGGCCGTGAAGGCCGGGTACAGCGAGGAGAGGACCGCAGCCACGTCCAGCCGGCCAGCCTGGGCGGCAGCCAGAAAAAACACGTTGCCTCCGGCGTCCAGCAGCCCTGCTAAAACCAGCAGGGGCAAGTGGCGGCCCAGCACCCGTCTGGGCGCCGGTGGGCTTCCCAAGGCCCAGCCCAGGGTGAGGGCGGCGGCGGTCAGCTTGGCGAAGGCGGAGGGCCAGAAAAGCCCCTCCACCCGGTCTATAAGCACGAAGTAGCCACCAAACCCCAGCCCCGCTAAAACTGCGTAGCCGAGCCCCCGGGCCGGCCCCCCAAAGCCTCCAGACTGGGAGGCCAGCCACACCCCCAAA
>NZ_QWKZ01000106.1 GCF_003574085.1 Meiothermus luteus | reverse complement strand
GCTGGGGCTGGCCTGGTGGGGGGTCCAAGGGGTACCCCCATGGCTTGGATGGCTGCTGGCGGTTTTGGTGGTCTTCCCCATCGGCCCGGCCTCCTACCGGCTGTTCTTTGAGCCGGCCAGAAACGCCAGCGTGCTCACCTACCTAATCATCGCGGTCGGCCTCCACTTCGCCTTTATGGGGCTGGGCCTGGTCTTCTTCGGCCCCGAGCAGTTTCGCCTACCCGCCATTTGGGTTGGCCAGACCCAGGTTGGCCTGGTGCCCATCAACAACCAAGCCTTTCTGGTCTATGGCTTTGCCCTTCTGGCCGCGCTGGGGCTCTACCTCTTCTTCAACAGGAGCATCTACGGAAAGGCCCTGCGGGCCTGCGCGGTCAACCGCTACGGAGCCCGGCTTTTGGGCATCAGCCCCAGCCAGGCAGGCTACATCTCCTTTTCCATCGCCACCCTTATCGCCTGTGTGAGCGGCATGCTCCTGGCCCCTCTGATATCCCCGGCCTACTTCCAAGGCTTCCTCCTAGGGCTGAAGGGCTTCGTGGCCGGAATTCTCGGCGGCCTGGTGAGCTATCCGCTGGCGGCGCTGGGGGCCTTGCTGGTTGGGGCTATGGAATCCTGGGCAGCTTTTCAGGCCAGCGCCTATAAGGACGCCATCGTCTTCGCACTGCTGCTGCCGATTCTTTTCTGGCGTAGCCTCCGCAGCCAGGAGCTGGGGGAGGAAGAATGAGAACCGCGCCTTTACTCCTCTTCCTAGCAGGGCTCCTTCTCCTCCCCCTGGCCCTGCCGCCCTCCTCGTTCTACCTCACAGTGGGCAACTACATTGCCTTCGGGGCCCTGGTCGCCCTAGGCCTTTACCTGCTCACCGGGCTCTCGGGCATGACCAGCTTTGGCCAGGCCGCCTTTATGGGCCTGGCGGCCTACACCTCGGCCCTGCTCACCATCCACCAGGGCCTAAGCCCCTGGACAACCCTCCTGTTGGGCACCCTGGCCGCGGCGCTGGGCGCGCTGGTGATGGGCGGCATCACCGTGCGGCTTAAGGGGCACTACCTACCCCTTTCCACCATCGCCTGGTGCATCGCCCTGTATATCGTCATGGGGAGCTGGATCGGCCTCACCGGGGGCCACACCGGCCTACGGGGAATCCCCCCTGTGTCCATCCTAGGCCACACGTTGGGCGACTCCAGGAGCTACTTCTACCTGTCCTGGTCTATGGTCCTTCTGGGAGCCTGGGCAGCCTGGAACCTCACCAACAGCCGGATGGGGCGGGCGATGCGGGCCTCCAAAGGGGACGCCATCGCGGCGGCCAGCTTTGGGGTAAACCCGGCAGCTTTGAAGCTTCAGGTCTTTGTCCTCTCAGCGGTCTACGCTGGGGTGGCTGGCTGGCTCTACGTGCACTACCAGAAGTTCATCAACCCCACCCCGTTTAGCCTCGAGGCCTCCATCAAGTACCTGATCGCGGCAGTGGCCGGAGGGGTAGGCAGCATCCCGGGGGTCATCCTGGGCTCTGGCCTGGTGACGGGGCTAGAGGAGGCCCTAAAGGGCGTTCTGCCCGTCCTATTCGGGCGTGCCGGAAACTACGAGATCATCGCCTATGGGCTCATCCTGGTGCTCATCCTGATGTTCGCCCCCAAGGGTCTGTGGCCCTTCGTGGAACGATACTTACCCAAACCCAGGCCAAAGAACCCCCCAGGGCAGGGGCTGCCCACCCGCCCCGGTGGGGGGCACAAGGGGGAGGTGGTGCTCGAGGTCAGGGACCTCAGCAAGCGCTTTGGCGGCCTGCTGGCGGTCAACAAGATAAGCTTCGAGCTCAGGCGGGGTGAGATTCTAGCCCTCATCGGCCCCAACGGGGCAGGCAAATCCACCTGCTTCAACATGATTACCGCGGTCTACCCCCCCAGCGAAGGGGAGGTCTGGTTCAAGGGAAAATCCATCTCGGGGCGGAAGCCCTACGAGGTGCACCGGCTGGGCATCGCCCGCACCTTCCAGCACCCCCACCTCTTCCCCGAGATGACCGTACTGGAAAACGCCGCTTTAGGCACCTACGCCCGTACCCGGCGGGGCTTTTTGGCCTCCATGCTGGCCCTCTCCCAGGCCGAGGAAAAAGCCGCCCTGGCCGAGGCCTACCGGGCTCTGGAGCGGGTGGGCCTGGCCCATGTGGCCCATCAGAAAGCGGAGGGTCTTTCCATTGGCCAATTGCGGCTTCTAGAGATTGCCCGCGCCCTAGCCGCCGACCCCGAGGTGCTGCTCCTGGACGAGCCAGCCGCGGGGCTACGGGCCGGGGAAAAGCGGGCGTTCGCCGCGCTCATCCGCAAGCTGGCTGATGAAGGGGTCACGGTGCTCCTAGTGGACCACGACATGGACCTGGTCATGGGGCTGGTGGACCGGGTGGTGGTGATGCATTATGGGGAAAAGCTGGCCGAGGGGAGCCCCGCCGAGGTGCAGCGCAACCCCAGGGTCGTTGAGGCCTACCTGGGGGAGGCTGCCTGAGGCTTACCGGAGGCGGAGATGAACATTCTGGAAGTAGAAAACCTGAGCGTGCGCTATGGGGCCGTAGAGGCCGTGCGGGGGCTTTCGCTCAGGGTAGCCGAGGGAGAGGCCATCACCCTCATTGGGCCCAACGGAGCGGGAAAGAGCAGCACCCTCAAGGGCATCCTGGGGCTGGTGCAGGCCAGCGGCACGGTGCGCTATCTGGGAAAACCCCTCCTGCAGCGCGAACCGGAGGTACTGGCCGCCATGGGGCTGGTCATGGTGCCGGAAAAGCGCGAGCTTTTTGCCTCCATGGCGGTAGAGGACAACCTCCTGCTGGGCGCCTTCTCCCGCTTTCAGCGCCGCGAAAAGGGCATCCGGAAGGACCTAGAATGGGTCTACAGCCTCTTCCCTCGCCTCCTTGAGCGGCGCAAGCAGCTCGCCGGGACCATGTCGGGAGGTGAGCAGCAGATGCTGGCCATCGGCCGGGCCCTGATGGCCCGGCCCAGGCTGCTCCTGCTGGACGAGCCCAGCCTGGGGCTGGCCCCTCTTATCGTCCAAGAGATATTCCGCATCCTGGGGGAGCTCAAGGCCCAGAGGGTCACCATCTTGGTGGTGGAACAAAACGCCCGCATGGCCCTAAAGTTGGCCGACCGAGGGTATGTGCTCGAGGCGGGCGAGCTGGTGATGGAAGGCCGAGGGAGTGAGCTGCTATACGATCCCAGGGTCATTGAGTCTTACCTGGGCATCCGCACAAGGGAGGCCGCAGGTGGATAGCAGCCTTCACCCCGACCCCTACATGCGGCTTTTGGGGTTTGAGGTGGTCCGGCTGGGGCCGGGAGAGGCCGTCCTCCTGGCCGAGGTGCGGGCCGAGCACACCAACATCCACGGCTACTGCCACGGCGGGTTTCTCTACAGCCTGGCCGATGCCGCTTTTGCCCTGGCCTCAAACGCCCACGGGACCCCTGCTGTGGCCCTTTGCACGCACATGGAGTACTTCAAGGCGGTGCGGGCGGGGGAGCGGCTCGAGGCCCACGCCCGGGAGGAAAACCTAGGGCGCCGCACCGCCACCTATCGGATTGAGGTGAGAAGTCGGGCACGGGTGGTGGCCCTCTTCACCGGAACCGTCTTCCGCATGGAGAGCAAGAGCGAGCCCAAGGCCTGAGTGTTCGCAACAGGCCCTTGCGGGCAAAAACCTCTAAGGGTAAAACACAGCCATGGAAGCCTACATTCTGGATGCCGTTCGCACACCGGTTGGAAAGCACGGAGGCGCGCTGGCCTCTGTCCGCGCCGACGACCTGGCCGCCATTCCCCTAAAGGCCCTGCTGGAGCGCAGCGGCCTGCCGGCCAGCGATGTGGAGGACGTGTACATGGGCTGCGCCAACCAAGCCGGGGAAGACAACCGCAACGTGGCCCGCATGGCCCTGCTCCTGGCCGGGCTTCCCAAAGAGGTGGGGGGCTGCACGGTGAACCGGCTTTGTGGCAGCGGCCTGGAGGCGGTGGCCAGCGCAGCTCGGGCCCTCCTGCTCGGCGAAGGCCAGGTCTACATTGGGGGTGGGGTGGAAAGCATGAGCCGGGCCCCTTGGGTGATGCCCAAGGCCGAGCGGGCCTTCCCTACCGGCAACCTCACGGTTTACGACACCACCTTGGGCTGGCGCTTCATCAACCCCAGGATGCAGGCCCTCTACGGCACCGAGGCGATGGGCGAGACCGCTGAGAACCTGGCCGAGCAGTACAAAATCCCCCGCGAGGCCCAGGATCGCTTCGCCCTCCACTCCCACCAAAAAGCGGTTCGGGCGCAGCAGAGCGGGGCCTTTGAGACCCAGATGGTGCCGGTGGAGGTAATAGATCGCAAGGGGCAGACCACCCTGGTAAAAACCGACGAGGGCCCCCGGCCCGACACCAGCCTGGAGGCCCTGGCTAAGCTCAAACCGGTCTTCCGCCCTGGGGGCAGTGTGACCGCGGGAAACTCCTCTTCCCTAAACGACGGGGCTGCAGCGGTACTCCTGGTTTCCGAGGCCTACGCCCGGGCCCATGGGCTTAGGCCCATGGCGAGAATTCGCTCGGTGGCGGTAGCCGGGGTGGAGCCCCGCATCATGGGCATCGGCCCGGTGCCCGCAACCCAGAAGGCCCTCAAGCGGGCCGGGCTCACGCTCCAGGACATCGGCTTGATTGAGCTGAACGAGGCCTTCGCGGCCCAAAGCCTGGCGGTACTCTACGAGTGGGGGGTGGACCCCGAGGACGAGCGGCTCAACGTGAACGGAGGGGCCATCGCCATCGGCCATCCCCTGGGGGCCTCGGGGGCTCGGATTCTCACCAACCTGGTGCACGAGATGCAAAAACGGGATGTGCAGTTTGGACTGGCCACCATGTGCATAGGGGTAGGCCAGGGAATCGCCATGGTGGTGGAGCGGGTATGAGGGTGCTGGAGCAGTTCCGCCTAGATGGGAAAACCGCCCTAATCACCGGGGGCTCGAGGGGCCTTGGCCTGGAGATCGCCGCCGCCTTGCGGGAGGCTGGGGCCAAGGTGGCCCTCCTGGCCCGGCGGGAGAGCTTTTTTGAGGAGGCCCTAAAGCTCATCCCCGACGCCCTACCCATCGTGGGCAATGTACAGGACGAGGGAAGCCTAGAAAGCGCCTTTGCCCGCACCGGCCCAGTGGACATCCTGGTCAACGCCGCTGGAGTGACCTGGGGGCAGGATGCCCTCGAGGTTCCAGCGGAGAAAGTTCGTGAGGTGCTGGACATCAACGTGACCGGAGCTTTCCTAGCCAGCCGCATCGCCGCGCGGGGCATGAAAGGCCGGGGCTATGGAAAGATTCTGAACATTGCCTCGGTAGCTGGGCTCATGGGCAGCCCCAGCGAGGTGATGGATGCTGCGGCCTACTCAGCTTCCAAAGGGGCGCTGATTGCCCTCACGCGCGACCTGGCGGTGAAGTGGGGCCCCTTTGGCATCCGGGTCAACGCCCTGGCCCCGGGCTTCTTCCCCACCCGCATGACCGAGAAGCTGCTGGCCCGGACGGAGTCGTTGGTGCGCGCCCGCACCCCCCTGGGCCGCATTGGCCAGCCCGGCGAGCTGGCCGCGGCTGCGCTCTACCTTTGCAGTCCGGCCTCGGACTACGTGACCGGGCAGGTGCTGGCGGTAGACGGGGGAATGACCGCGCTGTAGACCGGAGGTGCCTATGCCGATGTTCCAACCCGAGATAGAAACCCTCCCTCGCCCCAAGCTCCAGGCCTTGCAGAGCGAGCGGCTGCGCGAACAGGTGGCCTACGTATACGAGCGGGTGCCCTTCTATCGCCGGGCCCTGGATGAGCGCGGCCTCAAGCCCTCCGACATCAAAGGCATTGAGGACATCCACAAGCTCCCCTTTACCAAAAAGAAGGATTTGCGGGATACCTACCCCTTTGGGATGTTCGCGGTGCCCCGGGAGCAGATTGCCCGTATCCACGCCTCCAGCGGCACCACCGGCAAGCCCACCGTGGTGGGTTACACCAAGGGGGACCTGGATATCTTCGCTGAGGTGGTGGCCCGCTCGCTGGCCGCCGCAGGGGGGCGGCCTGGGATGATGCTGCACAACGCCTACGGCTACGGCCTCTTCACCGGGGGGCTGGGCCTGCACGGAGGGGCCGAGCGGCTGGGGATGACCGTGGTGCCGGTCTCGGGCGGCATGACCGAGCGGCAGATCATGCTCATCCAGGACTTCAAACCGGAGATGATCGCCTGCACCCCCTCCTACGCCCAGACCCTGGCCGAAGAGTTCAAAAAGCGCGGGGTCAGTCCGGAGGAAATCAGCCTGAAGTACGCCGTCTTGGGAGCGGAGCCCTGGACGGAGGCCATCCGCAAGAGCGTGGACGAGGGACTGGGAGTACAGTCCACCAACATCTACGGCCTCTCCGAAATCATCGGCCCAGGCGTCTCCAACGAGGACGTGAGCGAGCGGGAGGGGCTTTCCTATATCTGGGAGGACCACTTCTACCCCGAGGTGGTGGACCCCGAGACCGGCGAGCCCTTGCCGGAAGGCCAGATCGGGGTGCTGGTGCTGACCACCCTTACCAAAAAGGCCATGCCCATCCTGCGCTACTGGACGGGCGACCTAACCTACATCACCCGCGAGCCCGGCCCCTCGGGGCGCACCCACGCCCGCATGGCCCAGATTAGGGGCCGCACCGACGATATGCTGATCGTGCGCGGGGTGAACGTCTACCCCACCCAGATCGAGGCCGTGCTCCAGGAAATCCCCGAGGTGGTGCCCCACTACCAGATTGTGCTGACCCGCGAGGGCACCCTGGACGAGGTGGAGCTTAGGCTCGAGGTCGCCGAGGCCTTTTTGCGTTCAGTGGGCCACCAAGCGCTCTCCCAAGAGGTGGTGGCAGCCGATCCCCGGTTGTCCCAGCTATGCGAAAAGGTGGCCCG
Source organism: Meiothermus luteus (assembly GCF_003574085.1). Taxonomy (GTDB): domain Bacteria; phylum Deinococcota; class Deinococci; order Deinococcales; family Thermaceae; genus Meiothermus; species Meiothermus luteus. The sequence continues at coordinate 2,284 of NZ_QWKZ01000106.1, read as the reverse complement.
CAAAATCAAGGACAACGTGGGCATCTCCCTGCGGGTCACCCTGCTCAACCCCGGCGCCGCGCCCAGAAGCGAGGGCGGCAAGCTCAAGCGGGTGGCGGATTTGCGCAAGCTATGAAACCCATCCCCATCGGCTACCAAGCCACCTTCGAAACGGTCGTAACCGAAGAGATGACCGTGGATTTCGAGCAAAGTGACCCTCAGCTCGGCAAGCTACATCCAGTCTACGCCACCTACTGGATGGCCAAGCACATGGAGCTGGCCGGGCGCAAAATCATCCTGCCCTTTCTAGAGGAGGGCGAGGAGGGCATCGGCTCCAAGGTGAGCGTGGACCACCAGGCCTCGGCCCTACCCGGAATGCGGGTGCGGATCGTGGCCGAGCACCTGCGTACCGAGGGCAACCGGGTGCACGTTCGCTGCACCGCCTGGAACGAGCTGGGCGACCCGATCGGCGAGGGCTACACCGAGCAGGTCATTCTGCCTAAAGAGAAACTCAAGCGAATTTTTGAGCGGCTCGAGGCGCGCTGGCAAAGGTATAGGGCTGACGCTGCGGCCAATTCCGGCTAGACTTGTCCTGGATGGCCAGGGCTACCCTGCACTACCGCTGCGCCGTGTGCGGCTACAAATCCGTAAAGCCCCTAGGGCGCTGCCCAGGGTGCGGAAGCTGGGAGAGCTTCAAGGAGGAAGCCCCCTTGCCCCGCTCTGTCCCGGCAAAAAGCGCCGCCAACCCCCAGGCCCTCATCCGGCTGAGCGAGGTGGACGAGGAAGGTGAGGCCCGCTTCAGCAGCCGAATTGGCGAGCTGGACCGGGTGCTAGGGGGAGGGTTCGTACCCGGGGCGGTGCTCCTGCTCGGGGGGGAGCCCGGGGTAGGCAAGAGCACCCTGCTGTTGCAGGTGGCCCAAAAGATGCTGGAGGAGGGCCGACGGGTGGTCTACCTGGCAGGTGAGGAGTCCCCGGGGCAGCTTCGCCTGCGGGCTGGGCGGCTGGGCGTCTCGGGCGCCCTCGAGCTGCTGCGGGAGACCCATCTAGAAACCGCCCTGGCCACCTTGGAGGCCGCCCCGCCAGAGTTCTTGGTGGTGGATTCCATCCAGACCCTGGAGACCGCCGCCGCCCCGGGGTCGCTGGTGGCGGTGCGCGACGCCACCGCAGCCCTCACCCGCTTCGCCAAACGCCACCGGGTGACCACCGTGCTGGTCGGCCACGTTACCAAGGAGGGTATCGTGGCGGGCCCCAAGGTCATTGAGCACGTGGTGGATGCCACTTTGTACCTGGAGACAGCCGGACACTTCCGGGTGCTGCGCTCGAGCAAGAACCGCTTTGGCCCGGTGGGAGAGCTGGGAGTTTTCAGCATGGGCGAGGCTGGTCTAGAGGAGGTGCCCAACCCCTCTGCGGCCTTCTTGGCCGAGCGCCCGGTTGGGGCCCCAGGCTCGGTGGTGGGGCTTGGTCTGTCGGGGGAGCGGGCCTTGGCCCTGGAGGTGCAGGCCCTGGCCGCCCGGACCCCCTTCCCGGCCCCCCGCCGGGTAGCCCAGGGGCTTGACGCAAGGCGGGTAGATGTGATCCTGGCGGTGCTCGAGCGGCGCCTCAACCTGCCGCTGGGCAACCTAGACGTCTACGTGAACCTGGCTGGGGGGCTGCGGATCTTTGACCCGGGGCTTGACCTGGCGGTGGGGCTGGCGGTCTACTCCGCGGTGGTGGGCCGCCCCCTGCCCGAGGAAGTGGCGGTGGTGGGCGAGGTGGGGCTGGCCGGAGAGCTCCGCAGCGTAGAAGGCCTGGAACGGCGTCTGAGAGAAGGGCAGCGGGCCGGGTTCAGGCGCCTGGTCTACCCACCGGAGTTCAGAACCCTGGAGGCCGCGGTGGGCAGGTTGCTATGAGCTGGGTTCGCTGGGTCCTCTACGCGCTGTTTGCCTATCTGGGGTACTGGGCTGGGGCCCGGCTAGAGACCATTGGCATAATCAGCACTAACCCCTTAGGCAGCCTGACCAGCTTGAATCGGCTGTACCTGGCGCTGGTGGGCCTCCTGCTGGGCTTGCTGGTGGTCCCCCGCCTGGCCTTCTGGCTCTCCCAGCGCTGGGAACAGACCCAGGCCTGGCTAAGGCGGCTTCCGCCCGAGATACCGGTGGCCATCACGGTGGCCTCGAGCCTGGGCCTGTTGCTCGCGGTGCTCCTCACCAACCTGCTAAGCCAGATTCCCGGCTTCTCCCCCCTCCACTCCCTTACCATCGCCGCGGTATTGGTCATCTCCTTCTCCGCCTTCGCGGTGGCCAACCGAGAGTACTTCCGCCTGGCC
>NZ_QWKZ01000105.1 GCF_003574085.1 Meiothermus luteus | reverse complement strand
GGGCGGGCAGGCGGATTTGCTGCAGGTATTCCAGAGCCGGATTGGATGAGGCCGGCTGCAAGACCACCTGCGCGGGCCGCTGCAGCAGCTCGAGCAGCTCGAGGTTGTCCATCCGGCGCAGTTCCGGGGCGATGGTGCGCAGAGTGTGCCCCTGGGCCAAGAGCTTCCGGGCCACCAGAAGCTGCAATAGATGGCGTCCGGTATAGCGGGCCTCGCGCCAGTCCTTCTCGGGGGGGTCGAGCAGCCCCTCGGAGGTGTAGTAACGCACCGTCCGCCCGGTGATGGCTTCCTTGGCTCGGCTCGAGCCTGGCAACACCAGCACCTCGGGGAGCAGGCGGTTGGCTTCGTCCACCAGCGCCCCCAAGTTCCAGGTGTGGCGGGGCTCGAGCAGGTAGGCCAGGTCGGGCATAGCCCCATTGTATGCAAAACTCCAAATACTGTCAATGACACTTACTTTTGATGTTCACAACAGAGGCTTGGTTGAACCCTTGGGCCCTTCTCGGGGATCGTGGATTAGGCCAGCTCGAGGCTGCTCAAATCCCCCAGCACCAGCTTGTGGGCCTTGGGCAACCCGCTGCGCCGGGTAACCCGGGCCCCAACCCCCAGGATGCACTCGTGCAGCCGCAAGGGCACATCCTCTACCACCGCGCTGTCCTCTAGGATGGAGAACTCTACCTCGGCCTGGCGCACCTTGGCGTTGGGCCCAACGGAGGTAAAAGGCCCGATGTAGGCGCCCTCAATGAGGGCCCCCGAGGCGATGTGAACAGGCCCCAGCACAGTGCTGTGACGGACCACCGCACCTTCCTCAATGACCACCCTCCCGGTGATTTTGCTCTCCTCCACCTTTCCTTGCACCACCGGGGTAGGGCTTTTTTGCTCCACCAGCAGAAGCCGGTTCGCGTCCAGCAGGTCGTCCGGACGCCCGGTATCCTTCCACCACCCATCCACCTCCCGGCCGAGAACGGTTGAACCCTGGTCAATGAGGGCCTGGATGGCGTCGGTAATCTCGTATTCGCCGCGGGCGCTGGGGTTGAGGTTGGCGATGATATCCAGGACCACCGGGCTGAAGACGTACACCCCAGCCACCGCCAGGTCGGAGGGAGGCTCCTTGGGCTTCTCCAAAAGCTGGACGATGCGCCCTTTCTCCAGCACCGCCACCCCAAACTGCCTAGGGTCGGGCACCCGTACCAGGGCAATCACCGCCCCCAGGTCGGGGTGGAAAGCCTCAACAAAGGGGCGGACGCCCTTCTGGAAGAGGTTATCCCCCAGGTAGAGCACAAAGGGGCTCTGGCCCAACCAGGCCCTTGCCGCGCCCACCGCGTGGGCGATGCCCAGGGCTTGCTCCTGCACGATGTAGGTGATCTTAGCGTTCAAGCAGTTCTTTAGGGCCTGGCGGATGTCCTCCTGGGTATCGGGGGAGACCACCACCCCAATCTCGTTGACATCCGCATTGATCAGGTTCTCCACCGCGTAGCGAATAATGGGCTTGCCTGCCAGCCGAATGACCGGTTTAGGGCGGGTGTGGGTTAGGGGGCGCAGGCGGGTGCCCCGCCCAGCCGCGAGAATAAGTCCTTTCATGCCAAAGCCATATTAGCAGGGAGTCTTGCCAGGACGGGGGAAATTTGGACAGGAGCCGCCGCGGAATGCGGTTCAGCGGTACACCACGCGCCTTCGCACCGCCTCACCAGCCTCTTTTCGCCTTTTCGGCTTGGCCGCAGCACCCCTGGGGGTCTCCTCCTTCTCATTCACCTCAGGGGGAAGTTCCACCGCCCGCCCTAGCCGCACCTCCCGCAAAGCAGCGGGGTCCAGGCGCTCCGCCTCCCCTGGGCGGAGGTCCACGTAGGCCGCCAGGTCCCCTTCCAGGCGAATCCGGCCTATCTCCCCAGCCCCTGCCGCCTTCAGCAGGGCCACCACCCGGTTCACGCTCAGGCGCAGGCCGGTGAGGCGCAGGGTAACCCAGTTCTCCTCACCGGTAAGCAGGCTTTTAGGGGCAGGAGCCCCACCCAAAAGCAGCGCCAGCATCCCCGCCACCGCCTCTACCCCACCCTCCGCGATAAGCCGCTCGGCCTGTGCCCGCCAAAGTTTCCTGTCGGCCTCGGGCTGGGCAGCGATGCGGCGGGCCAGCGCGGCCCACTTGGCCGCCATCACCTCCTCGGGGGTAGGCGGGTTGACCCGCTTGAAGCGGCGGCCCACGGCGCGCTCGAGCGCCTCCAACTCGCGCTTTTCGCGGGGGCCATAGAGGACCACCACCCGGCCCGAGCGTCCGGCCCGCCCGGTGCGGCCTGAGCGGTGCAGGTAGGCCTCAGGCTGGTCGGGGAGACGGTAGTGCACCACCAGGTCCACCTGGGGAATGTCCAGGCCGCGGGCCGCCACATCGGTAGCCACCAGGACAGAGGTGGCCCCGCTGCGGAAGCGCTCCATCACCCGCTCCCGCTCGAGCTGCCCCATGTCCCCATGGATGGGCGCCGCGCCGTGGCCACGGCCCTCTAAGCCCAAGGCCAGGTCGTTGCACTCGGCCTTGGTGCTGGTAAAAACGATGGCCCGCTCAGCCCCATAAGCAAAAAGCAGGTCAGAAAGCAGGGCCAGCCGGCTGTGCAAGGGGGCCTGGATGGCCACCTCCTCATAGGTAACGGCCTCGTCCTTGATGACGTTGATGTGAACCGCCCCCCGCTGGTAGCGCTCCGAGAGCCGACGGGCCCAGGTGGGCAGGGTAGCGGAGAACAAAAGGGTCTGCCGCTCGGTGGGGGTGGCCTCCAAAAGCCGCTCAACGGCCTCCTCAAAGCCCATTGAGAGCATCTCATCGGCCTCATCAAGCACAGCGATCTGAATCTTGGAAAGGTCCAGCACCCCCTGTTCCAGATAGTCAATGGCCCGCCCTGGGGTGGCCACCACCACATCGGTGCCCCGCCTCAGGGCCTCGGCCTGCTTGCTGTAGCCGGTTCCCCCATAGATAGGGGTCACCGAGAGGTGCGGAGCCAGCCCAGCGAGTTCCCTGGCCACCTGCAAGGCCAGTTCACGGGTGGGGGTGAGCACCAGCGCCCGGGGAGGGCGCCCCCGCTCGTGCAAAGCGTCTAGGCGGTGGGCAATGGGGATGCCAAAGGCCAAGGTCTTACCGGTGCCCGTGCGGGCCTGGCCCAGCACATCCTTGCCCTCCAGGGCCAGCGGTATAGCCGCGGCCTGGATGGGGGTGGGGGTGGTAAAGCCCTTGGCCCTTAGGGCCTGGGCCACTTCGGGCCTCAGTTGAAATGCTGAGAAATCCATAGGTTCTTCCTCTGGGTGCGTGGCCCTCGAGCCGCTCATCCCACCGGAGAACCTTGTTCGCGCCAGGGTCTACAGGATGTACGGCTCCGCCGAGCCGTGCGCCGAGCCGCACCCGGCGGCCTGAAATGGCGCAACCCTAGCAGTCTGGGGGAGGAACGGGCTTTTGTCAAGAGCTTGGGCAGGGGCCTAGGCCCCTGCCCAAGACCGGAGCAGGCTACCAGATGTAGAAAATGGTCACGATGAAAAGCCAGACCGCGTCCACCAGGTGCCAGTACATGGAGGAGCCCTCGAGGGTGCCCTGCTCGTGGTTGTTGATCTTGCCCGCCAACCCTTGGGCGTAGGCCAGGGTCAGGCCAGTACCCCCGATGAGCACGTGGGCCCCGTGCAACCCCACGATCAGGAAGAAAGCAGTGAACCAAAGGGCCGCCTTCTGGGCTGCCTCCGACTGCCCGGCAGCGTTCAGGGCCTCCACGTAGTGCCCCGAGGCAATGGCGAACTCCCAAATCTGGAAGAGGAAGAAGACCACCCCCAGCAGGATGCTGATCAGCATCCCCAGCTTGAAGGGCGAGAACTTGTTGGTGCGCAGATCGTGGTGGGCATAGTGCACCGTGAAGGAGCTGGCCACCAGGAAGAAGGTGTTGAGCAGGGCCAGCCAGAGGGCCGGGCGGTGATCCTCGGGCGGTACTGCGGCCCCAGTCAGGCGTAGGTAGAGGTAGCCCGCAATCAGGATGCCAAACAGGGCGATTTCCGAGACGATGAACCAGGCCATCCCCACCCAGGCGTTGGACTTGCCGGTCACGGTGTGGTGCTCCACCGGGTGGTCGTACTCCCGGCGCAGGGCCCACTTGAAGAGGCTGTAGAAGAAAAGGATGGCCCCCACCGCCAGCCAGCCGCCCCAGCCCGGCACCCCGCCCACCGGCGCGTTGCCGGCATCGGGGGCCAGCGAGATACCAATGCTGGCGATGAAAAGGCCCAGCGCGGTCATGAAGGGCCAGACCGTAGGGGCGGGCAGATGAATGGTGGCCGGGTCAATGGGGGTGGGCTTCAAGCCCTCCTTTTCCCAGTCGTAAAGCGGCCGCTCGGACTTGAAAACGGTAGGGAACTGTACCGCGAAGTTGTACGAGGGTGGGGGCGAGGAGGTAGCCCACTCGAGGGTGTACCCCCCCCAGGGGTTGTCGGGGGCCTTGACGTTCTGGCGGAAGCTCTCAAACATGGCAATGAGCCAGGCGATGCCCCCCAGGGCTAGAATCACCGCCCCCACGGTGGAGGCGAAGTTAAGTTCATTCCAAAGGTAAAGCCCGTCGGGGTAGGTGTAGTAGCGGCGGGGCATCCCCAGGAAGCCCAGCACGTACTGGGGCATGAAGGTGAGCAGGTAGCCCACCAAAAAGAGCCAGAAGTGGAGCTTCCCCCAGAACTCGGGATACATCCGGCCGGTAATCTTAGGCCACCAATAGTAGAGCCCAGCAAAAGCCAGGAAGCCCGAGCCAGCCATCAGCACGTTGTGGAAGTGGGCCACCACGAAGTAGCTGTCCTGGACCTGGTAGTCAAAGGGCACCACCGCCAGCATCACCCCGGTAATCCCCCCCAGCAGGAAGTTGAACATGAAGCCCATCACAAAGAGCAGGGGGGTCTTGAAGTCAAGCTGGCCGCCCCAGAGGGTCCCCAGCAGGTTGAAAATCTTGACCCCGGTGGGCACCGCCACCAGCACCGTGAAGAAGACGAAGACGAGCTGGAAGAGGAGGCTCTCGCCCACCGTGAACATGTGGTGCGCCCAGACCAAAAAGCCCACCACCGCGATGCCCACCAGGGCGAAGACCATGAAGCGGTAGCCAAAGACCGGTTTGCGCGAGAAGGTAGAGGCCACCTCGGCGGCGATGCCCAGGTAGGGCAGCAACATGATGTAGACGGCCGGGTGCGAGTAGAACCAGAAGAACTGCTGGTAGAGCACCGGGTCGCCCCCGATGAGGGGGTCGTAGAGGCTAAGCCCCAGCTTGCGCGAGAGCAGCACGGTAAGGCTGGCCGCGGTGATGCCGGCCAGGGCAAAAAGCGAGAGCATGGAGGTAGCGAAGATACCCCAGACGAAGATGGGCATCTTCCACAGGCCCATGCCCTTGGCCCGCAGGTTGTAGACCGTAGCGGCAAAGTTGGCTGAGCCCAGGAGGCTCGAGAGGCCCACCAGGAGCACGCCCATCATGAAGAAGTCGGTGCCCAGGCCCGTGGTGCGCGAGAAGGGGTAGTAGAAGGTCCAGCCCACATCCGGCGCTCCACCGAAGAAGAGCGAGGTGTAGATGAGCAGACCGGAGAAGACAAAAAGCCAGGCCGCAAAGGCGTTGATGCGCGGCAGGGCTACGTCTCGCTCCCCCAGCATCAGGGGCAGGATGAAGTTGCCAAAGCCCGCCAGCCCCGCCGGGATGATGAAGAAAAAGAGCATGGTGGCCCCGTGCAGGGTGAGCACCTGGTTGTAGGCGTCCCCCACCAAAAACTGCCGCTCAGGGCCGGCAAGCTGCCAGCGAATGGCCACCGCCATCAGGCCCGATAGCCCAAAGGCCACGAACGAGGTGACCAGGTAGATCATCCCCACCTTCTTGTGGTCGCTGGTGGTCAGCAGGTCCCAGACCGCCTCCCAAAAGCCCATGCGACGCGTGGGTTGTGGTGCGACTACGGCCATGTCTCGGTAAACCTCCTTAGAACTTCTCCAGGTTGCTAAAGTCCAGACCCTCCACCTTATGGCTCATCAGGTAAGCCGCGATGGCCTTGACCTCTTCATCCGAAAGCTGGGGGAAGGCCGGCATCTTGATGCCGGGCTTCATGCCGGGGGAGTTCTTGATCCAGCGCTCGAGGTACTCCGGCGTGTTGGGCCACATCCCGGCCCCCACCGTGGTACGGTTGCCGAAGAAGGTCAGGTCGGGGTTCTGGGGCAGGCCCTGGGAGACCCCCTTGAGGGCGTGGCAGGCCGCGCACTGCTGCTTGTAAAGCTCCTCCCCTCGAGCCAACACGGGGTCGGTAGGAGTGGTGGCCTGGTAGGCCTTGGCCCCCTCAATCCAGCGGTCAAACTCCTCCTGGGGCACCACCTTGACCCTGAAGCGCATGTTGGCGTGCGAGGCCCCGCAAAGCTCCACGCACTGCCCGTAGTAGGTGCCCACCTTCTCCGGGGTCACCTCAATGTGGGTAACCACGCCTGGGATGGCGTCGCGGGCCCCCACCATGCTGGTGATGCGGAAGGAGTGGATTACATCGTAGTTGCTGCCGTCCCCACCGGTTACCTCAAAGCGCACCGGCTTCCCGACCGGCAGAACCAGCTCGTTGGAATTGCGCACCCCGTGGTCTTTGTAGTAGAAGTCCCACCAGAACTGCCAGCCCCGCACCTCTACCACCATGGCCCCTGGGGTGGGGCGGTCTAGCTTGAACATGCTCTGGGCGGTGAGACCAAAGATAATCAGCACGATGACTGTGGGAATGATGGTCCAGATGACCTCGAGCCGGTCGTTGCCGTGCACCTGTTCGGGCTCGCGGGCCTCCTTACCCGTGCGGCGGAACCGGATGGTCACATAGGTCAAGGCCCCTATCACCACCACGAAGACCAGGGCCGCGAACCCCATCACCCAGGCCAGCAGCCCCCGCACCTCGCGGTTGAAGGCCGAAGCCTGGGGGTCAATGATGTTGAGGGTATGCCCCCCTGCCTGGCCCGGTTCGGCGCCCAGGGCCAGCCCCGCCACCAGCAAGATGAGAAGACCTAGACTTCGCTGCAGCATTGACACATCCTCACCTCACACTCTTGGTCATTCTAAGTCATTTTTCCTGGAATCAGTCTGTCCTACCAAACACATACCCAAGTGGGGTACATGCTACACCTAAAAAGCCCGGTCTACCGCCATTAGAACAAAAAGCAATGCCAGGTATAGCATGGAGTACTTGTACAAGCCCAGGGCTCGAGCCCGCTCCTGGCGCCGATAAAGCTGGTAGCCCTGCCAGAGCAGCAGGGCGTTCAAGGACAGCGAGGTCAGCAGGTAGAACCAGCCAAGCTCCCCCATCAAGACCGGGATGAGGGTCAGGACCACCGTCAGAATGGCGTACAAGAAGACCTGATAGGCGGTCTCGCGCTCCCCCCGCACCACCGGCAGCATGGGAACGCCCACGGCGGCGTAGTCGTCTTTAATCATGAGGGCCAGGGCCCAGAAGTGCACCGGCGTCCAGAAGAAGACGATTAAGAACAGGTACCAGGAGAAAAGGGAGAGCTCACCTGTGACGGCAGCCCAGCCCACCAAGGGGGGGAAAGCCCCGGCCGCGCCCCCAATCACGATGTTGCTCCAGAAGCGGCGCTTCATGTAGAGGGTATAAATCAACACGTACCAGCCCAGCCCGGCCATGGCCAAAAGGGCCGCGGTCAGGTTGGCCCCCCACCACAGCAACAAAAAGGAGAGCAGCATTAGGGTTGTGGCAAACAAGGTGGCCTCCCGGCTGCTGATCTTCTCGGTGACCGTCGGGCGCTGGGCGGTGCGCTTCATCCGGCCATCAATATCCCGGTCTATGACCATGTTGAAGGCGTTGGCAGCACCGGCCGCCATATAACCCCCCACCAGAACCACCAAAAACAGCCCCAACCCCGGCCACCCCCTCGCGGCGATGAACATGGCCGCCAGGGTGGTGAAGAGGAGCAGGCTGATGACCCGGGGTTTGGTGAGCCAGAAGTAGTCGCGCCAGGTGGCGCCTCGGGTACGGGTCGCAGAGAGCACCATATGAGTCTACCTTGCTTCGGCAACAGGGGTGGTGCGCGAACGCGCAGGGTACCCCACTTGGCCCAGGGCTGAAACCGCGAGCAGCACCCAAGAAAGCCAGACCAAATCGGAGAGCAGGAGATGGGGAAGCTGGGTGTAGAGGGGTGCGGCCTGGTGCACGTTCAGGTACCCCATGCCAAGCTGAAGAACAAACAGCACCCCCACCGCGCGCGCGAACCACCGAACCTGGCGGCCTGGGCGGAGGGCCGCCACCAGATTGGCCGCTAGCACCGCGTAAGCCCCGACGAACACCGCGATAAAGGGATGGTAGATGCGGAGCTGAACTAGAAAATGCTCCCCCGGCGAGAGGGCCCGGTCCACCGCCTCGGCGGTGTTGCGCACCGGGAAAAGCGCGTCTCCTAGGGAAGTGAGGGCGCCTGAGGCGGCCACTGCGAGGATACCTAGGAAGCCAAGGCCCAAGGCCCACCCCATCGGGCCCTGCCCTCGCCAGACCGGGCGCGCCTCTGGGTAAACCGACCACCAGGCGGTGAGGGCCAAAGAGCCCACCAGGAAAAGGGTGTTGATAAGGTGCACCGGGGCCACCACCGCCCGGGCTAAGCTGGCGTCTTCACCCACCAGACGGAAGAGGACCAAAGCAGCCCCCACCAGGCTCTCCGTAACCATAAAAAACAGGGAAAGCCCCGCCCCAAGCCGCGCCGGATGGCCGACAGGGAAGGCCCGGCGTGACCAGGCCAGAAGGCCGACCACCAGCAGGAAGGAGAGGCCGCTGGTGATGCGGTGGAAGAACTCAATGTAAGTCTCGAGGCCCCGAAAGGCCGGTAGAACCTCGCCGTTGCAGGTGGGCCAGTGGGCCCCACAGCCATCCCCGGAACCGGTGGCCTGGACCACATCCCCCCAAAGGATTACCAGCAGGGTGAAGACCACCACCCCCCAGGCGTAGAAGGTAAAGCGTCGGTTGAGCATAGGAAAAAGCCCCCCCCGGGGTATCGAGCCCCATTCTGCCAAACCCCCCAACCCTACGCCATTAGGACAAATGTCCCCGCTGCGGCGCTTGGCCCTTTGCCAGAAGCCGCCCCTTGGGGGCAAAATGAAGGGGAATGCAGACCACGGTCACCGCCCCCGTCCCCAAGCGCCTGTCCGCAGCCGCAATCGGCTCTAGGGCTCTAATGCGGGGGCTGCTCTTTATCCCTTCGGTGCCGCGCTACGCCGCAGCCCGCCTTTTGGGAAAGCGCTACCC
>NZ_QWKZ01000104.1 GCF_003574085.1 Meiothermus luteus | reverse complement strand
CACCGCCCCCGCCCCAGACCACGCCTCCTCGCCGCATCCGCATTGAGGAGCGCACGGAGCCCCCCTTTGAGGTTGTAGAGCCTCCGGCGCGCCAGCGGCTTCGCTGGCTGTGGCTTCTTCCGCTGGTCTTGCTGCTGGGCGGGCTGGGCCTTTGGTGGCGCGGGCGTGCCCCTGACCCTGCCCGGCCTACCCTTTACCCGGTGGAGTTCCGGCTCGAGCCGCCTGGACCCAGGGCCAGCGTGGCCGTGCTGGAGGCCCCCGAGGGCTCCCAGATGCCGGTGGGCGTGGAGCTTGCGGAGGTGCCTGGGGTGGTGGTCTTTGACCGGCCGGGCGTTTACCGAATTCGGGTCCGCGTGCCGGGCCGAGTTCCGGTGGAGTCGCTGATAGAGGTGCCCAGCCCCGGTGGGGTGAGCATCCACCTGCGATGAAATGCGCTTGGCCGAAGCCGCCTAGGGCTTTATGCTGCGGGCATGAGTGTGGTCATCCTTGACTTCGGTTCGCAGTACACAAGGCTCATCGCCCGGCGCATCCGCGAGCTGCGGGCCTACTCGGTGATTCTACCGGGCACCGCGAGCCTGGAGCGGATTCAGGCCGAAAGACCGGAGGCCCTGATTCTCTCTGGTGGCCCGGCCTCGGTCTTTGACCCCGCTAGCCCTAGACCGGCCCCAGGGGTGCTGGAGCAGGGTTGGCCGGTGTTGGGCATCTGCTACGGGATGCAGTACCTGGCCCAACACTTCGGCGGCCGGGTGGAGCGGGGCGGGCGACGGGAGTACGGCAAGGCCCTGCTCACCTCCTGCCAGGGCCCGCTTTTCGCCGGCATAGAGGGGGAAGTGCAGGTCTGGATGTCCCACTCCGACGCGGTTACGCTTCTCCCTCCAGGGTGGCGGGTGGTGGCCCGTACCGAGGAGAACCCCATCGCGGCCATCGCTGCCCCCGACGGCTGCACCTTTGGGGTGCAGTTTCACCCCGAGGTGGCCCACAGCCCCAAGGGAATGCAGTTGTTGGAAAACTTCTTGGAGCTGGCTGGGGTTAGGCGGGACTGGACCCCTGAGCACACCCTGGAAACCCTAACCGCTGAGATTCGCGCCAAGGTGGGTCGGGAGCGGGTTTTGCTGGCGGTCTCGGGGGGCGTGGACTCCTCCACCTTGGCCTTGCTCCTTCACCGGGCCATCGGGGACCAGCTCACCGCGGTCTTCGTGGACCATGGCCTGCTTCGGCTGGGGGAGCGGCAGGAGGTGGAGCAGGCTTTGCGGCCTTTAGGGCCGGCCCTGAGGGTGGTGGAGGCCTCGGAGCAGTTTCTGGGGGCCCTCAAGGGAGTTGTTGATCCTGAACAAAAGCGCAAGGTGGTGGGCCGGGAGTTCGTCCGGGTCTTTGAGCGGGAGGCCCGGGCCCTGGAGGCCCAAGGCTGCCGCTGGCTGGCCCAGGGGACCCTTTACCCCGACGTCATTGAGTCGGCGGGGGGTGGAGCGGGTAGCGCCAACATCAAGAGCCACCACAACGTGGGGGGCCTGCCCCCCGACCTCCGGTTTGAGCTTCTAGAACCCTTTCGCTACCTCTTCAAGGATGAGGTCCGGGAGCTGGCCCTTCTTTTGGGGCTGCCCGAGCCCATTCGCCGCCGGCACCCTTTTCCAGGTCCGGGTCTGGCCATCCGCATTCTAGGCGAGGTAACCCCAGAAAGGCTGGAGGTTCTGCGTCGGGCCGACGATATTTTTATCTCCGCCCTGCGCGAATGGAACCTGTACGACCAGGTTTCCCAGGCCGCGGCCATCCTCACTCCGTTGCAGAGCGTAGGGGTGGTCGGGGATGAGCGAAGCTACGGGTATGTGCTGGCCCTGCGGGCGGTGACCACGGTGGACTTTATGACCGCCGACTGGGCCAGGCTGCCCTTGGAGTTTTTGGACGAGGTGGCCCGCCGGATTACCCGCCAGGTGCCCGAGATAGGCCGGGTGGTCTACGACATCACCAGCAAACCCCCGGCCACCATTGAGTGGGAATAGCCGGGGTTCAAGCCTCGCTCATTCGCTGGCTCATGTTGGCGAACACGGTCTGAATCAGCTTTTTGGCCTGGGCGTCCAGCACCCGTCCACCCAAGGAGGCTGCGGGGCCGCTTACGGTGGCCTGGCCCTGCCAGTCCAGCAGGGTGGTCTGGTCGCCTTGGTCAGTGACGACGGCGCTGGCGGTCAGGTCCACCACGCTGCCTAGTCCGCCGCCCCGTAGGCGCACCAGCACCTTGTTCTCCTCGGGCCGCGGCTCGAGCTCAATGTTGAACTTGAAGGTGCCCCGCACCGGGCCGACCGCCACCCCTACCGTGGCCACCATGTTTTTCTCGTCTTTTATCTCCACCGACTTTAGGTCGGGCAGGCAGGAGGCTACCTTCTGGGGGTCCTGGATGAACCGCCACACCTTGTCCGCCTCGGCCTGCACTTTTTCCTGTCCGCTGTACTCGAGCTTCATGGCTGCCCGTAGTCTAACAAGCCATCGGGCGTCCTTGGGAGTCCATTCCTGGGCACAATGCCCGCCATGTAGCATGGGCCTGTGGGGCTGGACGCTTTGGTGCTCTCGGCCGGGCGGGCCTCGAGGTTCGGGGCCCCGAAGTTCCTGCTGCCTGCCGGACCGAAAGAGGTGCTCCTGACGCGGGTGCTGGGCCAGGCCCTGAAGGTGGCCGAGGGGCGGGTGGTGGTGGTGCTGGGCCACGCGGCGGAGCTGGCCCATTGCGCTTTAGAGGCGTGGCTGGCCCGCCACCCTGCGGCGGGACGGGTCTGGGTGGTTGAAAATCCGGCCTACACCACCGGGCAGAGCAGCTCGCTGAGGTGTGGGGTGGAGGCGCTGGGGGCCTCGGAGGGGGCCTTGGTCTTCCTGGCCGATATGCCCGCTTTGGAGGAGGGGCGGCTTTGGGAACTCAGGCGGGCAGTGGAGGGCCGGCCGCCCTTAAGCCTGGCGGTGGCCCCCAGCGAGGGTGGGGAGCCCCGTCCCCCGGTGTTCATTGGGGCCGGGCTGTTCCCCGAGGTGGCCCGTCTGGGGGGGGACCAGGGGGCCAGGGCGCTTTTGCGGGTTTGGAGGGAGCGGGTGGTCCTTTTGGAGTGGGGCCGGGGGCCTTGGTTCACCGATGTGGACACCTGGGGGGAGTACGTAAGGCTGGCCCAGGCCCTGGGTTGGGCCAGCGAGCCAGTGGAGCCCTTTTTCCTCCAGTCGGTGGCCCTGGCTGAGGTGGCCGGCTGGATTGACGCGGCCCTCGAGGCGGGGGTGGCGCCTATCGCGCCAGGGGTTTTGCTGCTGCCTGGGAGGCATACCCGCTGGCTTGAGCTCCCCGAGCCTTACCGGGGTGTCCGTAGCCTCCTCGAGGGGCCGACCCCTACCCCCGAGGCCTACCTGGGCCTTTTGCGCCGGGCGGTACTCTGGCTTTTGCGGCGGGAAGCGGGGTGTTGACAGAAAGGGGCTATCCGCCTAGACTCTCACTTATCCGCGCCGGGGCGCGGCCAAAAAGCGACCGTTCTTTTATCCAGAGCGGTGGAGGGAACCGGCCCAATGAAGCCGCAGCAACCCACAAAAAGCTCCTGACCATTGCCAGCAGCTTTTTGCAGGGTGCTAATTCCGGCTCGGCCGCTGAGCCCTGTAGGCACACGGGGCTCAACGCTAGGCATAGCGGGCGGCTCGAGGAAGATAAGAGAAGGGGAACCTCGCAAGCGCATCCCCCTTCCAGTAAAAGAACGTCTGGTTGGGGGTTTTCTCCTACCCCCAAGTGTCCAAGCCCCCGCGGTAGGAGGCCACATGTCCGAAAAGCTGCGCTTCGAGACGCTTCAGCTTCACGCCGGCTATAGCCCCGATCCCACCACCGGTGCGCGCCAGGTGCCCATCTACGCCACCACCTCCTATCAGTTCAAGGATGCCGACCACGCCGCCCGGCTTTTCGCCTTGGCTGAGCCGGGCAATATCTACACGCGCATCATGAACCCCACCACGGACGTGCTGGAAAAGCGCATCGCGGCCCTGGAGGGTGGGGTGGCGGCCCTGGCCACCAGCTCGGGCCACGCCGCGCAGTTTTTGGCCGTGACCACCATTGCCCAAGCCGGGGACAACTTCGTATCTACCCCCAACCTCTACGGCGGCAGCGTGAACCAGTTCAAGGTCACCCTGCCTCGCCTGGGGATTGAGAGTCGCTTTACCGATAGCGCCGAAAGCGTGGACGATTTCATCCGCCTGAGCGACGAGAAGACCCGGTTTTGGTACCTAGAGTCGCTGGGCAACCCCGCCTTGAACATCCCCGACTTTGAGGCCATTGCGGCGGCAGCCCAAGAGCGGGGGATTGCCCTCATCGTGGACAACACCTTTGGCCACGGGGGCTACCTCTTCCGGCCGATTGAGTGGGGGGCCAACGTGGTGACCCACTCCGGCACCAAGTGGATTGGCGGGCATGGAGCGGCCATCGCAGGGCTCATCGTGGACGGGGGCAACTTCAACTGGGACAACGGCCGCTACCCCCTCATCTCCGAGCCCCAGCCGGGCTACCACGGCCTGCGGCTTCCCGAGGCGGTGGGCCCCCTGGCCTTTATCGTGAAGGCCCGCATAGACGGCCTGCGGGACCAGGGGCAGTGCCTGGGGCCTTTTGAAGCCTTCTTGCTGCTTTTGGGGATAGAGACCCTCTCCCTTCGCTCAGAGCGCCACGTGGCAAACACCCTGGCTCTGGCCCACTGGCTGCGCGAGCGGCCCGAGGTGGCCTGGGTCAACTACCCCGGTCTGGACGACCATCCGAGCTACGCCAAGGCCCAGAAGTACTTTGGGGGCCGGCCCGGTTCGGTGCTGACCTTTGGGCTCAAGGGGGGCTACGAGGCCGCCAAGCGCTTCATCAACCGCCTGCAGCTTGTTTCCCATCTGGCCAACGTGGGGGATACCCGTACCCTGGCCATCCACCCGGCCTCCACCACCCACTCCCAGCTCTCTGCTGAGGAGCAGCTTCGGGCCGGGGTAAGCCCCGAGCTGGTGCGCCTCAGCGTGGGGCTGGAAGCCCTGGAGGACATCCAGGACGACCTCAAGCAGGCCATGCAGGACAAGGTTGTGGCCGGATAAGGCCTCAGCTGGGGAGGGGGTGCATGACCGACCTCATCCAGGAAGCCTGGGGCGACCATGAGGCCCTGCTCATCAAGCCGCCCAAGAGCCGAGGACGGGTGCCGCCGCCGATGCCCGCGGAGGCCCGGGTGGACACCCAGTTTCGCCTGGAGTATGGGGGGGTTCTGCCCGAGGTGGTGCTGCGCTACGAGACCTATGGCAGCCTGAACCCTTCCCGCAGCAATGCGGTGCTGGTGTTTCACGCCTGGACGGGCTCGGCCCACCTGGCTGGAACCTACACCCCAGAGACCCTAAAGCGCCTCCCGGAGCTGGACCAGGCCTTCGGGCCGGAGGGCTGGTGGGACGAACTGGCGGGGCCGGGGCGGATGCTGGACACAGATAAGTACTTCGTCCTCTGCGCCAACCACATCGGTAGCTGCTATGGCTCTACTGGCCCCCTTTCCATCAACCCAGCGACCGGGCGTCCTTATGGACCGGATTTTCCTAAGCTTACCGTGCGCGACCTGGCCAAGGCCCAGGCCCGGCTGCTGGACTTTTTGGGGATTGAGCGGGTGAGCCTGCTTGGGGGGAGCTTAGGGGGGATGGTGGCGCTGGAGTTCGCCCTGATGTTCCCCGAGCGGGTCAACAAGCTGGTGGTCCTGGCCGCCCCGGCGGTGCACGGCCCGTGGGCTCGAGCCTTCAACCGCCTCTCCCGCGAGGCGGTGCGGACCGACCCTGCCTACCGGAACGGCTACTACACCGAGCAGCCTCTTGGCCTGCAGCTTGGCCGGGCCATCGCCATGCTTTCCTTCCGCTCCCCGGCCTCTTTCCGGCTGCGCTGGCAGGCCCACCCCGAGCGAGGGGAGAGCTATGTGCTGTACCAAGGGGAGAAGTTCGCCCGGCGCTTTGACGCCAACGCCTACCTGGTGCTTTCGGAGGCCATGGATACCCACGATGTGGGCCGGGGTCGGGGCGGGGTGGAGGCCGCGTTGCGTCGGCTTCGCGGAATTCCGAGTCTGTTCGTGGGCATTGATACCGACCTGCTTTACACCGCCGCCGAGGTGCGGGAGGCGGCCCTTTTGGCTGGGGGTCAGTACCGGGAGATTAAGAGCCCGCACGGGCACGATGCCTTCCTCATAGAGACCGACCAGGTGGAGACCATTCTGGGGGACTTCCTTTAGCCAAAGCGGAAAAGCCTGCTATACTCGGCGATGTTGCTGCGCCCTTGGCGCGCGGGAGAGGCAATGGCAGGCAAGGTCGGTTTTGTCAGTCTGGGCTGCCCTAAGGCCCTGGTGGACTCGGAGCAGATAATCTCCCGCCTTAGGGCCGAGGGGTACGAGACCGTGCCCACCTATCAGGAAGCCGATGTGGTGGTGGTCAACACCTGCGGCTTCATCACCCCGGCTGTGGAGGAGTCGCTTTCGGCCATTGGGGAGGCCTTGGCCGAGAACGGTCGGGTAATTGTCACGGGCTGCTTGGGGGCCCGCCCGGAGGTGATTCGGCAGGCCCATCCCCAGGTGCTGGAGGTTACCGGCCCTGGGGAGATTGAGAGGGTCATCGCGGCGGTGCATCAGGTGGTTCCACCCGACCCTAGCCCCTACACCGCCCTGGTTCCCCCCCAGGTCAAGCTCACCCCACGCCACTACGCCTACTTGAAAATCGCCGAGGGTTGCAACCATCGCTGCAGCTTCTGCATCATCCCCAAGCTGCGGGGGTCCCAGAGGAGCCGGGAAGCGGCCGAAATCCTAGCCGAGGCGGCCCGCTTGGTGGCCACCGGCACCAAGGAACTCTTGGTCATTGCCCAGGACACCTCGGCCTATGGGGTGGACCTGCGCCACCGCCCCTCGGTGTACGCTGGACGGCCGGTGCGGGCCCACCTGGTTGACCTGGTGCAGGAGCTTTCCCAGTTTGGGGCCTGGTTGCGGCTTCACTATGTCTACCCCTACCCCCACGTGCGCGAGCTGGTTGCGCTGATGGCCGAAGGGCGATTGTTGCCCTACCTGGATGTTCCCCTGCAACACGCCTCCCCCAGAATCCTCAAGGCCATGCGCCGCCCAGGGGGGGTTGAGGACCACCTCAGGACCATAGCCGAGTGGCGGGCCATAGCCCCCGACCTGGCCATTCGCTCGAGCTTCATCGTAGGCTTTCCGGGCGAAACCGAGGAGGACTTCTCGCTCCTGCTGGACTTTTTGCGGGAGGCCCGGCTTGACCGGGTGGGCTGCTTCACTTACTCCGAAGTGGAGGGGGCTGAGGCCAACGCCCTGCCAGGGGCGGTGCCCGAGGAGGTTAAAGAGGAGCGCAGGGGCCGTCTAATGGCCCTGCAACAGCGGATTAGCCTGGAGAAAAACCGGGCCAGGGTGGGGCAGACCTTGGAGGTCATCGTGGACGACTACGGCGAACTTCCGGGCCAGGTGGTGGGCCGCACCCGCTACGATGCGCCGGGGATTGACAACCAGGTGTACGTGGAAACCGATGGGACTGCCAAGATAGGGGACATCATCCGGGTCCAGGTGACCCGGGCGGGGGCCTACGACCTCTTCGGCCAGATGGTGGGCCGGGTCCCCTGGAAGCCCGCTGTACCGATGATCGTGGGGGCCAGCAGGGTGTAAGCTGTTGGCGGCAAGGCTATGAATCTTGTCACAGGCGGTCTGGCGGTTCTCCATAGCTTGTGGAGTCGGCCTCGAGAGGGCCTGTCCCTCTCGGCGGTCCTCTTGGGGTGGGATGGCCTATGTACATTGTGATTGCTGGTGGCGGTGAGATTGGCTCCCAGATTGCTAAAGCCCTCCACACCCAACACGACCTGGTGGTGGTGGACACCAACCCTGAGGCCAAGGAGCGGCTGGGCGGGTTGGACGCCCAAGTGGTGATTGGCAACGTAACCGATCCCGAGGTGCTTCGGGAGGCCAAGGTGGACCTCTGCGACACCTTTATCGCCACCACCAATTGGGACGAGGTCAACCTGATTGCCTGTATGTTGGCCAAAGGGCTTGGGGCCAAAGAGGTGCTGTGTTTTGTGGGCAAGCAGTCCTACGTGGACATCCTGACCGACCCGCGCACGGTGGAGATTCTAGGCACCCGCATAGACCAGGTCTTCTGGCCTCAGCGTTCCTTGGCCAAGGAGATTGTGGAGGTCATCCGGATTCCGGGGGCTGTGGATACCGAGCTCTTGGCTGGGGGGCGGCTGCGCTTTGTGGAGTACCAGGTGCGGGAGGGAGGGCCTTACGTGGGCAAGGCGCTGGGCCTTCTGGACTGGCCCGAAGGCAGCTTTTTGGCTGGGATTATGCGGCAGGGAAAGTTTATTGCCGCAACCGACCCGGAGTTTGATGGGCTGGTGGTTGAGCCCGAGGACCGCATCTTTTTTATGACCACACCCCAGGGTTTTGACGCTATTCAGGCCTGTTTTGCTCCCCGCGAGCGGGTGCGGCGGGTGATGGTGGTGGGGGGCGGAAGCGTGGGCTACATGGTGGCCCAGGAGCTTTTGAAGCACCGGCTCGAGGTCACCATCATAGACCACAACCCTGAGCGTTGCGCCTGGCTGGCCGAGCACCTTCCCGGGGCCCTAGTGCTGGAGGGGGACGGCACCGACCTAGAGCTTCTGGAGTCGGAGGGCCTGGACCATGTGGATGTGATGGTGGCGGTGACCGAAAACGATGAAAAGAACCTTTTGGTTTCGCTGCTGGCCAAACAGGTGGGGGTGCCCAAGGTGATTACCCGGGTCAACCGGGGCGAAAACCGCCGCTTGTTTGAGCATGTGGGCATTGATATTCCCCTGACCCCCCGCGCGGCTGCGGTGCGGGAGGTGGTGGACTGGATTGCTCCAGACAACGTGGACCATCTGGCCCTCATTGAGGACCAGGTAGAGCTTTTGGAGTTTGAACTGCCCCCCGATTTTCGCGAAACCCCTTTTGACAAGCTGCCCTTGCCCAAGGGCGCGGTGGCGGTAGCCCTCGAGCGGGGTACCCGGGTCTACCTGCGCTCCCCGATGCTGGCCGCAACGGGCGGCGACAAACTACTGGTTCTTACCGATCGACAGGTAGCCCATGAGGTCCTGGCCCAGGTTCGCTAAGGCCAAGGCGGCCAACCCTATCCCGGTGGCCACCTACATAACCGGCACGGTCTACCTGGCCTTGGGAGGGGTTATGGGCCTTCTGGCCTTGGTGGATGCCCTGCTGGGGGAGGATGCCCGGGGGTTTCTTG
>NZ_QWKZ01000103.1 GCF_003574085.1 Meiothermus luteus | reverse complement strand
GGGTCGGGGAGCCCCTGATCCATCGCCATCTTCTTTACCCAGTAGACGCCTTCCGGGTCTTGAGGCAAGGGTGGAGGAGGCTCCTCGATGCCGTACACGTCCCGCTTGATGAGCCAGACGATATAGGGGTCGATCCGGGTCAAGGGCGGGCGGGTTTGCCTTTCCTTCTGGCGATTTTTCTCCATCTGCTCCCGCTCCCACTCCGCATAGGCCGCCCGGTAGGAGGCGGCGATGGTGGCCAGGGCGTGCGTGGCCCGGAGGACCACCTGGGGGTCGTCCGAGTCCAGGAGCTTGGAGGTCTTTTTGACAGCCTTCCACAGCTTGCGGAGGAGGCTCCCCCGGGTACCGTAAAGGTCCTTGGGCCTGGGCACCTCAAGCCTCCTCGGGGGCGAAGCGGGGGGCCCACCTGAGCTCTTCCCGGGCCAGGGGGTCTACCTCCACCTCGAGGCCCCGCTTCAGGGCCCAGGCCACTAGGCCCAGCACCACGTCCTTCACCTGCTCCCTTTCCCGCACCAGGAGGGCGATCCGCCCGTCCTTGAGAAAGACCAGGCTCCGCACGCCCAGGCGGGCCAGGGCCTCTAGGCTCCAGGCCGCGCCTCCGCCTTGCACCCGCACCAGCACCTCCGGCCCATCCAGGGCCAGGGGGTGGGCCTGCACCGTAAGCTTGCCCGTCATGTCTCCTCCTTTACGCCAAGCGCCTTCAAGAGGTGTTCCAGCCGCATCACCGCCAAGGGGGGCCTCCGGTCGGGGCGGAGGACCAGAAGGCCCCGCCCCTCAAGCCACCCCTCGAGGCCGAACCGCCTCCTTGCCTTCACCTCCACCACCACCTCCCCCAGGCCGGGGAGGTGGGCCACCAGGTCCCCCGGGTAGCCGGGAGCGCTCCCTGAGAGGGGGACCCGCCGGGCCTCGAGGCCCGCCTCCTTCAAGAGCTTCAGGGCTTCCCGCTCCGCCCGGGTGCCTTTGCGCTTTGGCCCTTTGCCCCCAGGCATCTCCTCCTCCTAGGCGCGGGGCCGGGGGCTCCCCCCTAGGGCCTCCCGGGTCTTCTCCAAAAGGGCCAGGGCTCCGGGAAGCCCCCAGCGCTCCACCGCCTCCGCCAAATGAGGAGCTCTTCGCTTTCCCGCGAAGGGGTTGCGGGCGCGGGTTCTGCCCTTTGGACAGCGTTTTCCTTACCTCCCACAGCCCCCCCAGCACCGTTAGGGGCTTGCTCCTCCGCCTCGAGGGGATCAGGCGATTTTGGGCCAAGCTCCCCATTTTGGGCCAACCCCTTGGCCCAAAATCTTTCTTCGTCCTGGACAGCATTTTCGCGATTTTGGGCCAAGGATATAGAGGGATTAGAGCGCGGGAGCCTGAGCACCTTGGGCGCCCCCCGGCCCGGGAGCTCCACCTCCTCCACCAAGCCCCGGTCCCTGAGCCCGGAGAGGGCCCGCTTGGCGGTTCTTTCGGAAACGTTGCCCCGCCGGACCACCTCCCCCAGGAGATCCTTCCGGGGTAGGCCCTCCTCCCCCGCTTCGGCCAGGAGCTCCAGGATGACCTTCTCCGCCTTCTCCTCCAGGGTGGCCGCCTCGGGGAGAGGGTAGGGCTTGAAGTAGGCCCCTCCCCCGTCCGAAAGCCACACCAACTCGAGGCCGATGGGGGGCGGTAGCGGGGCGTAGGACTGCTTCACGCAGGTCAGCTTCACCACATCCCGCCCCTCCACCTCCTTGGGCGGGAGGCGGTCCAGGGCGAAGGCGGCCCGGGGGGAGAAGAGCTTGGCGGTGGAGCCCAGGGGCCCCTTCTCGGCCACGGTCTGGCCGGGGACCAGCTTGCCCACATGGTCCACCAAAAGGAGGGCCGCCCCCGTAGATTGGGCCAGGGAGGTCAGGGCGCGGATGGGGGCGTGCACCTGCTGGGGCTTAATCACATCCACCCCCAGGAAGGCGCTAGAGAAGGCGTCCACCACGATGAGGACCGGGGGGTCTTGGCGAAGCTCCTCCTCCAGGGCTCGCACGTCCTCAGGGGTCAGCCCTCCTTCCACGGCCCGGAGGTCCAGGAGGCCCTTATCCGCGTCCTCATAGGCCCTCAGGAAGCGGTGAAGCCACAGGGCGTAGCCCAGCCCTCCGGGGTCGTCCGCGTCCAAGACGAGCACCCGCCCACGCCGAACGGGGCGCTTGGCAAAGCTCCCCTGGGGCCGGAGGGCCTGCACGGCCAGGAAGGCCACCAGGCGGGTCTTGCCCCCCCCCTGCTTGGCGAAGAGCACGCCCACGTACCCGGCGGGGATGAGCTCGTCCACGAACCACTCCACCACGGGGGGCTCCTGGGGGAGGCTAAGGCGCTTCACCGCCATCCGCCCTCACCTCCCTCCCCCCAAGGGTTGGGCTCCCTATATTGGTGTGTTTCGTTGGCCCAAAATCGGGTTTGTGCCGTCCAGGACGGCGCAGGATTTTGGGCCAACCCCTTGGCCCAAAATGCCCCCCTTGGCCCAAAATCCTCCTCCAGGGGGAGGGGGGCCTGGGCTCCCACCTCGAGGCCCCACCGCACCGCCTCCCGGGCCTCCCGCTCGGGAAGCCCCGCCTGCAGGGCCGCGGCCACCAGGAGCTCCTCGGCCTCCCTGGAGTCCAGGCCGTGGGGGATGAGGCCCCCAGCGGCCCGGGCATAGGCGATGAGGGTGAGGTGCCTTTGCCCTATGGGGGCGGCGGCCACCCGGTCCGCGAAGGCTTCGAGGATCGCCCGCAACCTCCTTGGTGAGGCCCCCAGCCCCACCTCCCGGGGCGGGGGAGGCGGCGGCGGCAAGAGCCTTTGGAGGAGCCCGGAGGGTACCAGGGGAAGCGCCTCCGGCTCCACCAGGGGGCGCTCCCAGGCGTACCCCCGGCCATCCGCCAAGCGGGTAGGGGCGGCCACCACATAGGCCCTCCCCATGCCCCGGAGGTCCACCCCTTCCAACCGCCTCACGGAGGCGCTCAAGGCCCCCTCCAGGCCCGGAGGAAGGCGGAGGAAGAGATGGACCCCGCCCTTGGGCGTCCGTTGCCGGGGGGCCTCGAGGAGGCCCGGGTGCTCCTCCCTCAGCCCCTCCCAAGCCTCGGGCCGGTCCACGTCGAGGACCAGCACCCCCTCCGGGGCCAGGAGGCCCACTCCTGCCCGAGGTTCCCGGCCCCACCAGGCCCGGATCACCGCCTCCTCCCGGGAGGCCTCCTTCAGGCCGTGGGACACCAGGCCCCCGTGGGGCCGCTTCTCCCCCGGGTGGAGGGGGAGGACCCGGTAGCCCAAGCGGGCGTAGGCCAGGGTGGCCTCGAGGGGCGGGCTTTGCCGTGGGCTGTAGCGTGAGGCGCGATGCCCTACCCCCCTGCCTTCCGCCTGTGGTAGACTGCCCTTGGACACCTCCACCAGGCGGGCCGTCGGGTTAGGGCGGCCCGGTTTGCCCTTCATGCCTCTTCCTCCTCAAAGAGCACTTCGGCCTCAGCGTCCACGAGCTCCTCCGGTTCGGGCAGGCCCCGCTCATGGGCGGCAAGCCAGGCCCGGATGCGCTCACCCCGCTCTTGGGGGGAGAGGCCCTCGAGGGCCCCCGCCAGGGCGTCCAGGTAGCTCACCAAGCCTTCGGCCTCTTCCTCCGTGAGCTCGCGGGAGCTCCCCAGCTCCCGCTCCACGTAGCGGGAGGCCACCTCCCGCACCGTCTCCCGGTCCAAGCCCAGGGACTCGGCCAGGGCCTTCAGGGCCGCGGCTTGGGAGGGGGTAAGGGGCTTGGGGGCAGGCAGAACGGGACCTCTGGCCTGCCCCTCCGGGTCCTTTACCTCCCCCGTGCTCGGGTCCACCTCCACCCGCCTGGCCCCGGGGATGCCTTCCACCTCGGACTCGTCCAGCATGCCCAGCCCCACCAGGCTCAGGGTGGCCCGGCGCTTGGCCTTGGTTTCCGCCTTCATGAGGCCGTTGGCCAGGGCCTCCCCCTTGAGCCCGGCCACGCTCACCGCCCCGATGGCCTCGTCGGTGCGCCCGTCGGGGCTCGAGGCCCGCGCGGTGACCACGTAAAGCCCCAGGTCCTGAAGCCACTCCCGGGCGGTGATCTGCACGCTCACCCCGTGGGCCCGCCGAAGCTGATCCGCCCCGTCCTTCCGCAGGTAGAGGGTCAGCTTCCCGTTGAGGACGATGTAGTCAAAGGGCCGGGTCAGGGGGTTCAGGCCCAGGCTCTCGCACACTTGGCGGTAGTAGAGGACCCGCTCCTTCGGGGTCAGCCGGGCCAGGTCCCCTTCCACCACCACCCTTTCCAGCACCTCAAAGCCGCGCTTTTGCATCTCCGCGCTCATGCTTCTTCTCCATCCAAAAGCGGCCCGAAGTTGTTCTCCCTAAGGGCCTCCTCGATGGCCTCGAGGGCCTCCTCCGCCTTCAGGTAGCCCTCCCTCCACTCCCGCAAGACCTGGGCCACCGCCTCCACGACCTGCGACGCATCCCAACAACCGCCTCTCACGCCTTCCCCCCCAGCTTCCTGGCCTCCCGGTGCACCGCCTCGAGGACCTCCGGGGGCAAGCGCCCCTCCAGGAGGTCCTCCACCACCTTGCTGGGGACGAGGAGCCGCCGCCCCATCCGCACCCCAAGCACCCGGGCAAGACCGTAGGCCATCCCCCTGGAAAGCCGGTCCTGGCCCACCGCCATCCGCACCTCCTGCACCGTCATAAGCTTCGGCGCCTTCCCGCGTTCCATGACCTTCTTTTAGGTTCCGCCTCCTGTCCTGTACAGGAATAAACCTGTGCAAGGTTTATTCCAGAAGCGCTTCCACGGCGTCCGTGCGGGCTATCAGGGCATGTATGGAAGGTGGGGCGAAGTCCTCCAAGGCGGCCAGGTAGCCCGCCTCGAGGGCCTCCATGAGCCGGGGCTCCTCGAGGACCGGGAGGTCCAGGGCCTGCACCACCTCTTCCAGCCGCGCCTGCACGTAGTGCCAAAGGGCTTCCCGCTTCGCTTCAGCGCTCATTCCGCACCTCCTTCTCCTTTGCCGCCGTCCAGGCCACCAGGGAGGCGGCCAGGCTAGAGGAGGCCGCAAAGAAGGCCGCCCAGCCGTCCCCGGTGAGGTCAAACCAAAGCCAGGCCAGGAGGAGGGCCAGGCTCGAGGCCCTAAGCACGGCCCACCTCCCAAAGCAGGGCCAGGAGGGCTCCGGCCCGGGTATTTCCCCTCATCGCTCACCTCCAGGGAAGAAGGGGGGCGGGGAAGCCCCCACCCCCGTCCCGCCTCACCTCAGGTAGGCGTAGCCCTCCCGGAAGGTGAGCCCCAGGGCTTTGGCCTTCTCCTTGAGCTCCCGGCGGAGGGCCTCGAGGGCCAGGGGGAGCCCCTCCCCGTAGTCCTCTTCCGCCTTGAGCAGGTTGTAGAGCGCGGCCACCTGCTGGGCGGTGAGCTCCACCGCCGCCTTCGCCTGTTGGTCAGCCCCGAAGGGGCTATCTTGAACCTGAGCCTTGTTCTGGGGTACCGTGGTCATGTTCACCTCCTGGTGAGCCCTAGGGAGGGTTGCCAGCCTGGCCTCCCTAGGTGTCTTTAGCCTATCAAAACTTTGGTAGGTTGTCAATACCTATACGGCAAGAGTTTTGGTAAGCTCAAGACATGAGCGGGCCGCGTATCCGGTGGAAGCTTCGGACCCTCCTTGACCAGCAAGGAGTGAGCGCTTACGCCCTCACGCAGGTTCTGGCGGGTAAGGTTGCCCCCAATACCATCTATGCCTTTGCTCGGGGTACAACGAAGCGCCCCGACCTCGAGGCCCTCGCCTGGGTTTTGTGGGCCCTGAGAAAGCTCACGGGCAAGCCCTACGGGGTCCAGGACCTCCTGGAGTACGAGGAGCCCTGATCTCTCTATGCCCTTGGCACAAAATCGGGAAAATCCCGTCCAGGACGCAAAAAGATTTTGGGCCAAGGGGTTGGCCCAAAATGGGGAGGTTGGCACGAAATCGCCCGCCCTTCCTGGCTTCCACTAGGGGAAGCTTTGGGGTTTTCCGTCAAGCTCCTGGTCAAAAAGCGGTCTGAAAGGGCTTGGGGACGGGGTTTCCAACTGTGCACGGAACGGTGCGGTACACTTGGGCGTATGAAGGGGAAGGTATACCGCCTCTACCTCGAGGGCCAGGACCTCCTGGGCCCGGAGGACCTTCCCCTGAAGGATTTGGCGGTGCTCCTTGAGGGGCTTGGCGGCCTCCTGGAGGCCTTCGCCCTAGAACAGGGGTACGAGGAGCCCCTCCCCGCGAGCCTGGTGGGGGTGAGGGAGGGGAGCGTGGCCCTCGAGGTCAGCGTGGGCGCTGTCCTCCCTTTGGAAGAGGGCCTTTTCCGCCCTCTGGAGGAAGGGCAGTACCACCTCCTCGGGCCCAAGACGCGGGAAAAGGCTTACCTGCTCAGCAAAGAGCTTGTGAAGGAAGACCGCACCCTGAAGCTGGAGCGCGCGGGGAAGGTGAAACCCCTCTTGGGGGCGGCCCATCCTGTCCCGGCCCCCACGCCGCCCCTGGTTGTGGAGGACGTCCTTACCCTCTACGGGGAGGTGATCCGCCTCGGGGGCGTGGAGCCCAAGGTGGACCTCAGGACCCCCCAAGGGGAGTACCATATTCGGGCTCAACGGGAAGACGTGAAGGCCCTCGAGGAGGAGAACGCCCTCTATAGGGAGATCGGGGTGCGGGTGAGGGTCCGGCTTGCCTGGGAGGAGGGAGGCTGGAAGGTTCTGGGCCACCCCGAGCTTTTGGAGGTCCTCCCCTACCGCCCAGGGGATCCTCAGGAGGCCTTCATCGGCTTGGCCCGCCTGGTGGGGGAGGCCTTGCGGGGCCTTGACCCCGAGGAACACGTGCGGCGGCTCAGGGGGTGAGGGTGGAGGCCCTGGACACGGACGTGCTCATCGCCCTGCTTCAAGCCCTGGAGAACCCTGGGCATCCTGAGCATGCTAGCGCCAAGGCCTACCTCGAGGAGCTCAGCCGCGGGGTGCGCAAGGTGGCCCTCCCTCTTCCGGTCGTGAGTGAGTTTCTGACGGGGCTTGAGCCCCAGAAGTGGCCTGAGGTCTTGACCTACTTGGAGAAGCACTTCCGCCTTCTAGAGCTGAACAAGGCGGCGGCCATTGAGGCCGCCCGCTTCATGAACTACTCGCAACCAACTGCGTTTGGTTGGAGTTTCGCGCGACCATCCTCACAAGCTTTGACGTGTGTGGGGCACTCGCTTGCGGCTCCCTTTACGCGCATCCCCGTTCCAGGGATGACCCACGAGAGTATTATACAGGGCTTTGCCCTGGTGGGGCTATCCTTCCCCGGCCAAGGTGGAGCGCTTTGGCCGGGGACTGCCGCCCCACACCCCTATGGTTCAAGGCCCGCCTGGACCAGGAGCCCCTCAAGGGCCAGGAACGCCAATGCGTGCGTACGGACACCTTTATCCTCGGCATTGCCAAGGTCCACGGGTGCACCAAGGTCTACACCAAGGACAAGCGGATGGCGGCGTTGACGGGGCAAGGCCTCGAGGTGGAGGAAGGCCTACCCAAGGCCATTCAGGATCCGCTACTCTGAGCCGGCCACGGGTGGGCAAGGGGTCAGGCCAGGAGGGCCTCGAGGGTCTCCGGAAGCGAAAAGCCCCGGGCCAAGAGTCTTTCCCTTTCCGCCAAGACCTCCCGGGCCAGCTGTAGGGCGGCCTCGGGGTTCTGGGAATAAAGCGCTCGCAGGTGGGCCCGCAAGAGGGGGAACTCCTCCAACACCTCCAGGGCCTCGTCAGGGTCGAAGGCTTCGGGGTTGTCCAGGAAGCGCCGCACCTCCCGCCAGCGCCAGCGGGCCAGCTCTAAAAGGGAGTCCTTTGTGTACCCCATGACCAGAGCTCCTCTCCAGAAGGGTTTCTTCCCCGGCCCGGGTGTGGTCTTGGTCTAGGCCAGCCCCACCTGGGCCAGGAAGGCCTCCTTGGTGGCCGGTAGACGTATCCCGAGGACCCGCAAAGGCACTTCCTCCTTCCACACTTCCTTGGCTAAGCGCAAGGCCTCAGCGGGGTTCTTGGAAGCCGCCCGCCGCAAGGCCCGCACGAAGACGGGCCATTCCTCCACCGCCTCTAGGAGCAGGAAGGGATCGTACGCCTCTTCTGAGGCCAAAAGTTCCCGGTAGCCCTCCCACAGGCGCCGGGCATAGGCCACGGGATCTTCGAAGGCTAGGGGAGATTGCGCGGCCACAGGGTGCCCTCCCGTTAGGCCTTTGCCTGAAGGCCTTCCCCAGCAGGCCAAGCCATTACCCGCTCGGGACTCGCGCCCGGCTCCTTGGCCAGGGTGGGGGCCTCGAGGCCTGCCCGGCGCATGGCCCGGGCTAAGGATTCTCCGTGCGCGGGTACCCTGGCCTTCTCCATCCCTGGCATCCGCATCACCCCCCAGGCAAGCGCCTCGGTAGGGACATTCTACTACCGCGAAGCACGATGAGGGAGCGTATCCGGCTCAGGGCAGGCGAAGCCGCTCCTTCACAATGGCCACGATCTTGCTGACCGTGTCGTAGTCCAGAGGCGAGAGGGGAGGCGTTTCCTCCCCCTCCAAGCGGTTTTCGTGCGGGGTCTTTTCCTGCCTTCCTTTGGGCCTTCTACCTTGCCTGAGGTATTTCCCTAGGGGACCTGGGCTTGTTCGCAACTCCTCCCCAAGGCTCCCCACTTGGTCCCGGGTTAGCCCAAAGAGCTCTTCCAGAGCGTAGAGGAGCAAGTCCCTATGCCTTGTGGCCCACTTGGGACGCTTGGCATAGGGTGTTTCTTCCCCCAACGCTTCCCGCCGCTTTTTCCAAAAGTCGTAGTGAGCTTCTGCCCGCCGTAGGAACTCCCAACGGCTCTCCCACGGGTAAGGGCGTAGTTCACCCCAGAGGTCTTCTCTTGGGGGGGAGGGGTCCGACCAGACCGCCTCAGCCACGCCCACCTTGAAGGCGTGCTCCAGTTCGTGGAGGAAGCGGTGGCCTTGCGTCCAAGGCTCAGGGTAGGGCTTCCAGGGCTCGAGGGCCTCCGCTATCCCTGCGAGGAGGGGGTAGGCCCAGGCCCGCCAGGCTTCGGGGAAGGCCCCCCTCCGCCCCTGCAACGCGCAGGCACGCTTGGGAAACACCTCCCTTCGCCAATATTCCAGGGCACCCCAGGCAGGCCACCCCCGCCAGAACCTTCCTTCATGGTCCTGAAGGAAGCGCTCGATCTCCTCCACTTCCGGGGGTCCCCAGCTCAGAGAGGCGAGTGCACCGAGGGGCCCAGGAGGAATGCGCTGGAGTACCTGTGTTAGCTCCTCAAAAGGGGACGGACAGAGGAGGTAAGCCGCTCCTAGGAGCGCTTTTCTTTCGTTCCAGACCATCCAGGCTTCAAAATCCCGCTGAAGCTCTTCGTTGGACACCTCCACCACCCTCCTCAGGATACCCCCCTCAGATCCGCTCCGTGTCTCCCCAT
>NZ_QWKZ01000102.1 GCF_003574085.1 Meiothermus luteus | reverse complement strand
CGTCTGGGGCAACCGGGTACTGCGGGGGGCCAATGGACAAGGCGGTGAGATCGGCCACATCACCGTACTGCCGGGGGGGCCTTCGTGTGGGTGCGGACTGGATGGTTGTTTGGAGGCCTTGGCCACCGGCCCGGCCATGGAGCGTATGGCTTTGGCCTCGTTCAAGCGCGAGATGGGCACCCGGGAACTCTTTTCGCTTTTCCAGCAGGGCGACCCTCGGGCCGGCCGGATTGTGCGCCAGGCCGCGAGCTGGGTGGGCGTAGCCCTGGCCTCGCTGGTCAAGTGTTACGATCCCGAGGTGGTGGTGCTGGGGGGTGGGGTGGCCCTCAACGCGGGCCAGGGGTACTTAGACGAGGTGATGCGCTCCTATCAGCGCTACATGGAGGGTTGGGTGGCCCCCCCCATTCGGTTGGCCCGGCTGGGTGGGGAGGCCGGTCTTTTGGGCGCGGCCCTCACCGCAGCCCTCGAGGTGGGGGAGGTCTAGTCACTCGGCTCACAGAGGCCCGCTTTTTGCTCCTGTAAACTCCACCCCAGTATGATTGTCGTATACTCCACCGCTTGGTGCCCTGATTGCCGCGCGGCCAAGCGGGCCTTGCTCGAGCTGGGCCTGCCTTTTACCGAGGTAGACATTGAACGGAATTCAGAGGCGGCTGAGCTGGTGATGCGACTCAACAATGGAAAACGCAGCGTGCCCACCCTGGTCTATGGCCCCCATGCGGTCTCGCTAAGCCGCTTCTCCGTGGCCAAGCTTAAGGGTTGGCTCGAGCAGGTGGGCCTTCACGCTCAGAGCCCCACGTGAAGGCCCCTAATGGGCGGTTAGGATCGGCGCGCGGCTTCTACCGCGCTACGAAAAAACTCAAGGACCTGTACTTGAGGAGCTAGGGTGGCTTGGGTGGGCAGGGCGATGCGGTACGAGGTGGCCTCGAGGTCAATCAGAGCGCTCTCGGCGTTGCTGCTCAGGCGGATGCTGGCTCCGGCGGGTACCTTGAACCAGACGTCCAGCTCCTCGGGGAGGGGAAGGATGAGGGCGTTATCGGCCATTGCGCCCGCCTGGACCCCAGGGAGGAAGATGACCCGGGCTTCACGGGGCTCTTGAATCTCAATCACCAGCGGTGCAGCCCGGCCCGAGATGCCTACCCCCAGGGGGTTTTCCACGTAGGCGTGGCCTTTGAGATGAAGCAGCGAGGGCTCTTCGTGAGCCGCCCAGATTATGCCGGAGGCGCTGCTTTGGGAAGGGGTGCGCACCCAGCGCACGTGCCGGCCATCCACCTCAAACCCTGGGCCAAAGCGGGTCTCTTCCAGCAAGGCCAGCTCGCTGCCTCGCGGCACCTTGCTCTGGCTGGGGCTGAGGGGCAAAGGCTCGGGGGTGCCCAGCCAGGCCTTCAGGCCGTAGCGCGTCCAGCCAGTGAGGGTGTTCAGGAAGTTGCCCCAGTCGGCGGTGTCACCGGCCATCAGGCGGTGGTAGGCCTCGGCCATGCGCTGCTCCTCCATGGCGCACTGCAGGGCGGCTTGGCGGTGGTACTGCTGGCGGCGGCCCGGCTGCAGCCCCATGTACAGGACCCGGCGGCTGGCGTCGTCGGAAAACTGCCACTGCCCGTTGTAGACCAG
This sequence comes from Meiothermus luteus, assembly GCF_003574085.1. Classification (GTDB taxonomy): domain Bacteria; phylum Deinococcota; class Deinococci; order Deinococcales; family Thermaceae; genus Meiothermus; species Meiothermus luteus. The sequence continues at coordinate 7,877 of NZ_QWKZ01000102.1, read as the reverse complement.
CCAGCCACGCCGCTCGAGTTCGTCTAGATAGGGCGTGGCCTCTAGGGCGTCCAGCAGGCCCTGGGTGTAGGGCCCCGGGTGCACCGATAGCCGCTCTAGGGCCAGCCGGCCCTCGAGGGAGAGCATGCGGGCTTCAAGCTGTACCTGGGCCCGCACCCGTTGGGGCAGAGGTATCTCCCGCCCGTTTTGCGGCACGGCCAGCAGCTCCCGCAGGTGGCCGGGGGACCCCCCTGAGGCTAGGTACAGCCGGGCGGCTTGGGTAAAGGGGAGGTTCGCCAGCATGGTGGCCCGGGCCTCGGCCCAGGAAAGGGGAGGGAGGGTGATGTAGCGGGTGCGCTCGGCGGGGTAGTGGCTTCGCAGCTCCAGGATGAGCCGGGGGTCTTCGCCGTAGGCCGAGCGTTCAATCACCCAAAGCCCCTCCCGGTCGTTGAGAATGCGCTCAAGGGCCACGTCGTTGTAAGGAGGGCGCAGGTAGTGCAAGGCCCGTCCCCCCCCCCGGGGGCCCTCCAGGAAGGGCATGCCCAGGGTTTTGGCTAGAGCCTGGGCGAAGGCCGCGCGGCCTGAGCCAGGCCGGCCCATCACGATGAGCACCGCCGGGAGGGTGAGCTGGGCGGCCACCTCCTGCACCAGCCGCTCGCGGCCCACCGTGCCGGAGCTGTTTGCCATGAGCTGGGAGCGCTGGCCCTCGAGCCAGGCCCGAAACTCCACCGAGAGCTCCTCCAGCCCCTCCATAGGGGCCCCCGGTCCGGGGGTGCGGTCAAGGGTGATGAAGGGGGGGAGCTGCAAAGGATCCTCCCCCGGCTTGAAGGGGGTGTAGCCCAGCGGGGCCAAGGCCTGGCTCAGGCGATGCAGCTCCACCCGTAGGTTTTGCGAGGCCGCTGCGTGGCCCCACAGCAGGTCCGCCAGCACCTCCCGACGGGTCGCCCCTTCCAAAGCGAGGTAGTACAGAATGGCGAGGCCTTTGCGCTGAAGCTTAATCTCCCGGCCCTGGTACTCTAGGCGGGCTGGGCCCCACAGTTTGAGCTGGATGGGTCCTCCTTTACTCATGCGCACGCTCCTTTGAAATCCGAGACGAACAAGACGGTAATCCCCGTACCCAGCAGGCCGTATCTTCCCGGAAAGGGGGTATGAGGGCGATAGGGTATGCCGCTTGGGCCGCTCGGGGATGGCCGAGGTTGACGAACCCAAGCCCGCGGCCTGGGGCCGCAAGCTCTGGGTCGTGTGCGGGCTGCCGTCAAGCGTGAACCCTCCCGTAAAACCTCCAACGCAGGGTAACACAATCCCCTCTCTTCCCTTGTGCAAATTGCACAACCCCCCTAGGGCGGTGGGCTTTTCCCGCTCGGCTTTAGCCATTAGGCTATATCCCGTGCCAGGGATTGCCATTATCGGGGCCCAGTGGGGCGACGAGGGTAAGGGAAAGGTCACCGATGCGCTGGCTCAGGACGCCGACTTCGTGGTGCGTTACCAGGGCGGGGCCAACGCGGGCCATACTGTGGTGGCCCAGGGCAAGACCTTTAAGCTGAACCTGCTGCCCACCGGTGTTATCCACCCTCAGGCCGTCAACGTGTTGGGCGATGGGATGGTGGTTGATGCTTTCCGCTTTGCTGAGGAGATGGAACGCATCCGCGTCGAGGGCCTCGAGCCCAGGGTCTTGGTCTCGGAAAAAGCCCATCTGGTCTTGCCGCACCACAAGCACGTGGAGTCGCGCAACGACTTTGTGGGCACCACCCGACGGGGCATTGGCCCAGCATACTCCGACCGGGCGCGGCGGGTAGGCATCCGGGTGGGGGACCTACTGAATGAGGCGGTGCTCAGGGAGCGGGTGGAGACCTTGCTAGCGGAGAAGCCCAACTCCACGCGGGAGGCCGGCTGGGACACCCCCCAGAAGGCTCTGGATGACCTGTATAGGATGCGCGAGATTCTGGCCCCCCACATTGCCGACACCGGCTATCTGTTGCGGGAGGCCATCAAGCACGGCAAGAAGGTGCTTTTTGAGGGGGCCCAGGCTACCCTGCTCGACCTCAACTACGGCGACTACCCCTACGTCACCAGCTCCCACCCGACGGTAGGGGGTATCCTGGTGGGGGCTGGGGTGAACCATAAGGCCATCAACAAGGTCTACGGGGTGGCCAAGGCCTACGCTACCCGGGTGGGCAACGGTCCTTTTCCCACCGAGCTTTTTGGCCAGGAGGACGAGTACTTGCGGCAAAAAGGGGGGGAGTTCGGGGTAACTACTGGGCGGCCTCGGCGCACCGGCTGGCTTGACCTGGTGTTACTGAAGTATGCCTGCGAGGTGAATGGGTTTGATGGGCTGGTGCTCACTAAACTGGATGTCCTCTCGGGTTTTCCGGTGGTGAAGGTGGGTGTGGAGCACCGCCCAGACGGGACTGTAAAGTACGAGGAAATCCCAGGCTGGGGAGATTTGTCGGGGATTGCGAGCCGCGAGCGGCTGCCCGCCAGCCTGAAACATTTTGTTGAGCTAATAGAGGATTACACCGAGACCCCGGTGGTGATGTTCTCCACCAGCCCTCGTCGGGAGGACACCTTTGGGGCGGTGAGCTGGGTTTAGCGCAGCACCTCTCCTGGCTTGACCCGCAAAGCCCGCCAAAGGGGCAGCAGCGAGGCTAGAAGCACCACTAAAAGGCTCATGGTGGAGACCCAAGCGAAGTCTGAGGCCCGGATTTCCACCGGCAGGTAGGTGAGGAAGTACAGCTCGCCCGGTATCCGCACCGGCTGCCAGGCGAAGTAGCGGGAAAGGCCATACCCCAGAAGGTTCCCCAGGGCTATTCCTGCGGTGCCGAGAATGAGCCCCTCGAGGGCGAACACCCCCGCCACTTGGACTGCCTGGGCCCCCATCACCCGTAAGAGGGCGATGTCCTGGGTTTTTTCAACCACGGTCAGCACCAGCACGCTGGCCATGCCCAAAGCCGCCACCACCACGATCAAGAAGACCACAACGCCAATGACCCGCTTCTGCAAGGCCAACTGCTCGATGAGGGTACGGTTGCTGGACTGCCAGGTCTGGGGAAAGTAGTGTTTTCCGGCCAGGGCCAGCCCCACCTCGGGGGCCCGCTCGGGGTTGCGCAACCGGAGCTGGTAGCCTGAAAGGGCCTTGGGCTGCTCTACTAGCTCGCGGGTGTCGGCTAGGGTGGTGAAGGCGAAGCCCGAGTCTAGGAGGTAGTTCCCGGTTTGAAAGACGCCCACCACCCTTAGCTCAATGCGCTTTTGGTTGATGGAGACGAGGAAGAGGCGGTCCCCCGGATAGGCCCCCAGGCTGCGGGCCAGGGCGCTGCCCAGTACGATGGTGCCCGGCTCGAGCCGTGTGAGGTCTAGCTCTGGATAGACCCCTTGGCCCCCTTCCCCTAGCCCAATCAGGGTGGCGAAATCGGCTCCTGCCGGGCGGCCCGCCTCGGCCCTTCGGGTTAGCAGGGCCTTGGTTAGGAGTACCGGGGCCTGCCCCACCACCTCGGGGTTTGGGGGAGGTGGTGGGCTCTCCTCCGGGTTCAGGCTTTGCAAGTGGAGGTGGGGCACCGCTTTCAGGGTGGCCTCTACCAGCCCCCGGGTGAAGCCGTTGGTCAGGGAGAGTGCAGTGGTGAGCACCATAATGCCCACCGCTACCCCTAAGAGGCTAATTAGGCTTTGGACCCGGCGGTAGCGCAGGTGGCGCGAGGCGAGAAACCAGACAAAGCGCATGGAGCCCTGCCAAGGGTCAGACCAGGGTCCCTTGGCGCAAGCATTCTACCCTCGGCCCCGCTGGATGATCGTTACCCGCACAGTTCTTACCCCGAAGCGGATGGCGGTGCTGCGATCGGGCAGCCAGACATCAATCTGCTCTCGCTTGCGGGGGTGCATGGTGTCCTCTACGACGAAAATTCGGTCCTTGAAGAGGTAGTTGAAACGGCCCTTACCCCGGCCCCCGGCGGTGCCCAGGTCCTCCAGCATCACCTTGGAGCCGTAGGGAAGTTCGCGCAACATGTCCCGGCTTACCGCGATGATGCCGATGCGGGTGCGGGCTCCCGTGGCGGTGATGAAAGGGGTGGAGTCGGTTTCCCTTACCGAGGAGGTGTAGGCGGTGGCCTTCAGAACAAGTACCTTGGGCGCTTGGGCCCAGCCCAATCCGAGGATTGCGAATAGCAGGAGCAGGACCGGAACGGGAATGCGAAAGGGTCCTCTCATACGCCTCGATAAAGGGTAGGGGGCTTCTTCTTAGGTTCCCTTAGAAGAGGCGGTAACGATTCTCATTTGTAGGAGTGGCCAGCGGGAATGGCGGATTTTAAGTGGGGTTTTTATCTCCTGGAAAAGAAGGGTTTTGGGGGGTTTCGATTTATGAGTCCAACTTAAAGAGTTTCCCAGAGTTTCTCATCTTTTAGATGACCGCTCCCTGACCAAACCGGCGGGTTTGGCTGGCCTACGCTCCGCGTTGCGGACGGGAAATTTGCGAGCTGGCGGTTTTGCCCGATGTTACGCGGCCCGCCTTAGCAAGTAACGCCGATGCACGCCGGAGCGTGCACCAGCGGTTTAGACCGGTTATTCCAGCACGGCTAGATAGTCGTATAGATCGGGGCCGCCCGGGTGTATTTCCAGGGTGAGCTCGGGGAGCGCTTCGTTCAGGCGCTTGCGCAGGTCTTCTAGGGTTTCTTTGGTTGCGGTGGGTCCGTGGAACACGGTCAGAATCTCAAAGTCACCCTCCTGCGCAGCCAATTTGGCCATGTCCAAAAGGGCTTCCTCTGGGGTCTCGGCGGCCAGGGCCAACCTGTCGTCGCGCAGGCCAATAGGCTGCCCCTCGGACACGCTCACCCCACCGATTTCCACGCTGCGGCTGGCCCGGGTTACCTCCAGGGTTACCGCTCGCCGGGCGGCCTCCTCCATCGCCGGCAGAAGTTCTGCGGCGGGCTGCTCCGGTTGGTAGACCACTGAGGCGGCCAGACCCTGGCCCATGGTGCGGGTGGGGATTACGTACACGCTTTTGCCCTCGGCTAGCTTGGCGGCCTGCTGCGCTGACATAATCACGTTGCTGTTGTTGGGCAACACCACCACCTCGGGGTTGGGAAGGCTTTTTATGGCGTCCAGGATGTCCTGGACGCTAGGGTTAGCGGTCTGCCCTCCGGCCACCACCCGGGCGCCAAAACCCCGGAAGGCCTTGACCAGACCCCAACCGTTCGCCACCGCGACCAAGCCAGTGGGTGGGGGCGCTTCGTTGGCGGCCCCAGCCATAGAGAGGATTTCGGTGTGCTGCTGCGACATGTCCTCTACTTTGGTGCGCAGCATCTTGCCGTACCGCGCTACCCGGGCCAGAAGACCGTCGGGGTCGTTGGTGTGGATGTGGCCCTTTACGAACCCCTCTGCCCCCACTACCAGCAACGAGTCGCCAAAGGCCGCGACCTCTTCGCGGATTTTCTCAATGGGCTCCTGCACGCCTTCCATCAGGAACTCGGTGCAGTAGCCAAAGTCCTCCTCCTCAAAGGCGGTCTGGGCATAGCGCTCAATCTTGGGCGGCTCCGGCAGGGGTTTTTTCAAAAGGTACCCCTGAAGCCCCTCCAGGAAGCGCAGCAGCCCCACACCTCCAGCGTCCACCACCCCGGCCTGTTTGAGTACCGGGAGGAGCTCAGGGGTGCGCTCGGACGCCTCGCGACCTCGAGCTATAGCCTTTTCCAGGACCTCTTCTAGGGTGCCGGCCCCGGCCTCCACGGCCTGGTGGGCGCCTTCAGCGACCGCCCGTGAAACGGTAAGAATGGTGCCCTCCACCGGTTTCATCACCGCCTTGTAGCCGGTGCGGGAGCCCTCCTTGAGGGCCTTCGCCAGCAGGGTCGGGGAGAGCGCTTGGGCCTCCTTTAGGGTATCGGCAAAGCCCTTTAGGATTTGGGAGGTAATGACCCCAGAGTTGCCTCGAGCCCCCAGTAAAGAACCATAGCTTATGGCCCGGGCCACCTCGTTCATCTTGGAGGTGTCGGCCAGGTCTAGCTCCCGCCGGACCGACTGCAGGGTGAGGTGCATGTTGGTACCGGTATCGCCGTCGGGTACCGGGTAGACATTGAGCGCGTTGACCTCTTCCACGTAGACCGCGAACCAGTCCGTGGCGTAGCGGAAGGCCTGGGCCAGCTCAGCAGGGAGGAGTGTGCTAGCCACGGCTCACCCCCACCACGTGTACCCGAACCGAGGAAAGCTCCACCCCGGCCATGCTCTTAGCGGCCCAGCGAACCCGCTCTCCGATGCTGTCCACCACGGTAGGGATACGGGAACCGTAGGCCACCACCACATAGAGTTCGGCGTGGTACTTTCCTGGTGCGTTAGGATCAGCCTTGACCACCACCCCTTCCCGGGCCTCGCTGCGGCCTAGGATGCGGCTGATGGACTCCCGGAGGCCTGCCGGGCTCATCCCCAGTACCCCCGGCACTTCGTGCGCCGCTAGGCCTAGGATGGTAGCCAAGGCGCCTTCGGTTACGGTGATGTTGCCTTTCAAGCTCGTCCTCCAAAAACCTGAGATGTGAAGCGTTTGGGGGCCACCTGGGACAACTATAACCCACCCCCAGGGGGTTCCCAAAGCAGGGTCCTAGCGGCTGTTCTCCAGCAGGATGGCCTCTATGCGGCCAAAGTCTCGGCCAAATACCAGCCGCACCGGGGTGCGGCGGGTGTCGGGCCGGTACCAGGCCTCTATCAAAACGTCCTCTCGGGCGAAGCGGTAGCCTAGGAGGCCGCCGCTTTGCAACGGCTCGAGCCTCCCCTGGGCCAGCCGGGGGTAGTCTACGGCTTTTATCTGCCGGGTTTCGGGGTGCAAGCGGAGGTAGTAGATGAGCGCAAGCTGGTCCAGCACGTCGCTGTGGGGGCTTTTCCAGGTGGTCTCCCGGCCGTCGGGGTGAATGACCAAAGCGGAGCAGCCATCCCCTTCCCGTCGGAAGATGAGCTTAGTGTTGCCGCGGAAGGGCTCGGAGTGGAGCTGGTAGAAGTGGTCGGTGAAGAGGTCGGGGCCTACCAGGCTTTCGGCCTCGAGGCCATACCCCAGAGCCTGGGCCAGGCCGCTGGGCTCCAGCCGTAGGCGAAAATGCCAACCCCTCTCTGCGGCCTCAGCGGTGAGGTGCAGCCTCCCTACCCCAAACCCCTGCCAAAGCAGGTTGTAGACTAGGCGCTCTCCCGGGGCCCAAGGCACCCCTTGGGCCAGCGCCTGGAGCCCCAGGCCCACCACCAGCCAGCACGCCGCTTCCCTCATCTTTCCAGACTACCCTAAGCGCGGGGGGCTTAGGCCGTCAAAGGGCCTGCTGTGGCTCGGTGTAGGGAAGCCCAAAAGCCTCCGCCACCCCGGGGTGGGTGAGGAGGCCCCTGTGGGTGTTTAGCCCTTTGAGGAGGGCCCCGTCTTCCAAAAGCGCTGCCAAGCCCTTCTCCGCCAGCTTGAGCACGTAGGGCAAGGTCTGGTTGGTGAGGGCGAAGGTGGAGGTGCGGGGCACCGCTCCCGGCATGTTGGCCACCCCGTAGTGCACCACCCCATCCACCAAGTAGGTGGGCTCGGCGTGGGTGGTGGGGCGGATGGTCTCCACGCACCCCCCCTGGTCCACGGCCACGTCCACGATGACCGAGCCTTCCTTCATCAAGGGAAGCATGTCCCGGGTGACCAGTTTGGGCGCCTTGGCCCCCGGCACCAAGACCGCCCCGATGAGGAGGTCGGCGTGCTGGATGCTCTTTTTGATGTTGGCCTCGGTGGCGGTGAGGGGCACCACCCGCCCCCCGAAGACGTCGTCCAGGTACTGCAGGCGCTTGTGGTTCACGTCCAGGATGGTCACCTGGGCCCCCATGCCCAAGGCGATCTTGGCGGCGTTGGTGCCCACGGTGCCGCCCCCCAGGATGACCACGCTGGCCGGGGCCACCCCCGGCACCCCGCCCAAAAG
>NZ_QWKZ01000101.1 GCF_003574085.1 Meiothermus luteus | reverse complement strand
CCCCCAGCCCCTGCCCCCCCAAAACACCCTGGGCAAGACCGTGCGGGAGCTCTTCACCGAGCTGGAGTTTGACCGCTACGACGACCTAAACATCCTAGCCCGCTCCATCCAAGAGATGACCAGCGACCTTTCCGAGGTGCGCGCCGCCCTGAGCGAGCAGATTAAGGCCTTCCGCCAAGAAACCGAGGGGTTCGGCAACCTGGTGCAGGCCCTGCGAAGCGAGGTGAGCCGGGCCCGCCTGGTGCCCATCGGGCGCTTCTACCAGCGCCTGGCCCGGCAGGTGCAGCAGATTGCAGGCCCCAAACAGGTAGAGGTGCGCTTCCAGGGAGAGGCGGTGGAGGTGGACTCGGTGGTCCTAGACGGCCTCTCCGAGGCGTTCATCCACCTGGTCAACAACGCCCTCATGCACGGTATAGAAAGCCCCGAGGAACGGCTGGCCCGGGGCAAGGGGCCCAAAGGCCTCCTGACCCTGAGGGCCTACGCCCAGCGCAACACCCTGGTGGTAGAGGTGAGCGACGATGGGCGGGGCATCAACCTAGAGGCCCTCAAGCAAAAGGCGGTGGAAAAAGGGCTGCGCACCCGGGCCGAGGTGGAGGCCCTGGGCCCCGAAGAAGCCCTGGAGCTAATGTTCATCCCCGGACTCTCCACTGCCGAAAGCCCAAGCGACGTGGCCGGGCGCGGGGTGGGCATGGACGTGGTGGCCAGCACGGTGCGGCGTCTGCGGGGGGAGCTGAGCGTGGAAACCCGGGAGGGCCTGGGCACCACTTTCCGGCTGCGCATCCCCCAGAACCTGGTGGTCGCCGACCTACTCTTGCTCGAGGTAGGCGGACAAAAGCTGGCCCTACCGCGCGAGAGCCTCCTCACCCTGCTCAGCGCGCCTCGCGACCAGCTCGAGCTGGTCTACGAGGACCAGCCGGTCCCCATTCTTCCCCTGGCCCCCCTCCTGGGCCTGACCGAGGTGGAAGTCCCGGAGGAGTACGCGCTGGCCTTGGTGGAAGGACGGGGTGGGCGGTGGGTCGCCCTGGCCGCCGACCGGTTCATCGGCCTCGAGCAGGCCCTGGTCAAACCCCTGGGGGCTCCCCTTTCTGAGCTCGCTCACCTGATGGGGGCCACCCTATCGCCCAGCGGCGAGGTCATCCTGGTGCTGAGCCCCAGCGGGCTGCTCTCCTTCGCCACTTCCGCCCCTAGCCCCGCTCGAGCCGAGGCCAAACCCCCCCACCGCCTCCCTGTGCTGCTGGTAGACGACTCCCTCTCGGTGCGGAAGGTGGTGGCCCAGATGCTGCGCAAAGCTGGCTACGCGGTGGTCACTGCCGCCGACGGACAAGAAGCCCTGGAGCTGCTAGAACAGCAGCCCTTCCAGGCCATCGTCACCGACCTCGAGATGCCCCGACTGTCGGGTTTTGAGCTGCTGGAAGAGGTACGCCGCCGCCCTCACCTGGCCCACCTACCGGTGGCCGTACTGACCACCCGGGCCTCCCCCAAGCACCGCGACCTGGCCTTGGAGCTGGGGGCCAACGCGTACCTGACCAAACCCGCTGACCAGGTAGAATTGGAGCGTTTCTTGCGGGCCAACTAGCCCCCAAAGGAGCTTTATGAAGGCCCTGATCCTGACCAGCCAACCCACCCAAGGCGCTTCGCTCAAGGAGAGCTTCGCCCTGTCGGGGTTTGAGGCGCGGATTGAGGACAGCGCCCTCTACGCCATGACCCTGCTGGAGCGCAATCATCCCGATGTCATCGTGAGCGCCCCTACCCTCAGCGACCTGAGCGGCCTCGAGTTCTTTGAGCTGGTCCGCTCCGACCCCCAGCTCGCCCTGGTGCCCTTCATCCTGCTCTCCGATACACCCCCCGCCCAGACCGGCGAGTTTGACCTGGTGCTGCCCACCCACACCCCGGCCGCGGAGGTGGTCCGCAGCGCCTACCGGCTTATCCTGGAGCTCACCCGCAAGACCCACGGCGCTGAGGCCAGCAACGCCGGCATCCAGGGCTACTTGGGGGACATGAACCTCTTTGAACTGGCCCAGTGGCTGGCCAAATCGGCCAAAACCGGGCGGCTGCGGCTGGACATCGGTGGGGAAAGGGCTACTTGGCTCTTCAGCAAGGGCCAGCTTGTCCACGCTGAGTACGGCGAAAAAACCGGGGAAGACGCGGTCTTGCACCTGCTTCTGAAGGCCGAGAAGGTCAAGCAAGGCCGCTTTCAATTTGAACCCCTAAGCGAGGCCGACTTCTTCTTAGAACCCATCACCATCCGCAAAAGCACCGACCAGCTCCTCCTTTCCCTGGCTGTGGAGATAGACCACCGGCAGCAGGGCCTGCACTAAAACCGGCTGTGCCCGTAATGGTTACACATCACCGCCCCAACCTCAGTTAGCCCCTACCATTGGCTTAGCTATGCAAGGAGCAAGAGTCTTAGTCGTGGACGACAGCACCAGCGTGCGCAAGGTGCTGGAGCGCCTACTCTCCACCCGCGGCCTCAGCGTCACCACCAGCGAAACAGCCGAACAGGGCCTGGAGGCCATCCACCGCAACGCTCCCCACCTGGTCATCGCCGATGTGGTCATGCCGGGAATGAGCGGATTTGAGCTCTGCCAAAGGCTAAAGAGCGACCAGGCCACCCAGGACGTGCCGGTCATCCTTATCTCCGGCATCATCAACGACGGCGTCATCGCCCAAGCCCGTCAGGCCGGGGCCTTTGACGTGGTCTCCAAGCCCTTCACCCCCGACGACCTCTTCCCCAAGGTTGAGCGGGCCCTTAAAGCGAGCCGCCCCATACCCCCTTCCTCCGTTGAGGCATCCGAAGAGCCCCAACCCCTGCCCCCTCCACAGCCTGCGGAAACCCCAGACCGACTGCAGGAGGAACTCAAACCCTTCCTGGACAAGCCCGAGGTGGAATCCGCCCTGGTCATCGGGCCTGGGGGCCAACTACGGGCTCGAGCCGGCCAGCCCTTTGAAGAGCCCGAACTGCTGGCCACCTACCTGCACACCCTGCTTTCCATCGCGGGGGTGCTGGGGGAAAAATACCAGCTTGCCGCGGTCCAGACCATGGCCCTAGAGTACCTCGGGAAAACCCTCCTGCTCAGCCGCATCAACCCCCGCTTCACCCTTGTGCTCACGCTGCGCGGCACCGTGGGCACCGGGGTGGTCCGCTACCTGGTGCTCAAGCAGATGCCCCAGCTCAGGGCGGCTTTGGAGGACCAGGCTACTTTGGCTTAGCCCCGCTGGGAGCCAAGGCCTCCCAGCAAGCCAAGGCCCGCAGCACCGCGTTCCGCTCGTTCTGGTGGGCCAGCCGCCGCAAGGCCTCGCGCACCGGCACCCAGTCCACCCCGTCCACCTCCTCCTTCTGAGGACGGGGCAGGCCGGCCACGTACCCCATTAGGAAGTGGTGCACCTCCTTGGTCACGGTGGTCTGAACCCCATCGTCGCGCACGGTGAAGTGGTAGCGAATGCTGCCCAAAGGGGCCAGCACCTTCGCCCGGATACCGGTCTCCTCCCAAACCTCGCGCACGGCGGTCTGTGGGTAGCGTTCCCCCGGCTCCACCTGTCCTTTGGGCAGGCTCCAAACCCGCCCGTCCTTGATGGCGATGAGCAAGACCTCTAGGCCTCTACCCCCAGAGCGCTCGCGCAGCACCACCCCCCCCGCCGAGGTAACCCGGCGGCGGGATTGTGGCGCGGCGTTCCGGCGTATGCCGCGCTTGGGTCGGCGGCGGTGTGTTCCGACTGAATAACGCATATTTGTTCTTTCGGGTGCCCCGCAGTGGGCTCTTCCCTAAGTGTACACGGATTTCCGGAGGTTGTCGTGCACAAAAGCACAGAGGCCATCGCAACGTAGCCCCATGTTCTGCTTGGGGCCATCGGCTATCCTGGGGCAGATGTACAAGAACCTCCAAGCCTTCATCGCTGACCTCGAGCGAACCGGAGAACTGGTGCGGGTGCGCGAGGCGGTCTCCTGTGAGCTGGAAATCACCGAAATTGCCGACCGGATGGTCAAGGCAGGGGGACCCGCCTTGTTGTTTGAAAGGGTAGAAGGGCGCAAATTCCCTGTCTTCATCGGTGGTTTCGGCACCGCGGAGCGCACCGCGCGGGCCATGGGGGTCCGAAACCTGGACGAGCTGGCCACCCGGGTAGGGAACCTGCTCCAGCTCAATCCCGGCGGGGGGGGTCTAAAAGCTGCCCTAACCCTGCTGCCCAAGCTGGGCCAGCTCAAGGGCTTCTTCCCCCGAAGGGTGCGGGGCGGGCCGGTGCAGGAGGTGGTGCTGCGCGGCGATGCGGTGGACCTTTTCCAGCTTCCCATCCTTAAGTGCTGGCCCTTGGACGGGGGGCCTTACATCACCCTGCCGCTGGTCATCACCAAAGACCCCGAGACCGGGGAGCTCAACCTAGGCATGTACCGCATGCAGGTGCTGGACCAAAGGAGCACCGCCATGCACTGGCAGCTTCACAAGGTGGGGCGGCGGCACTACGAGAAGGCCAAGAGGCTAGGGCAGCGGCTCGAGGTCGCGGTGGCCCTGGGCGGTGACCCCATCCTGACCTACGCCGCCACCGCCCCGGTGCCTCCAATCCCCGGGGTCAACGAGTTCAACCTGGCCGGGTTCCTAAGGGGAAAACCAGTTGAGCTGACCCGCGGCGTGACCGTAGACCTACCCGTCCCCGCCGAGGCCGAGTTTGTCTTGGAGGGCTATGTGGACCCCACCGAAGAACTGGTGCTGGAGGGGCCCTTTGGCGACCACACTGGCTTCTACACCCTGGAGGACTTTTACCCTCGCTTCCACGTTACCGCCATCACCCACCGCAAAAATCCGGTCTATCCGGCCACCATCGTGGGGCGCCCCCCCATGGAGGACGCCTACCTCATAGAGGCCTCCGAGCGCCTCTTCCTCCCCGCGGCCCAGCTCATCCTCCCGGAGATTCGGGACTACCACATGCCTCCCCCCGGCGTAGCCCACAACTGGGTCAACGTGGCGATAGAAAAGGCCTACCCCGGCCAGGCCTACAAAGTGGCCAACGGGCTTTTGGGCCTAGGCCAGATGATGTTCGCCAAGGTGCTGGTGGTGCTGGACGCCGGAGCCCCCCTCAAGGGCCCGGCCTCCCTTCAAGCCGCCCTACAACACGCCCTGCCGGGGCGGGACACCCTCATCTCCCGCGGGCCCATAGACGTCCTGGACCACAGCAGCCGGGCCATGGGCTACGGGGGCAAGCTCATCCTGGACGGGACCCGCAAGCTGCCTGAGGAGGGGAGGGGACTGCCCTTTGTGCCGCAGGCTCACCGCCAGCTCCCCGAGCTGCCCGGCGTACGCCAAGCCCAGCTTCCCGGTATCTGGATGGCCACCTTTGAGAAAGCCCGCCCCCACCAGGCTCGAGCCGTAGCGGAAAGGCTCCTGAACACCCCCCAAAGCAGGGGCATCCGGCTGCTGCTGCTAACCGACGCCGATACCCACCTGGACTTTGACGAGGTCATGTGGGCGGTGCTCAACAACATAGACCCCGAGCGGGACGCTTGGGTGATGGAGGGAGTAGAGGGACCAGTGCTGGTGCTGGACGGCACCCGAAAGCTGCCTGAGGAGGGTTTTGAGCGCCCCTGGCCCCCCAAAATTGCCATGGCCCCAGAGGTTGTGCGGCGGGTGGACGAGCGCTGGGCCAGCTTGGGCCTCCCCCCCCTACCACCCAAAGTGGCAAGAACTCCCTGAGAAACCCCCTTTCCCAAAGGCACTGGGCCCCCACCCCTTTACCGGCGGCACAATCCAAAGAAGGCCGGGGTGTTAGGATTGCCCCGATGACGGGCAACCGCTACATCCCCCCCCTGCGCGACCCGCGGCTGGCCCCCATTGTGGACAAGGTGGAAGCCAGCAAGCGTCTGAGCTTTGAGGAGGGTCTGCTCCTCTACCAAACCCCCGACTACCCCACCCTGATGTGGCTGGCCAACCGGGTGCGGGAGCGAAAGCACGGGCACAAAACCTACTTCGTGCACTCGCTTAGGCTCGAGTTTACCAACATCTGCTACGTGGGCTGCACCTTCTGCGCCTTCGCCGCCCGTAAGAACGACCCCCGAGCCTGGGACTACGATGTGGAGGAGGTGGTGGCCAAGGTACGGGAAAAGTGGGAACCGGGCCTCACCGAGCTGCACATGTCCAGCGGCCATCACCCCACCCGTCCTTGGAGCTACTACCCGGCCATGGTGCGGGCCCTAAAGGAAAACTTCCCCGGGCTCCAAATCAAGGCCTTCACCGCGGCTGAGATAGAGCACCTGTCCAGGATCAGTAAAAAGCCGACCCTCGAGGTTCTGCGGGAGCTCAAGGAGGCTGGCCTGGCCGCCCTGCCGGGCGGGGGCGCGGAAATTTTTGCCGAGCGGGTCCGCAAACAAATAGCCAAGAACAAGGTCAAGGCCGAGAAGTGGCTGCAAATCCACCGCGAGGCCCACGGCCTGGGCCTCCGCACCAACGCCACCATGCTCTACGGCCACATCGAAACCCTGGAAGAGCGGCTGGACCACATGGACCGGCTGCGTAGGCTACAGGACGAAACGGGCGGCTTCTACAGCTTCATTCCCTTGGCCTTCCAGCCCGACGCCAACGCGCTGGCCTTCAACCTGGGCAAGACCGAGTTCACCACCGGCCTAGACGACCTGCGCAACCTGGCCGTGGCCCGGCTCTACCTGGATAACTTTGACCACATCAAGGGCTACTGGGTGATGATCTCCTCCGAGCTCGTGCAGGTCTCGCTTGACTGGGGTGTTTCGGACATTGACGGCACCATCATCGAGGAGCACATCGCCCACGCCGCTGGGGCCACCAGCCCGCTGGGGCTTTCCAGGCAGAAGATGGTGGAACTCATCCGGGCCGCTGGCCGGATTCCGGTGGAGCGCGACGCCCTTTACAACGAGCTGCGGGTTTACGAAGCAAAGCCCGCCCCAAGCCTCCAGGGACAAAGGCCCGGTGGGGCCAGCACCCTTCGGATATGAGCTACGTCCTCGGAATTCCCCGCTACGCCAATGTGGCCCCGCTGTACCACTTCTTGGAGGAAGGCGACGGCATCGCCTTCCGCTACGGGGTGCCCACCCAGCTCAACCAGTGGCTCCTGGAAGGCTCGGTGGACCTAAGCCTGGTGTCCTCGTACTTCTACCTGAAAAACGCCGACCGGCTCAGGCCCCTGCCCGACTTCAGCATCGCCGACCTAGGGCCGGTCTACTCGGTCAACCTCTTCCACCGGAAGCCCTGGGAGGCCCTAAGGCGCCTGGCCATCACCACCGAGAGCGCCACCTCGGTAGAGCTCCTGCGCTACCTGCTAAGAGCCGATGGCGTGAGGGCCGAACTCTTCCCAGAACAGGGGGGTCTGGAGCTACTGGAGCGCTACGATGGGGTTCTGCTCATAGGCGACCGGGCCATTACCACCTACTGCAGCCTGCTTTCGGTCATCCCTGAGTCGGTACACCAGGTACCCAGCGAGCTCGAGGGCGTCCGCATCACCGACCTCTCCATGAAGTGGTTTGAACGCACCCGTCTGCCCTTCGTGTTCGCGGTCTGGACCACCCGAAAAAACGCCCCTCCTCCACCGGAAATCGTGCGCAGGCTGCGCCAGGCCCGCTCCTTGGGGCTTGGCAACCTGGCTGCGGTGGCCGGGAGTGAGGCCCAGCGCTTAGGGGTTCCCGAAAGGCTCATGCAGCACTACCTGTGGAACTTCCGCTACCACCTGGAGGTCCCCGACCGCTTGGGCCTACAGGCCTTCGCCCAGGCAGTGGGGCTGCCCTATCCCAACGACTACTGGGATGTCTAAGCTTAGCCTTCGCGGTAGAAGCGGCTGCGCAGGTAGTAGTCGGTGTAGAGCAGTTTCAGAAAAGCCGTCAGGGGCACCGCCAGCAAGGCCCCGCCCAGGCCCATGAGCGAGGCGCCAATTAGGACTGCGGCAATACCGGTCACCGGGTGCAGGCTGGTGGTTCGGCCCATGATAATTGGCCAGATAAACCCCGAAATCTGGTTGCAAAGCCAAAGGGCAAAGGCCACCACCCCAAAGGCCAGCCACCCCAAGGGCAGGGCCAGCACCAGGGCCGGAATGGCCGAGATAATCACCCCAAGCACCGGTACAAAGCTAAAAACAAAGGCCAAAAAGCCCAGCACCGTGGCCTGGGTAAGCACCTCCAGGCCAAACCCCTGGAAAGCTCCAAAAGATAGGTACATCGCCAGCGCGACCACCCACCCATTGGCCACCGCGCCTAGGATTGTACCCCGCACATACCCGCCAAAGGCCAGGTCGGCCTTTCGGGCCAGCTCCTTGGCCGTGGGCTGAAAGGGCTCAGGGATAACCTTGAAAATAGCCGCGCCCACCCGGGGCAGGTCGTAAAGCAGGTAAATGGAGAGGGTGATTACGGTGAGGAGCTGAAAAGCGCCCCCCAGCAGGAAAGAAAAAAAGCCCAGCAGGTTGCCCCCCCGGGCCAGCACCCCCTGCAGGGCCTGGAGGAGAAGCTGGGTGAAGGCTGCAAGCAGGTCCTGCAGGTTCAAGGTGGCCTGGGTCAGGGCCTCGAGCAGCACCGGGGGTAGTTCCACCTGACCTATCTGGTCGGGCAGGCCCTGCACCCAGCTCACCAACGGCTGCAGCAGGCGGGGCAGGCCAGCAGCCAGCTGGGCTAGCTGGCCCACCATGCTGGCCAAAAGCACGGTGGAAAAGGCCAGGATGAGGAGCATCCCCACGAAGACCACCGCCACCCCCAAGGCCCGGCCCAGGCCACGGGCCTCAAACCAAGCCACCACCGGGCTCACCACGTATGAAAACACAAAAGCCGCCGCCACGATGCCAAGCGCCCCACGAGCCCCGTTCACCACCCAACTCAGGACAGCGAAGCCCAGGACCATCAACGCCAAATAGGCCAGAAACCGCATCCAGGGGTTCTGCCAGGCCCACTCCAGCGTCTCCCGCATGGCTCATCCCTCGAGGTAAAAGCGGCTTTTTTGATAGAACTCCACGTAAAGCAATTTCAAAAACGCCACCAGGGGCACCGCCAGCAAAGCCCCGGCCAGGCCGTAGAGGCTCGAGCCTATCAGCAAAGCAGCAATCACACTCACCGGATGCAGGCTGGTGGCCTGGCCCAGGATGCGGGGGCCCAGCAGGTGGGCTTCCACCTGGTTGGCCAGCACCACCACCACCAGCACCGCCAGCACCTGCGGCCACCCCCCAGCACTCAAGGCGAGCAGGACCGCAGGCACCGTGGAAACGATGACCCCCACATAAGGGATTATGTTGAACACCCCGGCCAGAAACCCCAAAGCCCCCGCCATTGGCACCCCAAACACCCAAAACCCCACCGCCACCAAAATCCCCACGCAGGCCGCCACCACAATCTGCCCCCGGAGGTAGCCCCCCACCGCGCGATCCAACTTGACCGCCAGGTCAAGGGCCAGCGGCTGGTAGGGAAGGGGGATGGCCGCGAGGAGGGTGCTTGAGATTTTAGGCAGATCGTAAAGCAGGTAAATAGAGATGATGAGGGCGGCGAAAAACTGCAGTACCCCCCCCACCAAAGAGGCCAGAAACCCCACCAGGCTTCCCCCTTGCCTCAGCAAGGCCTGTAGGGCTTGCAGAAGGGTCTGGGTGAATCCCTGCAGGAGGGTCTGGAGGCTTTGGGCCACCTGGGAAAAAACCCCCTCTAGGGCTGGGGGAACCTCAATCTGGCCCACCCGGGAAGGCAGATTGTCAATCCAGACCAACCAGGGCTGCAGCAACCGGGGCAGCTCTGCGCTAAAGCGGGCCAGCACAGCCACCATGTCGGCGATTAGGTAGGAGGAAAGCCCCAGAAAAAGCCCTACCCCCAGGTACACCAGGCC
>NZ_QWKZ01000100.1 GCF_003574085.1 Meiothermus luteus | reverse complement strand
CTGGCCCGCTCGGTGCGAAAACCCTCCCGGCGCAGGTAGCTCTCCAGGATTTCGGCAATCTCCGGCTCGTCCTCAACCACCAGTACCAGCGCCACCGCGTCCAGTGTATCGCCAGGTGTTGCCACGAAAGAAGTCTGCCCCAGCCTTGTGAAAGGCTGGGGTGGGGTTTGTGTAGATTTCAAGAATTACTCACCGGGCTCAACCCCGCCGTTCTCCGCGGCCGCAAAAGCACCCGACAACAAGGCGCGCAGGCCCGCCTCAAAATCGGCCGCCGAGAAGTAGAGGAGGGCGTCCTCGCCACGGGTTAGCTGGGCGGCAGCCTGGTCAAGCTGCTGCAGCAGGTCCTCCGGCAGGAGCTGCTGGAGGGCCTCTACGGCCGCCTGGGCCTCCTCTGGGGTAAACCCGTAGCTCAGCCCCTCGAGGGCCTGGTAAATCTGGCGGGCCCGCCCCGCGCCAAGGTCTTCCCAGCGCACCATCTGGGGCAGAACCTCCACCCAGCGCACCAGGGTCACCGAAGCCTGGGACACCGTGGGCTGAGCGCCCTGAGCGGTCGCGAGGCCCAACGCCAAAACGGACATGAGGGGAATCAAAAGCTTTTTCATTAGGTTCCTCCTTCTGGAAAGGCCTTGACCCTTCCAAGGAAAAACGTAGAGGAGGGCCGTGAAGTTTCCGCACAGCCCAGGTGTAGGCGCTGTGTAGCCCCCAAACAAGGGGTCTTCCCGTCCAGAAGGGTGCGCAACACCCCAGCCGGCAATTTCCTTCACCATCCCTTCCCAAAGCCGACCCGGCGGTCAATAATGGGCCTTCGTGACGCCGCCCAAAGGCGAGCCCCGCCGCTCGCAAAACCTGGCCATCTGGGAGGGAATGCTGGCCGTCCTCTTCATCAACTGGAGCACCGGGATGGTCATGACCGGGTACGCCCTGTGGCTGGGCGCCCCGCCGGTAGCCTTGGCCATCCTAGGGGCGCTGCCCATGGCCGGGCAGATGGCCGCGCCCATAGCCCTCTTCATCCGGGGCGGACGAAGGGAGCTGAGCGCCAATCTTTCGGTCTTCGGGCGGGGCCTACTTGTGCTGGCCCTGTTCATCCCCCTGATGCCCGAGGCTTGGCACATTCCAGCCCTGCTGACCATTGCCGGCCTGTCCCAGCTCATTCTGGCGCCGGTAAACGTGCTCTGGACAAGCTGGATGGCCGACCTGGTCCCCGAGCAGGTCCGGGGGCGCTACTTCGGTTTTCGAAACGGAATCCTAGGCCTGGTGGGCACCTTGGGCAACCTAGCAGCGGGCGGCCTGATTGACGCGGTGGGCAAGCCCTGGGGCTTCCTGCTGGTGCTGCTCGCCGCCGTGGTGGCCGGGGTGGGGGCCACCTTCATCCTGCGAAAGCAGTACGAGCCCCCCTCCCAAAGCGCTCCTCCCCTGCCGGCAGAGTTCACCCACCCGCTTTCCGACCGCCAATTCCGCGGGTACCTGGGGTTTGTGGCGCTGTTCCTGGGGGCGGTAAGCGTGGGCGGTCCGTTCGTGTTTCCCCTTTTCCTAGAGCATGCCCGTATGAGCTTTACCCAGCTCGGCCTCTGGACCTTCATCGCCGCAGGCTGTGGGCTGGTGCTGAGCCCCCTTTGGGGCCGCCTAGCCGACCGAATCGGGCACTGGCAGGTGCTTTTCATAAGCAGCGGGGTCGCCGCGCTGGTGCTGCCCCCCCTCTGGTTGGCCGGGGAGCCAGGCCAGCTCGGAACCATATGGCTGGCTGCGGTCTGCGACGCCTTCGCCTGGGGAGGCATCAACACCGCCCTTACCAACGTGGCCCTGCAAAGCTCCCCCCCAAAGCAGCGCGGGCTCTACCTGGCCTGGTACTGGATGGCCTACGCCCTAGGGGGCCTGCTGGGTTCTTTGCTGGGCGGCTACCTGGGCGGCCTGCATGCCCACACGGGGCTTCCCAGCCCCTACCACCTGCCCATCCTGGCCTCCATGCTGCTGCGGGTGGTGGCGGTGGTCTACCTGGGCTGGCGCATCCGCCGCAACCGGGCGCGGGCCGTGGAGCCCTCCTAGCGTGGAAAAACGCGGCAATTCGCGGGTGGGATAGAATACTGGGCATGTTGGATTCAAAAACGCTGGCCCTGGCCCAGGAAGTGCGGGCTCTGCTTGCCCAGGGGCTCGAGGCGCTGGCCAAGGCCGAGCAGAACACCGAGGCCATCCAGCAGGCCTTGCTGGACCTAGAGGGGCCCTTCTTGCTGGTGGTGGTGGGGGAGTTTAATAGCGGGAAGTCCTCCCTTTTGAACACCCTCCTGCGGGGGGAGTTTCTAAAGGAGGGGGTCACCCCCACCACCGACCGCATCCACCTGATTGGCTACGGCCCCGAACCTAAGCAGCTACCCGAGGGGCCCGGCCTGGTGCGGATAGAGCTGCCCCACCCTTTGCTGGAGGAGCTGCGGCTGGTGGACACCCCGGGGACCAATGCCATCCTGCAACACCACCAGCTCCTCACCGAGCGGTTTTTGCCCCGCGCCGACCTTATTCTCTTCGTTACCAGCGCCGATAGGCCCTTCACCCAGTCCGAAGCAGACTTTCTCCGGCTCATCCAAAGCTGGGGCAAGAAGGTGGTGCTGGTGGTCCATAAGGCCGACCTGCTCACCGAGGCCGAGCTGCGGGAGGTAGAGGCCTTCGTGAAAAAGGGGGCCGAGCAGACCCTGGGGCATACCCCACCCATCTTCCCCGCCTCGGCCCGGCGGGCCCGGCAAGGGCAGGAGGCCAGCAGCGGTATCCCTGAGCTCGAGGCCCACATCCGCCAGGTGCTCAGCCAGGAAGCCGCCCGGCTCAAGCTAAGCTCCCCTCTAGGGGTGCTGGTGCGGGAGCTCGAGACGGCCCAGCCCGCCCTTCAAAAGCAGCTGGGGGAGGTCCGGAAGCAGCTTTCCACCTGCCGCGAGCTTGACCAACTGCTGGCCCGCCACGAGGAGCGGACCCGCCGCGATTTTGGCGGCCAGGTGGCCCTGGCCCTGCAGGTGGTGGAGGAGGTGCGGGCCCGGGGGGAGCGCTGGCTGGACGAGAAGGTGCGCTTTTCCCGCTTCTTTGAGCTGCTGAACTCCAGCCGGCTCAAGCAGGGCTTCATAGAAGAGGTGGTGCGGGGGGCCAACCAGGAGATCGAGCGCCGGGTGCTGGAGGCCCTCAACTGGCTGACCAAGCGCGACCGTGAACTGCTGGAAGACGCCCTGTCCCTGCTGCGCGAGGCCCCCGGGCTGCGCCCCGGGGTCCAAGGCGGCCCTGAAGCGCGGACCATCGCGGGCAACCTGGAGGAGGCCCTGCGCAGCTTTGACACCGAGGCCGAGGCCAGCCAGCTCCGGGACCACATCCAAGAGAGCCTGCGGAGTACCGCGCTGGTGGAGGTGGGCGTGGTGGGGCTGGGGCTCACCGTGCTGCTCGTCGCGCAGAAGATCGCCCTAGACGTTTTGGGCATCTTCGCCACCCTGTTTGGGGCCATCCTGGCCACCTCTATTCTCCCCCGGCGCAAGGAAGCCGCCAAGGCCCGGCTGCGCGAGCGGCTGACGGAGCTGAAGGAGGCCCTCGAGAAGGCCCTCCGGGAAACCCTAGAGGCCGAGCTGGGCCACACCCGCGAGCGCTTCCATAGCCTTTATCGGGCCCCCTGCGCCCGGCTGGAAAGCCAGCTGGAACAGACCCAAGCCCGGCTCGAGCGGCTGGATGCCCTACTGAAGCAAACCCAGGCCCTCCGCCAAAAGCTAGGTGCTTGGTAAGGGCCGCCCCTAACCCCCTAGGCCTGCTTAGGCTACCCTAATGAGGTATGCCCAAAGCCCTGGAAAACCTCCGCCAAGACTTCCCCCTTCTGGCCCGCTACCCCGAGCTCGTCTACCTGAACTCCGCGGCCACCAGCCAGAAGCCCCTACGGGTTATTGAGGCCCTGGCCCGCTACTACAAAGAGCAGAACGCCAGCATCCACCGGGGGGCCTACACCCTCTCGGCCCAAGCCAGCGAGGCCTACGAAGAGGCCCGCCGCACCCTGGCCCGCTTTATCGGGGCCCAAGCCCACGAGGTTATCTTCGTGCGCAACACCACCGAGGCCCTGAACCTGGTGGCCTACGCCTGGGGGCTGCGCAACCTTCGGGAAGGGGACGTAATCCTCCTAAGCGAGATGGAGCACCACGCCAACCTGGTGCCCTGGCACCTGGTGGCCGAACGGACCGGCGCGGTGGTTCGGGGCATCCCCCTCCACCCCGAAGGCCGCCTGGACCTTTCCTCGTTGAAAGACCTACTCACCGAACGGGTGCGGGTGGTTGGTCTGACCCATGTTTCCAACGTGCTGGGTACGGTCAACCCGGTGGCCCAGGTGGCCCAGGTGGCCCGGGCGGTGGGCGCACTGGTGGTGGTGGACGGGGCCCAGTCAGCCCCCCATATGCCGGTACGGGTGCGGGAGCTGGGGGCTGATTTCTACGCCTTCTCCGGCCACAAGATGCTGGGGCCCACCGGGATTGGGGTGCTCTGGGGCCGGGCAGAAATCCTCCAGAACCTACCCCCTTTCCTGGGAGGGGGTGGGATGATTGGGGAGGTCTACCTAGACCGCTCCACCTACGCCGCCCCCCCGGCCCGCTTTGAGGCCGGAACCCCCGCGGTGGCCGAGGCCATTGGGCTTGCAGCAGCCGCAGAGTACCTTATGGAGGTAGGCCTGAACCGGGTCTGGCAGCACGAACAGGAACTCCTCCAGTACGCGCTAAAGCGGCTGGATGAGGAGCTGCCCGAGGTGCGCACCTTTGGCCCGCGGGGGGCAGACCGGGGAGGGGTGATCCCCTTCACCTTGGGCCACCTACACGCCCACGATGTGGCCACCGCCCTTGACCAGCAGGGCATCGCAGTGCGGGCTGGGCACCACTGCGCCCAACCCCTGCACCGCTGGCTGGGCGTACCCGCCACCGTTCGGGCCAGCTTCTACATCTACACCACCCACGAGGACATAGACCGCTTCATTGAGGCCCTAAAGAAGGTGCGGGACTTCTTCAAGGACTGGCTCTAAGGCCCTCAATCTGCGGCCTGGGGGTTAGGGGTCCCGGTCTTCTCACCCCTCAGGAAGAAGAGCAGCCCCAAGCCAAAGGGAATAAAGGCCATCCAGAGGTTGGGGTAGGGATAGAAGAGGGCCAAAGCCAACAGGCCCATCACCCAGCTCTCCCAGCGGCGCAGGGGCCTGCGGGTGTAGCCCACGGTGGCGGCAGAGAGGAAGACGATGGCGAAGGCGGTGAAGAAGAAGCGCTCGAGGATGATGAGCCAGCCCTCGAGGCCCGGCACATTCTGCAACACCGGCAAAACGAGCAATCCCGTCCCGGTGAAGGAAAGCAGGAAGAAAAACCCGATGATGTATTTGGCCAGCGCCACCCGGGCCGCGTAGACCCCGGTCAGGAGGGGGTTGGTCTTGAAGACCGAGGCCGCCGCATAGGCCGAGAGCGCCACCGGCGGGGTCACGTCGGCCAGCACCGCGTAGTAGAAGAGGAACATGTGGGTGGCCAGCGTAGCGGCCAGCACCGCCTGCTGGGGCTCGAGACCGTACCCCTGGAAGTTGGCCGCGGCAATCTTGATGATGGCCGGGGCGGTTAGCGAGGCGGTGAGGACGTAGGTGGCGGTAGGGGGCACCCCCATCCCCAGCACCAGGCTGAAGAAGGCCGTCACCAGGGTAGCCAGCAGCAGGCTCTCCCCCGAGACCTGGCCCAAGAAGATGGAGAACTTGGAGGGCAGGCCGGTGATGACCATCATCCCAAAAATCAGGTTGGCCGCCACGATGGCCGAGCCGATGGGGATAAGCTGGCGGAAACCCTCCACCAGGCCCTGGGCGATGGGCTCCAGGGCCTCCCGCAACCTCCCACTGGCCGCGGCAGGGTAGAAGAAGGTGCCCAGCAAAAGCCCCAGCACCGCCAGCGTGAGGGGAAGCAGCGGGATGTTGCCCAGGTTCCAGCCCATCAGCAGGGGCAGCAGGGCCCCCAGCAGCCCTAGCCCCACCCCCAAGGGCAGCCCCATGCGGTAGGCCGGGCCCCGCATGGCCTCGTTTAGGGCCGCAGGGCGCAGGGTGGGGTCAAGGTAGCAGATAACCACAAAGGCCAGGGCGGCCAGGTAGACCGCGGTGGCCACCTCGCTCCCCAAAAAGAGCATGACCACAATCAGGAGAATGGGGACGAAGATGACGCTGTAGCGCAGGGCATAGCGCCGGCCCAGGGCGATGTCGGCCCCCACCGGGGGCAGCTTGGCCTTGCGGGCATAGAACTCGTTGAAGGCCAGGATGCCGAGCAAATAGAGCAGCATGGGCCCCAGGGCCATCACCACCACCCACAGGTAACTGATCTGTAGGATTTCCACCATCACAAACGCGATGCTGCCCAGCACCGGCGGGGTGATAAGCGCGATGGTGCCGGCGGTGGCCACCAACCCGGCGGCGATCATCCGGTCGTAGTTGGCCTTCTCGTAGAGGGGCTTGGTCAGGGTGGCCACAAACTGGGTGTCGGCGGCCCCCGAGCCGCTGAACATGCCCATAAAGACCGCGGCGATGCCGGTGACCCGGCCCGGGGTCTGGGGGGTGCGGCCCACCAGGGAAAGGGCGATGTTGGCCACCACCTTGCCCAGGCCCAAGGCCCCGATCAGGCCCGAGAGGATGGTGAAGTAGACGATGTACTTGGCCGAGACCCCGGTGATAAGGCCGTAGATGCCGGCCTCGGTCTCGTTGTAGGTCTTGCCCAGGATCAGGTCAATGCCGTTTTTGGCCCCCTGGAAGGTGCCGGGCACGTACTGGCCGTACATGTTGTAGGTGAGGAAGACCAACACCAGCGAGGGCATCACCGGGCCCATCAGCCGGTTCACCAGCCCCAGCACCAGAAGGATGACGGTAAAGGACATGCTCATGTCCCAGCCCGCCGGGATGACCGCCCGGTTGACCAGCTCCTCGTAGTAGCGCACCTGGTAGGCCCAGGGGGCTATGGCTAAAAGCGCCGCGGCCACATCGCCATAGCGGCGTAGGGCAGGCAAAAGCGCCGGCAGCACCGCCAAGGCCCAGGCCAGTGTGCCCACCAGCCGGCCCGAGAGGGGTATCTCCACCCCCGGCACGTTGGGCACCCAGAAGGTGTAAAGGAAGGGCAGGGTGAGGAGGGCGAAGACCCAGGAACCCAGGGTGCGCCTGGCCCCCGGCAGGCGGGAAGTGATGAGGTAGCCCGCCACCAGCAGCAAGAGCACGTGGGTGGCCCGCCGTAGCTGCACCTGGTCCAGGATACTGATGTCCAGCCGGCTCAGAGGGGTGAAGGGGTGAAGCACCAGGTAAAGGCTAAACAAGGCGCCCACCAACAGGACAAACCAGATAACCCGGCCCATGCGGGTGGTGCGACCGGTGGCGTCTTGGGGTATTTCCATAGCGAAACCTCTTGGCGATGTGTTTGCGGGATTATACCGTCTGGAGCCCTTGCAAGTAAGAGCCAAGGCGTCTTTTGGGCAAAGGAGCAGCCGTTTCTTCTCCAAGAAAAAGCTCCCCCACCGGGTGAGGGAGCGCACGAAGCAGGGTGGCCTACTGGATGGCCCCCACCTCGCGCAGGTAGCGCACCGCGCCCGGGTGGAAGGGCACCACCATCTTTTGGTTGTAGAGGTTCACGGTGTTCCTCAGGGTGGTATCGCGGGCCGCAGCGGTGGCGGTGACCAGGGTCTGCAGGTTGTTGAAGACTGCCCTCATAATGGCCGCAGCCAGGTCATCGGGCATAGAGGCCGGGCAGAGGAAGACGTTTCCGGTAAAGAGGGCGAAAACATCCTTCTTGGTGCCGTAGGCGGATTTGGGCAACACGCCGGTGGTAATGACCCCGGGAAACTCCTTTAGCAGGAGCTGGGCGGTGGGGCCGGTGCGCGGGGAGTCTACCAGCTTGATCTGGTCACCCTTGCGGGCCAGGCTCTGGGCCAGCTCCACCACGCTGGCGGTGGGCACCCCACCCACCCAGAAGTAGGCGTCGATGGTGCCTTCGGAAAGAGCTTTGGCCGACTCCGCCGCGGGCAGGCGCTCCCGCTTGGCGAACTCGCGCACATCCACGCCCGCGCCTTTGAGGACCAGCAGGGCCAGGTTTTCGGTGGAAGAGCCGGGCTGGCCAGTGGAGACCCGCTTGCCCCGCAGGTCGCCCACGAAGTTGATGCCTGACTTTTCGGTGGTCACAATGTGAATCAGGCTCGGATACATGTAGAACATGATGCGCTGCATGTCGGCCTTGCGTTGGGCAAAGCGCGGCTCCTCACCGGTGTAGGTCACCAGGGCCGAGTCGGTGGTGGCCAGGGCGCAGTAGTAGGTGTTGGAGCGGGGATCGGTGCGGTCACGTAGAAGGAGCAGGTTGTCATAGGAGCCCCCGGTCTGCTGGGCCGTGGCATCGGCCACACCGGCCTCGGTCAGAATCTTGGCGATGGCCTGCCCATAGAAGAAGAACACCCCCCCCGTGCTTCCGGTGGGAATCACCACTCGAGGCCGCTGCTGGGCCATGGCGGCGCTTAGGGCAAGAACCAAAAAGAGTACCGCTAGTCTCCACAGCTTCATTCCAAGAACCTCCTAAACCGGACCCTTCTAGGAACACAGGAAAAGCCTACGCATTGCTGCGATTAGGGTTTCAGGATTCCGGCTTTGGACAATTTACCCGGTGTGCACCCCATGTCAAGGGGTAGGGAAACTGACCCATGGGTCAGTTTGTGGGTATGATGGGCGGGTGCTGGCGTTGGCCCTTTTGCGCGACCCCCGGTACCGAGCCTACTGGATAGCCCTTTTCCTCTCCCAGATGGGCACCTGGATGCAGGCCGCTACCCAAGGATGGTTGGTGCTCGAGCTGACCCACAGCGCCGAGCGGCTGGGCCTGGTGGTGGCCCTGCAGTTTCTGCCCTCGCTGCTGTTCTCCCTACCCGCAGGAGTCCTCTCCGACCGGTACAGCCGGCGCAATCTACTCCTGCTGACCCAGGGGGGGATGGCGGTGTTGGCCTTGGGCATGTTCATCCTTATCGCGACCGGCTGGGTGCGCTACCCGCATGTCCTGGTCTTTGCCTTTCTGTACGGCCTTTTCAACGCCATGGACCTGCCCGTGCGGCAGGCCTACACGGTGGAGCTGGCCGGTAAGGAGCGCTACCCCGGGGCCATCGCCCTCAACTCCTTTGGCTTCAACACCTCGCGCCTTTTGGGCCCCGCCCTGGCCGGCCTTCTGATCGCTGGGTTTGGCCTCTCCTGGAGCTACCTGGTCAACGCCCTCTCCTTCGTGCCCCTGCTGTGGGTTCTGCTAAAGTCCCCCAGCCTCGCGGTGGAACGGAGAAAGGGCGGGGTCGTGGCCGATGCGCTGGAAGGCCTGCGGTTCGTCTGGGGGGAGCCGCTGGTACGCCAGGTGGTGGTGCTGGTGGGCCTGACCAGCCTGCTGGGCATGAACTTCCAGACCATCGTCCCGGCCTATGCCCGGCTCGAGCTGGGCCTAGACGCTCAAGGCTTCGGCTTCCTGATGTCGGCGGTAGGGCTGGGCTCCATTCTGGCCGCCCTCCTTCAGGCCATCGCCTCCCGGGCCCACCCTCTGCGGGCGGTTCTGGGCAGCGCTCTTTTGGGGCTCGCGCTTCTGGCCCTAGCCCTGCCTCTGCCCCCCGGCTGGGTAGCCTTTGTCTTTGCCCTGGCCGGGCTTGGGATGATCACCACCCTCATCAACGCCAACACCACCGTACAGCTTCTGGCCCCCGACCGCATCCGGGGCCGGGTGATGTCGGTCTACTCCATGGTCCTGCTGGGCTCGGGGCCCCTGGGGGCTTACCTATCGGGTCTGCTCATCGAAACCCTGGGGGTCCGCTTGGGGATCGGGGCGATGGGGGCGCTGACCCTGGCCGCAGCCCTTTGGATGGTGCGCCGCCCCTGGCCCAAGACCCTGTCCCCCACCC
>NZ_QWKZ01000010.1 GCF_003574085.1 Meiothermus luteus | reverse complement strand
GGATTGCGGTGGCGGTCAAAAGCCTGCGCCCCGAGGTGCGGGTTGTGGGGGTGCAGGCCGAGGGCTGCGCCCCGGTCAACCTTTCCCTCAAGGCCGGGGCGCCGGTGAGCGTTCCGGCCGCCCAGACCATCGCCGACGGCATCGCGGTCAAGCGTCCGGGAAGGTTGACCCTGCCCCTTATCCAGCGGTACGTGGACCAGGTGGTGGAGGTGAGCGACGACGAGATCGCCCGCGGCATTGCCCACTGTGCCCAGGACCTCAAGCTGGTGGTGGAGGGGGCTGGCGCGGCAGGAATGGGGGCTTTGCTTGCCGGTAAGGTACCTTTTTCTCCGGGGCAGACCGTAGCCACCGTGCTGTGCGGGGGCAACATAGACGGCAACCTGCTCTCTCGGGTGATTGAGCAGGTGCTGGTACGCCAGGGGCGCTATATCCTGCTCAAGCTGGCGGTGGTGGACCGGCCTGGGGCCCTAGCCCGGGTGGTCTCGCTGGTGGCCGAGGCAGGGGCCAACATCGTAGACATCTTCCACCGCAGGGCCCTCTGGCTGGCCCCGCTGGGCAAGGTGGGGGTGGAGCTGGTGCTGGAGGTCCGCGATGCCCAGCACGGGGAGGCGGTGCTGCGCGCGCTGGAGCAGGCCGGCTACCACCCCGAGCGGGAGCGGGTGGGGGACTGGCCGGACTAGGCGGGCTGGGGGACGGAGGGGCTTCCCTTGGCCTTCTCCAGAAGGCCGAAGTCCTGGGCGATGAGCCGGGCCGTCATCTTAGCCGACATCATCACGCTGGGGGTGCCGGCCCCCGGCTGCACCCCGGCCCCCACCAGGTAGAGGTTTTGGATGTCCTCGCTTCTGTTGTGGGGCCGGAAGAAGGCCGACTGGGCCAGGATGGGCTCGGGGCCGAAGGCGTTGCCCAGGTAGCTGTTCAGGGTGTGCTCAAAATAGTCGGGGGTGATGAAGCTTTTGTGTACCAGCCGCTCCATCAGGCCCGGCAGGTAGCCGCGTTCGTCTAGGAAGCGCAATACCTTGTCCGCAAAAGGCTCCCCTAGCAGCTCCCAATCTAGTCCGCTGCCGTTGTGGGGTACCGGCACCAGGGTATAGGCTGCGTGGTGCCCCGGGGGGGCCAAGGAGGGGTCGGTAAGGGTAGGGATGTGCAGGTACTGGCTGAAGTCTTTGGCCAGGATTTTCCTCCCGAAGATGTCCCGCAGCAGCCCCTCGTAGCGGGGGCCTAGGATGATGTTGTGGTGCTTTAGCCGCTCCCCCTCGCGGCCGTCGGCTCGGAAGCCGAAGTAAACGACCACCAGCGACATGCTCTGGGGCCGCCTTTTCACCACCCAGTCGGCGTTCCAAAAGCGGTACTGGGGATCAATGAGCCTCAAGTAGGTGTGGGCGTAGTCGGCATTGGAAACCACCAGGTCGCTTTCAAGCGTGCTGCCATCGGTGAGGGTTACGCCCTTGGCTACTTTTTTACGGCCTTCCCGCAGCACGTTGATCCTTACAACCTCGGCGTTGTAGCGGATCCGTCCGCCCAGCTCCTCGAACTTTCGCACCAAAGCCCGCACCAGCGCCCCGGTGCCCCCCAGGGCGAAGTGGACCCCCCAGGTTTTTTCCACGAAGTGGATCATGGCGTAGATGGCCGGCACCGCCAGGGGGTTGCCCCCGATGAGCAAGGTCTCAAAGCTGAAGACCTGGCGCAGCTTGGGGGAGCGGAAGTACTTGCTGGTGAAGCTGAAAAGGCTGCGCACCGCGTCCAGCCGCAGGAGGTCGGGCACGATGCGCAGCATGGTTAGGGGGTCGCCGAAGTGGGTGTAGCCCAGCTCGAGGAAGCCCCGCTCAAAGATGGCCTTGGCGTCGCGGTGGAAGCGCTCGTAGCCCTCGAGGTCCCCCGGCTCCCCCAAGGCGGCCACCTGTCGGCGGGTGTGCTCAGGGTCGCCGTCGTAGTCAAAGCGGCTCCCGTCGTCAAAGTGGATGCGGTAGAAGGGCAGGATGGGCACGATCTGGACGTACCGGCGGGTATGAGGCCCCCCCGATGGCCCCTCCCGCACCCTTTGGTCCTCGCCCCGCACCGACTCGGGAAAGTCGGGCAGGTGAAGCCCTGGACGGCCCCGCTCTAGGGCGAAGAGCTCCTCAATAAAGTGGGGCACGGTGATGACCGTGGGCCCCATATCAAAGGTGAAACCGTCCACGCGCTTGGTGTAGGCCCGTCCGCCTGGGCCGTCCAGCTTTTCCAAGATGGTGGTCTCAAAGCCCAGGCTCTGTAGGCGGATGCCCATGGCCAGCCCGCCGATGCCCGAGCCGATGACGATTGCGCTCCGCGCCATACCAAGGAGAATACCCACACCCCGCAAGGAGGTTTTTCGGTAGGGCTACAAATCACTTGGCGAATTCCACTGCCCGGCTTTCCCGCACCACCGTGACCTGCACCTGGCCAGGGTAGTTCATGTCCCGCTCAATGCGCCCAGCGATCTCGCGGGCCAGCAGCACCGCCTTGGCGTCGGAGATGCGCTCGGGCTTCACGATGACCCGCACCTCGCGACCGGCCTGCACCGCGAAGGCGTGCTCCACACCGGGGAAGGAGAGGGCGATCCGCTCGAGCTGTTCTAGGCGCTGGATGTACTCCTCCAGGCTTTCGCGCCGCGCGCCGGGGCGGGCTGCGCTGATGGCGTCGGCAGCGGCCACCAGCACCGCGTAGAGGGTCTCGCCGTTCTCGGGGTCGTGGTGGTGAGCGATGGCATCTACGACCTCTTTGGGCTCGCCGAAGCGAGAGGCCAGGGTAATGCCGATTTCCACGTGGGTGCCCTCGATCTCGCGGTCCACCGACTTGCCCAGGTCGTGCAGCAGGCCGGCCCGGCGGGCCAGCGCAGCGTCCAGGCCCAGCTCGGCGGCCATGATGCCGGTCAGGTGAGCCACCTGGATGGAGTGCTTGAGCACATTCTGCCCGTAGGAGCTTCTGAAGTGTAGCCGCCCTAGAAGCTGCACCAGCCCCGGTTTCAGGCCCACCACCCCGGCCTCCAAGGCGGCCTCCTCCCCCCGCTCGTAGATGAAGGTCTTCATCTCGTTCTTGGCCTTTTCCACCACCTCCTCAATGCGGCTGGGGTGGATGCGGCCGTCGGCCACGAGCTGTTCTAGGGCCATGCGGGCAATTTCCCGGCGCACCGGGTTGAAGCTGGAGAGGAGCACCGCCTCGGGGGTGTCGTCAATGATGAGGTCTACCCCGGTCAGGGCCTCAAAGGTGCGGATGTTGCGACCCTCGCGGCCAATGATGCGGCCCTTCATGGCATCGGAGGGGATGGGCACCACCGAGACGGCCAGGGCCGCGGCGGTCTCGGAGGCCTGGCGCTGGGCGGCCAGGGCCAGCAGTTTTTGCGCCTCGCGCTTGACCTCGAGCCGAACCCTCTCCAGGTTGGCCTTGACCCGCAGGGCTTTCTCCTCCTCTAGCTCGGCCTCGAGCTTGGACAAAAGCAGGTTCCGGGCCTCCTCTTGGGTCATCCCAGCCACTTCTTGGAGCCTGAGCTCAATCTGCTTTTCCCGCTGGGCCAGCTCGGCCTCGCGGTTCTGGAGGCTTTTTTCCAAGGCGTCCAGCTTTTCCTCCTGCTCGTCCAGCCGGGCCGCACGGGCGTCAAGCTGCTCTCCCCGCCGGGCCAGCCGCTCGGCTTCCCGCTTGAGCTCCTCCCGCTCGGCTCGAGTGGCCTGCATCTCGTTCTGCAAGCGCTCCCGCTCAGCCTTTAGGGAGGCCCGATCTGCCTCTAGGCTGGCCTGCAGGCGCTCGCGCTCCTCCCTTAGCTGCTGGCGCAGCCGTTCCTCGCCTTGCTGGCGTAGCCGCTCGAGCTCGGTTTGGGCGCTTTGCCGCAGGTTTTGGGCCTCGGCCAGGGCGCTGCTGCGGAGGTGCTGGGCCTCCTGGCGGGCCGCTTCTAGCTGGGCTCTGGCCTGCTCTAAGACCGCCTCGGCCTGTCGGCGGGCCGCCTCCAGAATCTGCTGGGCCTCCCGACGGGCGGCCTCGAGCTCGCCTTTGTTGACCTCGGCCAACCGGGCGCTGCGCTGGGCCAGCGCCACCACCGCCACCCCCAGCACGAGCACCATCAGGGCCAGTATTGCGTCTAAAATCGTAAAAGCCATCGCTACCTCCTCAGCAAGGAGGTTCTCTCAGTTTCGGGTCGGGTGGATGCCTAGCTCATCTACAAAGCGCGGGTTGGGCTCGAGGCCCGATGCCCTGCAGCGGCCAGACCGCCTTCCAGCCGCTCAGCCCGGCGGCTTGCCGGGCGAATCCTTCCCCCCATGTCTTCCGGGCCCTTCATCCTGGGAGAACCCCACAAGTCTCGCTCAAACCTCGGCGGCCTCTGCCGCTTCGCCTTCCTCGGAAGAGGCCGTCAGTACAGCTAGCTTACCAGCTTGGGCTAGAACTTTCTCACGGATCTCCTGGGCCAGCCGGGGCTCGCCCTTCAGGAACTCGGCGGCCTTTTCCTTGCCCTGGCCGAGCCGTACCTCGCCGTAGGAGAGCCAGGAGCCGGACTTGCTGATTACCTCGGTGGCGATGGCAATGTTCACCAGGTCGGCCAGCGGGTCAATGCCCTTGCCAAAGTAGAGCTCTATCTCGTGCTCACGGAAGGGGGGGGCCAGCTTGTTCTTGGTGACCTTGACCTTGACCCGGTTGCCCACCGCTGCGTTGCCCACTTTGATGGGCTGGCCCTGCTTGCGCACATCTAGCCTCACCGAGGCGTAGAACTTGAGGGCCCGACCGCCGGGGGTGGTTTCCGGGTTGCCGTACATGGTACCCACCTTTTCGCGAATCTGGTTGATGAAGATGGCCGCGGTGTTGCTCTTGGCCAGCACCGCGGTGAGCTTGCGGAGGGCCTGGCTCATCAGCCGGGCCTGCACCCCCACGAAGGCGTCCCCGATGTTGCCCTCTATCTCAGCCTGGGGCACCAGTGCGGCCACCGAGTCCACCACCACCACGTCCACGGCCCCGCTGCGGGCCAGCAGCTCCACTATCTCTAGGGCCTGCTCGCCGGTGTCTGGCTGGGAGACCAACAGGTCGTCTATGTTGACCCCTAGGCTCTTGGCGTACAGGGGGTCTAAGGCATGCTCGGCGTCAATAAAGGCCGCTACCCCGCCCATCTGCTGGGCCTGGGCGATGATGGAGAGGGCCAAGGTGGTCTTGCCGCCGGACTCTGGACCGTAAATCTCGATGATCCGGCCCTTGGGGATGCCGCCCACCCCAAGGGCCATGTCCAGGCCCAGGCTTCCGGTGGGAATCACGTCCACCTGCTGTTTGGGGGCCTCCCCCAGGCGCATGATGGCCCCTTTTCCAAACTGCTTTTCAATGGTCTTCAGGGTGCCCTCTAAAACCTTCTGCTTTTCCTTATCCATACCCACTCCCATTCAGCGGAAACTCCTCTAAAACGCGATACTTTGCCCCTGCGGGTTCCAGCTTTGACTCCACCAAGCATACCGCTCGGGCGGTAAAGTGCAGATTCACGACCACCGGCCCTACCCGGGGCGCAGGCCCCTTCTTTCGGGCTAGGGTGAGGTGAGGGTGGAAGCTGTCCTCCTCCACCCCTAGGGCTTGCCGCAGGCCGGAGGCCAGGGGTTCCAGGCCGGCGCCGCTGGCCTTGACAAACCAGACCCGAGGAGGGCCGGCGGCGGGGAAGTAGCCGGTGCCCCCCAGGGTCACCTCAAAAGCGGGAACCCGGGCGGCCACCTCTTTTCCGGCCCGGTGCAGCTCTGGCAGGCGGTCTTCGGGCTGCTCTCCTAGGAAGAGCAGGGTGATGTGCATCTGGCGGGGCTGCACCGGCCTCCAGCCCCTGTAGGGGCGCAGCCTTTCTTGGATCTGGGCTAGGTTTTGCTGCACCGCTAGGGGAGGGAAAAGAGCGTAGAAAAGCCTCATTGAAGCGCTCCCAGCAAGAAAGCCAAAGCGGCGTGGGCGGCCCGCTGCCGCAGCACCTCGCGGCTGGCCCCAGGCAAGTGGTAGTGCCTCGAGCGTGCTCCCTCCGGTCCGGCCAGGCCCACGTAGAGCGTGCCCACCGGCTGCCCCTCCAGCTCCTCTGGACCGGCTACCCCGGTGGTGGCCAGGCCATAGGTGGCCCCGAGCTGTTCTCGGGCCAAGGTGGCCATGGCCTCGGCGGCCGCAGCCGAGACCATCCCTTCAGCCGGGAGGCCCAGGTGGGCCTTGGCCTGGGGATGGTAGGCCAGAAGCCCCCCCAGGTAGACCTTGGAAGCGCCGCCGACCGAGGTGAGCAGGGCGCTCAGCGTGCCGCCTGTCATGGACTCCAGGGTGGCTAGGGTGGCCCCTCGAGCCTGCAGCCGCTCCAAGGCCAGGGTGGGCAGGCTGTCCCCGTCTTCCCCCCAAAGGGCCTCCTTCAGCAAGGAACGGACGGTTCCTACCAGGCGGTCTACCGCCTCCGGCTCACCCCGCACCACCACCGCTACCCCGTCGGTATGGGCGTAGGTGCCCACCTGGACTGGGCCGCTGCGCTGGAAGAGCTCGCCCAGCAGCTCGGCTATTCGCGACTCCCCCAGGCCAAACGTCTTGAGGGTGGCCTGTTTGTAGGGGCGGGGGGGCAGGCCTAGCTGGGGCAGGAGCTGGGCCCACATGGGGCGCCACTCGGCTGGGGGGCCGGGTAGGGCCACCAGGTCCTTGCCGTCCCGCCGTACCCACCAGCCGGGGGCGGTGCCCCGGGGGTTGGGAATCCAGCGGGCCGAGGGAATCCTCAGGGCTTGCTTGCGGTTGGCCTCGGGCATCCGCCACCCCCTTTGGGCAAAGAGCGCCTCTAGCTGGGCCAGCATCTCGGGGTCGCTTTCCAGCTCTTCCCCCAGGGCCTGGGCCACCGCCTCGCGGGTGATGTCGTCCGGCGTGGGGCCAAGCCCCCCCGAGAGGACCACCAGCCGGGCCCCTTCCCAGGCCCGACGCACCTC
Source organism: Meiothermus luteus (assembly GCF_003574085.1). Lineage (GTDB taxonomy): Bacteria > Deinococcota > Deinococci > Deinococcales > Thermaceae > Meiothermus > Meiothermus luteus. The sequence goes on along the minus strand of NZ_QWKZ01000010.1, from coordinate 36,792 downwards.
CAGGGCCAGGGTTTCTAGGTGGTCGGCCACCCGCAGGGTGCGCCGCACCGTTAGGGCATAGGGGCGAAGGCTGGCGGCGATTTCCGCGGTGTTGGTGTCCACGGTTTCGCCGTAGAGCAGCTCGTCCCCCACCCCGATTATTTCTGCTGATAACATACTATCTTCCATATTTTATACTTTTTTTGAAAAAATGGAACTACCTCCCCTTCATCATACGTAAAAGGAGAGGGGCGCTACTCCAAGGGAAGGCCTGCCACCGTGGCCGACCAGTCCCCTACCCGAACCTGGTCCCCTGGGCGCAGCTCCTTGCGCAAAAGAGCCAGGGCCACCGCGCCCCATTCCGGCGACTCCACGGCGGTGCCCACCCGTCCCACCGGCCGGCCCTCCCGGAAGACCTCGGCCCCCGGGGGTATCTGGACCTGCCCCAGCAGGGCCATCAGGTGGTAGCGGGTCTGGCCGCGGGCCTCGAGCCGGGCCATGATTTCCTGCCCCAGATAGCAGCCCTTCTTGTAGTTCACCCGGCTCCCCAGGCCCACCTCCTGAGGCAGCTCCCCAAGGGCTTCCGCCAGGTCGGGCTGGCCTCGCTCCACCCGCCAGATATGCCAGGCCTGGCGGCCGACTGGGGTTGCCCCGTGTTCCAGCAGCCGGGGGGCCAGCACGGCCGCTTCTGGGAGCGGGAGCAGCAACCAGAGGCCCAGCTCATCGCGGGCCACCACCCCGCCGGGAGTCCGGCTTAGGCCCCAGCGGGGAGGTAGGGGGAAAAGTTGCTGCCCCACTGCTTCGGCCTGGGGGCCCTGCAAGCGCAGGAGGGCCCGGGGTAGGCTCTCTACCTCTACCTGGTCAAAGACGATGTAGCGGTGGAAGCGCTGGGCTAGGGCCTGGGCGCTGGGGGAGCTTACCCAAAGGGCCTCCCCCAGGTGGAAGACCCGCCCCAGGTGTTCAATCTGGCCTTTGGCGTTTAGGAAGAGGGTCTCGAACCAGCTCTCTTTGGGCATTCCCCGAATGTCGGAGGTGCACTGGTTGTGCAGGAATTCGGTTCGGTCGGCCCCTCTCAGCTCCAGAAGGCCCTGCTCGGAGAAGTCCAGCAGGGCCGCTCCTTGGTACAGCGCTTCTAGCTCCTCCTCTACGTTCCCGTAGCTCCAGGGCACCTCTGCCTCGCCTTCCCGGCCCCACACCACCCCCCGCGCCTGGTGAAACGCTCCTAGCGACATACATTTCCAGTTTATTCGGCCTTGCGAGGGCGGAATGGACTCACTTCACCTGAACCCGGTAGCAAACGCTGCCTCCGGCCCCGGCGGCCAGGTTACCTATCTGCACCCGGACCACCCCTCCGCTCACCTCCCCGGGGTCGCTGTCCGCGGCCTCGGTGAGGGGGGTTCCGCCCAGCCGCAGGCTGCCCGCTTGGTAGAGGGTGAAGAAGGGGATGGGGTCGGTGAGGACCACCCCGGTAATGGGCTGGCTGCCTAGGTTTTGGTAGGCGATGCAGTACTCCAGCACCTCCCCAGGCCGCCCCGCGCCGCTCCTGGCAAAGGGTGTGCCTTGGGTCACGTTGCGCACCTCCTTGGTGAGGGAAAGGCCTCCTGGAGGCAGGATCGTGGTGGTGTCCACAAGCCGCTTGGCCTCCACGACGCTTGGGTTGTTCGCCCAGGTTAGGCTAAGGTTGAGCTGGACCAGGTCTACGCTGCCGTGGGGTACTCCCCCGGGCACCTGCACTTCCAGCTCCACCGCGCAGGCCCGCGGACTTCCGTCCGGCTCGCGGGGCCAGGTGGCGTCCACACTGAAGCCCAGGGGCGGGGCGACGAAGCCCTCGCCGGGGTCATCAAAGTCGCCGTCGCAGTTGGCATCCCGCCGGAGCCTGTAGGTGAAGCCGCCCCCGGTTGCCCCAAGGCTCACGCTGCCTAGGGTGCCTGGGCGGAAGAGGTGGGCGTAGGTGATGGTGCCCGGGCTGGTGGTCTGCCCCGACTGGTCGGGGCTCAGGCGGCTCTCACGCGCCACCCCAAAGTTGTAGCCCTCGTAATACTGGCCGGCGGCAAAGCTGCCGATGGTACGGCTGGCGGCGGCTGGCGCCCCATAGCTGGCGGCCAAGCTCACGCTCGAGCCCCCCACGTTGCTGCCGGTGGCGGGCTGCTGAGGGTGGCTCAGGGTCAGGGAGGAGCCAAAACTAGCCGGTATAAACAGCGTGTAAAGGCCGTTGGCATCGGTGTAGGCGCTGCGGCTGTTGGTGCCGCTCGAGGCCGTGACCAAAACGTTGGGAATGCCGGGCTCCCCCCCGTCTTGCAGGGCGTTGTTGGCGGTACCGCTGCCTTGTCCATCGTCGCGGAACACCGTGCCCCGGATGCGCGAGCCGTTGAACAGGCCGAAATCCTGGCCCGCGAGGCTGCTGCCGCTCATGGCGATGCTCCGCGAACCCGCTGGGTTCACAAAGAGCCATCCCGTAGGGGCTGCGGGGGTGGTGGCCGTAGGGGTGGTGGCCACCACCAGGGTGTAGCTGCCGGGGGGCACCGCGCTAAAGGTATAGGCGCCGCTGCCCGCGCTTACCGCCACCGACTGGACCACGCTGCCGCCCTGTACCAGGTTTACATACACGGTAGGCCCGCTCCAGCCCTCAGAAGGCTCGGCCATCCCGTTGGGTTCCTGGTCGGCGTAGACCCGGCCCGAAAGGCTGGCCCCCAGGATGCTCAGGGTGGCGCTGGCCGCGGTAGTGTTGTTGCCCTGGTTGGTCTGCAGAGCCCCGGCGGGGAGGGTGTTGGTGTAGCTGCCGGGGGCGCTGCCGGTCACGTTCACGCTCACCGTGCACGAGCCGTTTGCTGGAATCTGGGCCCCGTTCCCCAGGCTCACCGTGCTGCTCCCCGGGTTGGCGGTAACCGTACCGCTTGGACAGGTAGTGGCGGTGCCCGCGGGGCTAGCCACCACCAGGCCTGAAGGGAGGTTGTCCACCAGGGCGGCGGTGAGGGTGGCGGGGCTGGCGTTGGGGTTGGTCAGGGTAAGGGTGAGGGTGCTGGTGCCGCCTACGGGAATGCTGCCCGGGCTAAAGGCTTTGCTCAGACTGGGCGGGGTGGGCACGCTGGCGCTGGCCGTGGCGCTTGCGCTTTGGTTGAAAGCGGTGCCCAGGGTCTGGCCGTTGTAGCTGACCTGGGCGGTGTTGGTCAGGGTGGTACCGGCGGCGCTGGGCAGCACCTGCACCCTAAAGCGCACGCTGGCCCCCTGGCTGGGGAGGATCAGGCCGCCCTGGGTGGCGTTCGCCCCGGTGCCCAGCCGGAAGCGCACGCAGGGGGGGCTGCCCGAAAGCTCGGAGCAGGCCGTGGCGTACTCGGCGATGTCGTCGCCGCTGGCGTCGGTGAAGGTGCCGGTAGGGGCCGCGGCGGCGTTGGAGAGCACCTGGAGGCTTCCCGGCACGTACTGGGTGCCCGCCGGGATGGGGTCGCGCACCACCACGTTGGTGGCCCCGTCCCCCCCGGTGTTGGTGAAGCTGATGGTGTACTCCAGGACGTCGCCCACCAGCACATTGCCCCCGTTGAGGTCGTTCACGGTCTTGGTGAAGGTGGTGGTGAGGTTGGGGGCGTAGATGTTCACCGCGAAGGTGAGCACCTGGGGGAAGTAGACGTCCTGGGTGGAGGTGAACTGCAGGTCTATGGAGGTGGTGCTGTTGGGCAGGTTGTTGTACTGCACCACGTCGGCGTCCAGGGCGAACTGGTTTACATAGTCGGGGTTTTTGTTGGTAAACCGACTGCCCAGGGCGCTTACGCTGGAGTTGAAAAAGTTATTGGCCGGGTTTTGTCCATCGGAGAGGCTGGCCCAGGTGGTGGCGCCGGTGGGTCGGATTTGGAGCTGATCGCCCGTGATCCCAGCGTCGCCCTCCCAGGCCACCGCGCCTATGCGGGCCTCCACGGCGCCCACCGCGGGGGTCAGCAAGCCGGAGACGGTTTGGGTCACATTGTTGCCGTTGCTCACCACAGCCAGCCCCTGGGCCACGGTGAGCCGGCGGAGGGGCTCGGTGGGGTGCTGGTAAACCACCACCAGGCTCCAACCGGCATAAAAGCCTAGGTCATCGTTGCCGGTGAGGGCGGTGATGTTTGCCACCCAGTAGTCGCCTGAGCCCGCGGCCTGCACCAGGCTGGTTACGTCGCGGAAGGCGGCGTAGGGGCGGCTGGTGGCAGCGCCTTGGGTGGTGATGGTCTCAAGCCAGTCGGCGGTTAGGGTCTGGTAGCTGCTTCCTGGTGGGCGGAAGCGAATCTGGTTGCGGGTGGTGCTGCTGGGGTCGGCGCGGGCGCCCCAGTACAGCCCGGCAAAGAGCACCTGGGCCCCGGTGGGCAGGCTCAGGGTGGCGCGGGAGGAATTGGGAGTGGAGCCATCACCATCAAAATCAACGAACACCATAGAAAGGTTGTTGCTCAGGCTGGTGTCGCTGGTGTTGCAGTTGGGGGGGTTGCTGGGGGTGACGGTGCTGTTGTCGCAGGTCATCAGGGTGTTGCCGATGACCACAATGTTGCCGGTGGTGTTGCTGTTGAACACGTTGGTGAAGCTTCGCACCACCTGGGCCTGAGCCAGGCCCAGCGCGAGGGCCAGCAGGAAGAAGAGGAGCCTTTTCACCTTTCCCCTCCTAAAAAGTCCAGCCGCAGGTAGAAGCCGGGCGCGGTGTCCGGGGTGAGGCCCAAGGAGCCGCCAAAGGTGTAGCCCAGGTTGAACCACACCCCCTCCACCAGGCGGAAGCTGGCCTCGAGCGAGAACGCCGTGGCGCTCGTCGCGGTTCCGGGCTGGAGCTGGTGGTAGACCGCGGCCCCCAGGCCCAGCCAGTCGGTGAGGTAGTAGTTGCCGCCCAGGCCCAACTGGTAGGTGTGGCCCTCGGGGTCGTCCAGCTCGAGGCGGTAGGCCAGGCTGGGCCGGAGCTGGAAGCGGGGCCCGGGGTGGTAGCCCGCGGCCAGGGCGCCCTCGAGGGCGCGCTCAACCCCACTGTTCAGGCGGTGGTAGGTGAGGAGCGACACCTCGCGCCCGCGCAGGGCGTAGGCCAGGGTGAAGCGGCCCTCGAAGGTGGGCACAACCTGGGCGTTGGCGTCCAGCGAGAGGGTCTGCTGGGCATCGGGCTGCCCGGTGGCCCCGGCCCTGAGCACCACCTTGGGCCCCCCGGCGGCCCAGGCCGTCTCGGCCCCCAGGGTGGCGCTAAAGCCCTCGGCCCCGTAGCGCAGGGCCAGGCCAAAGGCGGCCTGGTCGGCCCCGGTGGAGAGGCTGCGCTCGTAGCCCGCGCTGGCGTTCAGGCTCCAGCGGTCGGAAAGGGGCAGGGGCGCTTCCAGGCCAAAGCGGGCCCGGTTGCCCTCTCCCGCCGCGCCGGGGAGCTGATAGGCCAGCGAGAGGTTGGCGCCCCCCAGCTTTTGCTTCAGGCCCAGGCTGCCCGAGAAGCCCTGCCCCCAGGTCTGGGCCAGGTCGGCCTCGGCGGTGAGGTTGGCGTCAAAGGCGTAGCTGCCGCGCAGGCGGGTGGTGGCCATCTCGGCCAGGCTGAAGGGCTGGGCGTGGGTGAGTTCCGTATTCAGGGGCCCGCTGCTAAAGCCCAGCCGCCCCAGGCCCAAGAGGGTGGCGGTTTCCCAGGTGTAACCCAGCCCGCCCCCCACCGAGAAGACGGGGTTCAGGCGGCGGGTGTAGAGCAGGCCGGTCTGGTTGGTCTCGGTGGTCTGGTGCTCTAGGGAGACCCGGTCGGCCTCGCTCAGGCTGTAGGCCACCTGGGCCTGGCCCTGGAGCCTGCCCTGGTAGCTCAGGTTGGCGGTGGACTCCAGGGGGCCATTCTTGCCGGAGAGCTCGAGGCCAAAGCGCTCCCCCGTACCCCGGCTGTAGGTGGCCCGCAGGCCAAACCCCGGTATCTGGTAGGCGGCCTCGGCCCCGTAGCGCCAGCCATTGCCGGGCAGGTACGCGGCCCCCGCCCCGAGGCTAAACCCGCCCAGCCGCCAGCGGGCCCCGGCCCCGTAGCCCAGCTCGCGGGCGCCGCCCAGCGGGGCGTAGACCACCCGCAGCCGCACCGGCTGGAAGTCGGAGCCGCTAGGCCAGAGCGGCTCGGAGAGGGTCAGGATGCCGCTGGCCGCGTCCAGCACGTAGTCCTTGAGGCGCTCCAGGCGCTTCTCGCTGGCCCCCACCAGGAGGGTCACCTGCTCGCTGCCGGGCTCGGCGGGGCCGGAGAGCCGGTAGAAGCGGGTGCCATCGGGCACGATGAGGTCGGTTTTGCTCCCCACCGGCAGCCAGCCCACGAAGCCTTGCAGGGCCAGGTCGTCGCGGGTCTCCAGGCGCAGGGCGGTGCCCTGGGGCAGCTCGCCCACCCCGAACACGCTCAGCCGGTCGGCGAAGTAGCCCAGGCTAAAGCCCTCCTGGTCGTAGCGCAGGGCCACCGGGTCGTCGGAGCGCAGGGGCCTTTGGGCCTCGGTTCCCGCACCTGTGAGGGGGAAGCGCCCGGTGGGGTCGGGCAAGTCCCGCAGGCCGCTTTCGGGCTCGGGCCGGCCCTGGTTGAAGCGCAGCGAGCCATCCAGGGCGGCCCGCAGGGTGCCGCCGCCCAAGGGGCTTTCCAGATAGCCGCGCCCCAGGCCGAACACCTGGACGCTCTCGCCCAGCCGCGCCCCCACGCTGCCCTGGAACTGCCACACCCGGTTCTGGCGGCCCAGCACGAAGAACTCGGCCTGGCCCTCGAGCTCGCCAAAAACCAGCCGCAGGCGCAAGGAAGTGGGGGTGGCGGTGGGTTTGAGCCGCAGCAGGGCCTGCCCGTCCTTGAGCAGCACCTGGTAGCCCGAGAGGAGCGGGAAGGCGTCGGGCTCGAGGGGCTCCGGCCAGGCCTCTACCGTGAGGGGCCCGTCGCCGCTGGGCAGCCCCAGGGCGTCCAGGGCCCGTATTTCCAGCTCCAAAGGGGTGCGGCCATCGGCCAACAGGCGCAGGGGGCGCACCTCCAGCCGCACCGGCCTCCCCGCCAAGAAGACCTCCACCTGGTCGCCCCCTGCCGCGGTCTGCACCTCGATCAGGTTGCGCCCTTCCTTCAGCGGCAGGCCGTAGTATTCCAGGCGTTGAAAGCCTCGTTCGCTGTCGTAGACGGCTTGGCCCAGGTTTTTGGCGTCCACAGGCTGGCCGTTTAGGGTTAGGCGGGTTTGGGGGTCCAGCGGGGTTTGCAGCACCACCCGGATCTTGTCTACCCGGAAGAGGGTGCCGGGCAGGGGTTCTTGAATGAACCCCTCGCGGCCCCTTACCTCCAGGGGCCGGGCCCTTTCATAGCTGGCAAAGGTTTGCTGGCCTTGCAAATACACCTCCCGGTCGGCGAGGCGCAGGGTCAGGGTGGGTTCAGCCACGGGCCCCAGGGCCTCGCGGTGCCGCAGCCCGTAGGAGAGGGTTCCCTGCGCCTGGTAGGGCAGCTCGAAGTAGAGCCGGCCCTCCTCGTCCACCCGGGGGTCGGGCAGGGGCCGGCCGTCCAGCCGGGCCGAACCGGGTTCGTAGAAGGCCCCCGGCGGCGGCTGGTGGGTCAGCAGCAGGCGTTCTCCGGCGCCGCTCTGGAGGTTGAACTCGAGGTGAATGGTGGAAAGCCGCAGGGGCTCCAGCAGGGGCAGGGCGGTCAGCACGGCCTTGGCGGGGAAGGAGGCCGGGACCCCGTTCACAAAGGCCGTGGCCTGCAGGGCCAGCCCACCCGCCCGGCTGGGCTGGGCGGGGAGGGGAAGGCGCTCCTCCTGCCCAGGCCGCAGGGTGAGCCGGAGGTCCTCAGGGGGCTGGAGGCCCAGCCCGGGCTCGGGGGCCAGCCTGAACTCCAGGGAGAGGGAATGGTCGGTGGGGTTGCCCAGGGTCAGGGTGTAGCGGGCCTCACTGCCCACCAGGACGCGTTTGGGCTCCACCTCGAGCCCAAGGGGTAGGGGCACCCTTCGGAGGGTTTGCCGGGCCTCCTGGGCGTCGGCGTTGGAGCCCAACCGGGCGGTAAAGGTGCCTTCGGCCTCGGGGCCAAAGCGCACCCGGGCTTTGTAGGTGTGGGTGGCGCTCCCGCCGGGGGCCAGCACGCCGCTGAACCCGGGGGCTTGCGCCACCTCGAGCCACTCGGGGTAGGTGTCCTGGAGGGTGTAGCTCAGGGGGGCCTGGCCGGTGTTGCGTACCTCCAGCCGCACCTCCACCTCCTCCCCCGGCACTACCACCCGTTTGTCCAGCGAGCGCGAGAGCTGGGCCACCGGGCGCAGCACCTGCACCTCGGCGCGGGCCTCGGCCAGGGCTTCGCCCCGTTCATCGAGCAGCCGGGCGGTGTTGGCAAGGGTGGTGGGGGCTTCGGGGGTTACGCGGGCGCGCACCTCGAGCGCGCGCTCCTCGCCGGGCGACAGCTCCAGGCTCTGGTCCAGCGGCGGGCCCTCTAGCCCAGGCCCCAGGCGGTCCTGCACCCGCACCCGGCCAGCCTCGTCGCCGGTGTTCTGCACCCACAGGCGCCAGACGGCCTCGCGGCCCACCGCCACGCTGGGGGTGAGGGCTTCCTTGCGCAGGGTGAAGGTGGCGGGCTGGAGGACGCGCAGCCGGGCCTGGGCTTGCTGCTGCCAGGGGGCCAGGACGGCACTCACTACGGGCTCGCTTTTGCAGATAGCCCGCACCCGCACCCCCAACACCGCGTCGCGGCCCTGGGCCACGGGGGCGGTCAGGCGGGGCGCGTCCAGCGCTTCCAGGCAGGGGGGGAGCAGAAGCTCCACCTCGGCGGGCAGCAGGCGGGGGAAAGCCGTGTGGACGCGGGCCGTCAGGAGGGTCTGTTCGCCGACCCGCAGGGGGGTGGGGCTGGCCTCCAGGCTGAGCCGCACCTCCGGGTAGACCCTAAAGCGCGCCCGCCCGGTCTGGCCGCTCTCGAGCCGCACCGATCTGGGCCCCTCAACGCGGGCCCCCTCCAGAGCGGGCGTCAGGGTGTGGGCCCCCGCGGGCAGGTCAAGGCGGCCCTTGCCCTCTTGCAGGGTCACGGCTTGGTCGCCTACCCGAAGGGGCAGGTCAAAGGGCTCTTCGCCATCGGGCCGCACCAGCACCGCCTCGAGTTCCAGCGTGGCCCGCGGTGTGGGTGGAGGGGGCGGCGGTGTGGCCTCGGGAAGCTTCTCCACCACGAAACGGGCCTGGCCCCCCGCGCAGCCAAAGCGCGCGCTCCGCTCATCCAGGCGTTCGCCGCCCTGCGCCTCCAGCCGCACCAGGCGGTAGCCTTCGGGCACGAAGGGCAGGCGAACGGTGCGGATTTTGTCCCCCTCGGTAAAGATGGGCAGGCCCACGGGCCGGCCTTGGGTATCCACCACCGCCGCCGTCACCGGGCGCGGGGCTACTGCCCGGAAGGCGCCCCGCTCCACCTCCAAACAGGCGTCCACCCGGAAGCCGAGGGTGTTGGAGTACTGGGTGGCGGTTTTGGGTTGGCGGAAGCCAAAGGCGACCACCCCCGGCTGGCGGATCTCGTAGTAGGCCCAGTCGCGGTCCCCGGAGACGCCGCGCGGCTCTGTACGCCCGTCCGGCAGCCGTACCCGGCCCTCCATCTCCTTGGGGCCGTCCTCGTCGTAGAAGCCCACCCGCAGGGGCAGCACCTCGGGGCTCACCTCCAGCGCGAAGGGCTCGAGCCAGCCCTTCTGGGTCTTCCGCGCGTCGTAGAGCTGCAGGGTGGGGTCTACCAGCAGCTCGGCGGCCTCCGGCACGCTGGTCTGGATGCGGTAGCGGAAGGCGTTCTTGCCCAGGCCCAAGAGGCGGCTGGAAAGCTGGTACACGCCGGGCTCGACCGGGCCCCGGAAGAAGAGCACCCAGCGGTGGGGCTCCACCGTGTAGGTCTCTTGGGCCAGAAGCCTTCCGTCGCGCGCCAGCGCAAACTCTGCCACCATCTCGCCCCGGCCCTTGTCGTAGCGTTCGTCGCCCAGTTCTTCCCCGCCCCTCAGGGCCCGGCGGTAATCGCCGGGGTCAAAGCCGGGCGAGTAGATTTGCAGGTTCAGGAGGGTGGGCCTGCGCACCACCACGCTGGCCCTGAACTCCTGAATCTCCCAGCCCAGCCGGTCGCCCGGCACGATGCCCACAAGGTCGGTGCGGGCCTGGGCCAGGGCAAGGCCGCCGAAAGCCAGGAGCCAAAAGCCCAGGGCCAGTAACAGCACGCCAGGGTACAGGCCTCTCTTTCTGAGCCCTGAGCCCTGTGCTTTCCGCCCTATCCCCTTCACGGATACCTCCAGCGCACCTGGGGGTCGGTCAAGGGGCCGCCCGGCAGGTCGTAGGTGAGGGTGGTCTCGCCCTGGAACTGCTCAAACCGGAAGACCCGTTCCCCGCCTTCGGGCAGCGGGTCGGTGAGGGTCAGGTCGGTGAGGGTTTCGGCAGAGCGTAGCACCAGCACCACCCGCACCCCACCCGGGAGCGGCAGCAGCTTTTTCTCCACCTTCAGCGGCCCAAACTCCAGCGTGGTCTCGCGCTGGGCCCGGGCCAGGCCAGCCGGGTACTCGAGCGGAAAGTCGCTTGTGGTCAGGCCCTCCACCCGCACCCGGTGGCGGTAGCCGTCCCCCAGGGCCTCGGGGTGGGGGAGGGGCCGGAAGGGGGCCGAGGCGGGCTCGAGCATCACCTCCCACAGCCCCCCCACCAGGTTGCGGAAGCTGTAGCGGCCCTCGCCGTCGGTCAGGGTTTGCAACCCGTTGCTCAGGAGTACCCGGGCCCCCGGCAGCGGCACGTCCAGGCCCGCGGTGTACCGACCGTCGCGGTCGGCGTCCAGGAAGACCCGTCCCAGCAGGTTGTGGGGTGGGGCGAACACCCCCTGCTGGAGCTTTACCACCGCCGTGGCCGAGAGGACCGCCCTGGCCTGGGCCCCTTGCCCCTCCCGGGCGGCGGTGGCGGTGGCGATGTTGACCAGCCGCTCGGGGGCCCCGGGCAGGACCTGCAGGGCGTAGCTGAGCACCAGCCGGTCTTGCCCTGGCCCGACGCCCAGCCGAAGCCCCTGCCAGCGCAGTTTGTTCCCCTCTAGGCTGGGTTCTGCCGGCGCGGCGGTTCCGGGGACGTACCGGGTGCCCGCCGGGGGCTGGTCCTCCAGGTCCACGAGGAGGGGAGCCTGCCCCGGGTTGACCAGGGTCAGGGTGTAGACCAGCCGGTCCCCCACGGAGGCCTCCTTTCGGTCCACCTCCTTGGAGAGGAGGAGCGAAAGGCTCACCCGGGTTTCCACAGGGTTGGAGGGGCGGGTCTGGCCGTCGGCCTGGGCCGTGGCCTGGTTGCGGATGACCGCCTGGCCCCAAGCGGGGCCCACCCCGAGGCTAAAAATCAGGATTAGAAAAGGCCCTATTCTCATGTTCCGGGCTCTGAAAGGGGAAAAAGGGGGCCTTGGCCGAGCCCTAAAGAAGCGCATCCAAGACCCCCGCATGCTTCGCGCTACTGGACCTGCACCCGCAGGGTCAGGGTGAGGCTGGCCCCGGGCGGCATGGTGTCGTTGCTGTCAATCGTTCCGTTCCCATCCGTGTCCACGCCCACGTAGAGGCTGCTGCCGGCGGGCAGCGAGCTGGGCGCCGTGGCGTTCCAGCTGGTCCCGTTCGTGGAGTAAAGCACCGTCACCGCGCCGGTGAAGCCCGAAACCGCGGCGCTCACGCTGACGAAGCTGGTGTAGGCCGGCAGGGGGTCGGAGACCCGAACGTTGGTGAGGTTGCCGGTGCCGATGTTGCTGGCCACCACGGTGTAGACGATGTGGTCCCCTGGGAAGGCCTCCGCCCCGCTCGGATGGCGCACCGTGGAGCTGCTGCCCACGTAGCTCACCGCCGACTTGGTGAGGCTGAGCTCGCCGCCCACGATGGTGGTGGTGACGGTCGCGGTGTCGCTGGCGGCGCCCCCGCCTGGGTAGGTGGCGTTGGCGGTGAGGGTCACGCTCTCGCTGCGGCCAATGGGCTGGCCCCCGGGGACCTGTACCCGCACGTAGACCGGCACACTGCCGCCCGAGGGGACCGCAATCCCGGAGAGCGAGGCGCTCCAGGTGCTGCCGTCGGTGGAGAGCTGGTAGGTCCAGCCGTAGGCGCTCGTCACCGCGGGGATGCTCACCGTGGCCTGGGCGTTCCCGGTGTTGACCAGGTTGTGGGTGTAGGTGATGGTGCCGGGGCTGGTCACGGTGCCGCTGCGGTCGGGGTCAAAGGCAAATCCGGTCACCAGGTTCACATTGATGGCGGTGGACACCACATCCGAAGAGACGGGCTGGATACCCGGGGTGTTGGCATCGGCGTCGGTGGCGCTGTCCACCCGGAAGCTTATGGGGTTGTTCCCGGGGGCGGTGCCGGTGGGAATCTGCACCACCGCGATGTAGCACCGCTTGTTGGCCACCCCAGGGTTTACCAGGCCGGTGTTGGTGATGGGGCTTGGGGTGGGGCTGTCCATGGCCCCGTCGCAGTTCGCGTCGGGATAGAAGGCCACGCTCCAGCCCGACGGGAGGGTGGGGGCGCTCAGGTTGAAGCTGTCGGGGTTGACCCCGGTGTTCACCACCTCGAGCGGGAAACTCACCGCGCCGCCGGGGTTGGCGCTCGCGGCGGGAGGATTGTCGTTGGCCGGGTTGCCGTCCCCGCCCGTGCCCAGCCTGGCGAAGTCCACGCTGTAGCCCGAGACCACCTGGGCCACGGTGTCCTGGGTGGTGTCGGTCTTGCTGCTGTCGTTCGTGCTGGTGGCGGTGACGGTGAGGTTCACCGCGGTGCTGCCCGTGTAGGTGGCGGGCACCGCGCAGACCAGGTCAAAGTTGAAGTCGCTCCCTGGGGCGATGGGGCCCACAGGCCCGGAGATGGGGGTGATGTGGTCGGCGTGCCGGAAGCCGCAGGACCAGCCCGTGGGCGCCCCGCTCACCGAGAGGGTGAAGCTGTCCGGGGTGTTGCCGGTGTTGCGCAGGGTATGGTAGAAGAACAGGGTTTGCCCGTTGTAAGCCGAGGCGATGCTCTGGGTGTCGCCGGAGCGGGTGATGGTGTAGCCCCCGGCGGTGTACGTGCCGGAGGCGCCCGCGGCGGGGAAGCCGAAGGGACCTACCGCCACATTGTAGGCCGCGCCCACGGTGCTGGTGGTGCTGTTGGTGGCCTGGGTCTGGTTCTGGCTGCCGTTGTTGTACTGGACGGCGGCGGTGTTGGTGTACGAGGTGCCCTGGGCTGCCCCATTGGGCACGGTGGCCTGGAAGCTGAAGGTGTAGCTAGCCCCCTGCGGGAAGAAGGCCCCGCTTCCGCCGATGAACATCCCAACCGCGACGGTGCCGTTGCCGGTGAGGGGTAGGTTGGATGAAGCAAGGGGTTGCCAGGTGCTGCCGTCGGTGGTGTAGACGATCTGCACGGTGCCTGCGCCCGCGCTGCCGGTGGGCAGGGTGCTCACCACCAAACCGTTGGGAATGGTGTCCCGGACCAAGATGCCCGTGCCGAGCCCGCTCACGCTGACCCCGCTTGCTGCGCTGCCCCCGGTGTTCTGGCCAAAGATGGTGTAGGTGATGGTTCCCCCGGGGCTCACAGCCCCGCTGGGGCTGGCCGATTTGGAGGCGGTGAGGGCCGCGGCGGTAGTAGCGGTGGCCCGGGCCCAGTTGTCGCTGTCGCTGGGGCCGCCCGAGGAGGTGCCCACCAGGTTCAGGTTCGCGTACTGGCCGCCCGGGGTTCCGCCCGGAATGGTGGCGGCCACCACCACGCAGGCCGAGCTGCCGGAAGCCCCCTGCCGGGCCAGGCTCAGGCTGGTCACGGGGGTTTCGCCGGCGTCTAAAGCGCCGTTGCAGTTGTTGTCCCGATAGATGGTCACCCCGGTGGGGTCAAAGTTGTCGGTGGTGGAGTCCTGCAGGGTAGAAAGCGCGACGCTGTCCGTGCCGTTGCCGGTGTTGCTCACCGTGTAGGCGAAGTAGACGGTGGCGCCCGCCAGGGCGGTGCGGGTCTGGCCCGGGCTGGTTTGGGTGCCGTTGGGGGTGATGGTCAGGCTGTAGACCTGCTGCACCACGGTGATGACCTGGTTGGAGGTGGTGGTTCGGGGCTGTCCCGCCGAGTCAACGTAGCTGGCTGAGGCTTGGTTGGCGATGCTGGTGCCGGCCGGGGTGGGTTGGGCCAGGGCGATGCCTAAGACCAACCATAGGGCCAGGGCCAGCGCGGAAAGGGTTTTGGGCATTCGTTCCTCCTTTTAGCGCACGACCGCGCGCAGTCTGAGCGATACGCTTTCCTTAGGACCGAGCTGGGGTATGACCCAGCGAGCATGGGTGTACTCTTCGGGTTTTACCTCTACTTCCTTCCTGACCTCCTTGCCGTTTTCCACCACCCGGACCACCCGCTTGAGGGGTGGGCGGCCGTAGGTCTGCCCCCCGTCAAAGCTGAACTCGGGGAGGACCCAGCCCTCACGCTGCAGGGCTTGGGCGCTGTTTTCCAGGTAGCGGGTGGTGGTGGGAATCGGGACAACCAGGGCCACCTGGCTCAGGGGGCGGTCGGTGGTGTTGGTGGCCTCGAGCCGGTACTCAATCACCTGGCCGGGTCTGGCCTCCAACGCCGGCAGGAGCCGCTCCACCGTCCGGCCCTCCTGTTGCAAAGAGGTCACCAAGAAGGCCTTGAGCTCAAGCCGAACCTCCTCCCGCCCCTGGGCCAGGGCGCTGCCCAGCAGGAGAAGCGCGGCTGCGAACCAGTGGAATGGGTGCATCCTTCCTCCCTGAAGTGGGGTTGCTGTCACGCAACCCGAGTTTTTAGGTTAGCGAGGGGTGGGCTGGAGTCCCGTGCATCCGTCACCTACCCCGGATGGGTATAGACCCACTGCCCCACCTGGGGCGGGCTTAAGGAAAAGAAAAAGCCCTTTCTGATGGCAAAAAGAGGCGTAACGAAATGTAACGGCCCCTGGCCTGGGGAAGGGGTGGGGGTCCTTTGGCGAAGGACTAAAAGCGGCGCACCGGCTGCGCCGCTTTCGCTTCGTCCCCTTCAGGGCAGCACCGCCACCTGGGCCACCATGTTGCGAAACTCCAGGGTTCCCGCGGTGGCCAGGCCGCTTTCCAGCCGCACCCCTATCCAAAGGTTGCCGCTGTTGATGCCTTGGGTGAGCCGCGTTCCGGTGAGCTCCAGGGGCTGAGAGGCGCCGCTTTGGAAGCTGGCCTCACCGGCCCGCTGGATGTGGGGGGCGTTGGGATCGCACAGGTAAAAACCTTGGGCCTGGCTGGAGCAGGGCTCGGTATCGCTCACGAAGAAGGTGAACCGGGCCGAGGCCTGCTGGTACCTGAGGGTGCCCTTCAGGACCACACTGCTCAGGCTCAGGGGGGGTTTATCAAAGCTCTGCTTGACGAAGACCGCCTGGCTTGACTGCACTGCTGCGATGTCCACATCAAAATCCCGCAGGGGCACCGATATAGGCGCGCTGCTGCAGGCCATCAGGACAAGCGAAAGGGTTGAGAGAGTCCAGCGTCGCATGCTGTGTAGATTAGCAAAGGCCGATATGAGGCTTTTTAGCCCAGCCCTTCAAAGACCACCCGCCCCTCCACCAGGGTCAGGAGGGGCCAGCCTGAGAGCCCCCAGCCCGCCCAGGGGCTGTACCGAGCCTTGGAGGCGAAGCCCTTGGGGTCTACTGTCCGCCTTTGGGAGGGGTCCCAGAGCACCAGGCTGGCCTCGGCGCCCTCCTCCAGGTGGATGGGGGGGAGGCCCAGGATGCGCCGGGGGCCATCGGTGAAGCGGGCCACCAGGACGCTTAGGGGAAAACCCCGCTTCTGAACCAGCTCGGTGTAGAGCAGGGGCCAGGCCACCTCCAGGCTGGGTATGCCGAAGGGAGCCCGGAGCAGGTCCAAGGACTTCTCGTCCTCGGTGTGGGGGGCGTGGTCGGTGGCCACGCAGTCTAGGCTGCCCTCTAAAAGCCCCTCCACCAGGGCCTCCACGTCGGCCCAGGTGCGCAGCGGGGGGGCCACCTTGTAAAGGGGGTCAAGGCCTTCCAGATGGGCATCGGTCAGGGTCAGGTGGTGGGGGGTCACCTCGGCGCTGATGGGCAGCCCTTCCCGTTTGGCCTGGCGGACCAGCTCGAGGCCTCGCCTTGTGCTCAGGTGCTGGAAGTGGAGCAGGCTCCGGCCCTGGGGGCGCGTCTCCAGGGCCTCCCAGACATAGCGCACCACTTCCAAGTCGCGGGCGATGCGGGCGCTCTCGGCGTAGGCAGGATTCCCAGGCAGGCCAAGCCGCCAGGAGACCTCCCCTTCGTGCATCACCCCGCCCCGCCGCAGCCCCGCGTCCTCGGCGTGCACGGCTACCGGGAGCCCCCAGGAGGCCGCGTAGCGCAGCCCTAGGGCCAGCACGCCGGCGTCCTCGTTGGTGCGCCCGTCGTCGGTGAGCAGCACCGCCCCCGCCTCGCGCAAGAGCCGGGCCTCGCACAGAACCTGACCCTCTTGTCCCTGGGTCAAGGCGGCGGCCGGGTGGAGCCGGGCGCGGTCAATCTGGGCGGCCTTCTCCCTCAGGGCCCGCACCGCCTCGGCCCTGTCCACCACGGGGGTGGTGTTGGGCATAGAGACCAAGTCGGTGTAACCGCCCCGGGCCGCGGCCTCCAGACCGCTTCTTAGGTCCTCCTTCACCTCCTGTCCGGGTTCCCGCAGGTGGGCATGGAGGTCAAAGAAGCCCGGGGACAAGCAGCGTCCCTTGGCCTCAACGACCCGTTGGGCCTCGCCTCCCGAGAGCGAGAGGATGCGTCCTTCGCCAACCAACACATCGGCCGTGCCGTGTTCCCCTCGAGCGTCCACCAGGGTTGCGTTCTTGAACAGGATTTCACCCTTCATTCAGCCCTACCTTTTCCCCACCAAGACGTGGTAAAGCACCGCCATCCGCACCGCTTGCCCGTTGGCCACCTGGCGCTCCACCAGGCTGCGGGGGGAGTCGGCCAGGGTACCCTCAATCTCCACGTCGCGGTTCATGGGGCCGGGGTGGAGGAGGGGGGCCTCGGGCTTGGCCCAGGCCAGGCGGGCCTCGGTGATCTGGTAGCCGGCGATGTACTCTGGCAGGGAGGGCAGCAGCCCCTTGTCCATCCGCTCCTTTTGGAGCCGGAGGGCCATCACCGCATCGGCCTCCTCTAGGGCTTCGCGTAGCTTGGTGGTAAGGGAGGCCCCGGGCAGCTTGCCCGGAAGCAGCGTGGCGGGGCCGCAGGCCACCACCTGGGCGCCCAGCCGGGGCAGCAGCTCGGCGTTGGAGCGGGCCACCCGCGAGTGCAGAATGTCGCCCACAATGGCGATTTTTTTGCCCTCCAAGCTCCCCAGCTTTTCCCGCAGGGTAAAGGCGTCCAGCAAGGCCTGGGTGGGATGGGCCCGCCAGCCGTCCCCAGCGTTGATGACCGGCTTTTGCAGCCAGCGGTGGGCCTGGTGAGGCACCCCGGCAGCATCGGTGCGGAGGATGTAGGCGTCTATGCCCATCTGGTCAAGGGTTCGCAGGGTGTCGCGGTAGGTTTCGCCCTTGGCGGTGGAGCTGGCGCTGCTCGTGAAGCTCACCACATCGGCGGACATGCGCCGGGCGGCCAGCTCAAAGGAGATGCGGGTGCGGGTGGAGGGCTCAAAGAAGACCGTGGCTACCGTGAATCCGGTGAGGGCCGGCACCTTCTTGACCGGGCGGGCGAGGACCTCCTGCATCATTTGGGCGGTTTCCAGCAGGCTCTCGAGCTGGGCCCGCTCCCACTCCTGGAAGTCTAAGAGGTGTTTGGGAAAGGTGGCCCCGCTCACGTCTCCCCCACCTCCCAGAGCTCCACCGCGTCCTCGCCATCGTCCTCGAGGGTTTTGACCTTTACCACCTCGCTTCTTGAGGTGGGCAGATTTTTCCCCACGAAGTCGGCCCGGATGGGCAGTTCGCGGTGCCCCCGGTCCACCAGCACCGCCAGGTAGATGCGGCTGGGCCGGCCCTGGTCAATCAGGGCGTCTAGGGCGGCCCGGGCGGTGCGGCCGGTGTAGAGCACGTCGTCTACCAGCACCACCGCTTTGCCGTTTAGGTCAAAGGGGATGCGGGTCTCGCGCACCCGGGGTTGCAGGCCAATCTCGGTTAGGTCGTCGCGGTAGAGGGTGATGTCCAGGATGCCCATGGGCACCCGCTGCCCCTCAAAGCGCTCCACCAGCTCCACCAACCGCTTGGCCAGGCTGATGCCGCGGGTGTGAATTCCCACGAAGCAGAGCCTCTGGGTGCCCTTGTTCTTCTCAATGACCTCGTGGGCGATGCGGGTAAGGGCGCGGCGTACCTCGTCGGCGTTGAGGATGCGGGACTTGAAGGTCATGGTCTTCCCTCCAAGCCTAGCCTACCCAGCTTGGGCCAGGACAAAAAAATACGCCCGCTTGGGCGCTTGGCCTTTGGTCTTTTACCGGTGTGCATCTTCGCTCCTTTCCGACCTCACGGGATCGGCTTAAAGGTTGGGGCCTAAGCCCGCCCGCTATGCTAAGCCCTGGAGGTGGGGCCGGTCAACCACGGAATGCGCGCAGGCTAAAAGGTGTTGGGTTAGACTGGGTCTGGGGAGCTTTAGGGCTTTATGGGGTTATGGGTAAGCGTGTGCTGGCGGCTATGAGCGGAGGGGTGGACTCCTCCGTGAGCGCGGCCCTGCTCAAGGAGCAGGGCTACGAGGTCATTGGGGCCATGATGCGCTTTTGGCCCGACAACAAGCAAGAGGACTGCTTTGAAACCTGTTGCTCGCCCGATGCGGCCTACGAGGCCCGGCGGGTGGCGGACATCCTGGGCATTCCTTTTTACTTGCTTGACTACCGCGAGGAGTTTCAGGAGAAAATCATCGGCCCCTTCATCGCAGGGTACCGAGCAGGCCAGACCCCCAACCCTTGCGTGAACTGCAACACCCGGGTCAAGTTTGACTCGCTCCTCAGGAAGGCCCGCATGCTGGGCTGCGACTACGTGGCCACCGGGCACTACGTGATTAACCGGGAGGGTGGGCTTTACCGGGGTGACCCCAGAAAGGACCAGACCTACTTCCTGTGGGGCACGCCCAAGGAGGCCATCCCCCACATGCTCTTCCCGGTGGGCCATCTGGAAAAGCCCCAGGTGCGGGCCTTGGCCGAGCGGTTTGGTCTGCCCACGGCCAAAAAACCCGAGAGCCAGAACATCTGCTTTGTCCAGGGCGACCTCAGGGAGTTCCTGGCCCGGCACATTGAGACCAGACCGGGGCCCCTTATAGACCTGGAGACTGGGGCGCAGATTGGCGAGCACAGCGGGGCCCAGCTCTACACGGTGGGCCAGCGGAAGGGGCTAGGCCTTTGGAAGAGCCACCTCGAGCGCTACGTGGTGCGAATAGACGTGGCCCGCAACGAGGTGGTGGTGGGCCCCCGGGAGGCCTGCATGTGGGGAGGGTTGGAGGCCCAGGAGGTCAACCTGCTCTTGGAGCCGGAGGAGCTGCCCGAACGGCTGGAGGTGCAGGTGCGCTACCGCACCCGGCCGGTGCCGGCTCGAGTGGAGGAGATAACCCCAGGCCGGTTCTCGCTCCGGTTTGAGGAGCCCCAGTTCGCCGTTGCGCCCGGGCAGTCGGCGGTGCTCTACCATGGAGAGCGGCTGCTGGGTGGAGGGGTTATTGTCCGGCCCCTGTACAACCTTTGGGAGGCTTCAGGCCGCCCGCCGCGGCACCTCGGCTAGCGAAGGCTGGCCCCGCCCCCTCGAGCGAGGGGGCGGGGCCTTTGGGGAGGGCTAGTCAAACTTGTTCTGCTGCAGGAGGCTCGCCGTCTGCTGCACGGAGGGGATGGTCCCTGCCACCTTGTGGATCGCTACCCGGGTGCCCTTGTACCAGGGGATGGTGGTTTTGGGGTCGGTGTAGCCGGAGACCAGGGAGTTGGAGGTGCCCCGCCAGTGGTACATGACCAGGAAGAGCATCCCCGGCTTCACGGCGTCCGTGACGTAGACCAGGAAGGTGCCGTTCCCCTCCTCGTTGTAGACCTCCGCCAGGTCCCCGGACTGGAGGCCCAGGCGCCTGGCGTCCTCGGGGCTCACCTCCACGTAGGGCAGGGGCAGGGCCGTGGCCACCTCCTGCGGGTAGCCTTCCCAGTCGTCGGTGCCGTACCACTTGAACTTGCCGTCCTCGGTGCCGAACTTGTAGGTGTAGCGGCGGGCGCACCGTGCCCACCAGCTGGCCGGTCCTGGGGTCGCGGCGCACGGGGGTCTGGATGCCCTTTTGACCGAGCTGCTTGAGGAAGGCGTAGGTCACGCCCTTGTAGTTCTCCGCCTCCAGCTTGGCCTTGTCCTCCTCGCTCACCCGGTTGTCGGCGAACTCCTCGGTCCCCGCCAGGAAGACGTCCTCGTCCGTCCGCCAGTTCTTGCCGAACTCAAACTTGGCCGCCTCCTGGGCCTTGCCCTCGGGCCGGTAGAGCTCGGCGATGCGCAGGCCCACCCACTTGAAGATCTCCCAGTCGGGCTTGGCCTCCCTAGGCGGGTCCATGAACTTCTCGTAGAGCCTTAGGAGGCGGCTATTGCAGTTGATGGAGGTTTCGTTGGCCTCGCCCCAGGCGGCGGGGAGGATGAGGTGGGCATCCCGGGCGGTTTCCGTCATGTAGATGTCCTGGACCACCAGGAAGAGGGCGTCGGGGTTGTTGTAGAGAAAGGCCAGGGTCTTCTGAACACTTTCCTGGATGGTGCTGGGCTCCCCGCCCTCGCCCAGGGCCCTGGTGAGCTTTTCCGTGCGCTCGTGGATGCCCTTGCGGAAGACCTGGTTGCTGGGGGTGGAGAGGTAGGGGTCGGTAGCGATGACCCAGTAGGGCTCCATACGGTGAGGGCGTTGGTGCCGCCGCGGATGGAGTAGTCGCCCCGGTTGATGGGGCTTTCCTTGGCGGGCGCGATGGCCACGTGGTACTGGCGGCCGTCCTTGCCCACGGTGATGGCGTGCATGGTCTCCGTGTAGCTCAGGCCGGCGAGGGCCGGTTGGGGGCTCGAGAGGTCTACCCCAAAGGCGTTCTGGTTGAGCCTAGGCCCGCCCTGCTCGCCCACCGGCCAGACGTAGACCTTGTATCTGATTGAGGTGGTGCGGGCCGGCCCCCCCGCAACCGGTAAGGCGGCGTCCTCACCCCCTGCACCCAGCGAAACCCCCGATTCCCCCCGGCCAGGGTTTGGGCAAGGTGGGGTAGGGAGGGGAAGTCGGCGCGTAGGGTGACCTTAGCCGCGAGGTAGCCTTTTGATGCTTTTGCCCCTTGGGGAGCTTGAGGCCTTGGGCTTTGAGGGCCTTTAGGGCGTCGTCTACCCAGACGTAGGTGGCAACCAGGAGGGTTTCTGCGTCAAGATAGTAAATGGGGTGCTGGCGGTGTGCTTCCATAGTACCCCTCTTTTTTCATACCCAAGGGCTTTAGATCAAGTAGCACACGAAGGTATCTAGGGTTGGTATAAAAGGCCTCATCCAGCCCTCTGTGGGGCGTCAGGATACTGTCGTGGATGGGGTGAACGCGTCTAGAAAGGTTTGGCCGTCTGGGCTGAGGTTGCCCGCTAAGGCGCGATGGCCACACGGTTGCCCCCGGCTTGCTTGGAGGCGTACATGGCGGCGTCGGCCCGGGCAATCAGGCTCTTTGGGTCGTCCTCCGGGAAGGCTGCGGCCACACCGAAGCTGGCCGAAACAGGGGGGAGGTGGTCGTGCTGGGCCAAAAGGGGCTGTAGGCGTGTGCAGAGGCCCTCCGCCTCCGTCAAGGAGGTGTTGGGCAGCACCAGCATGAATTCCTCCCCGCCCCAGCGTCCCAGCCGGTCGGTGGGCCGGAGGTGCTGCTGCAGAACCTGGGTGGCATGGAGCAGCACCCGGTCCCCCATCTCGTGGCCGTAGCGGTCGTTGATTTGCTTGAAGCGGTCTAGGTCAAGCAGCACCAAGCAGAGGGGCTCTGCGGTCTTCTGGTGGTGGGCTAGGGCCTCTTCTAGGCTTTTTAGGATGGAGCGGCGGTTGGCTACCCCGGTCAGGGGGTCGGTGTGGGCCAGGTGGTGTAGGTGGGCCGCCTCGAGCTGCACCCGCAGGGCGTGCTCCTTAGAGCGCACCAGAAGCCGGAAGAGCACCAGGTAGCATAGCTGGGAGACGTAAAGCTGCACCAGGCTGTTGGCGTCCAGGTGTTGGCCCCGCAGCGCCTGGGGGGTAAGCGCGAACAGTCCGACCACCAGGAAGGCCGAGAAGATGCCCACCGAAACCCACCAGGCCTGCTTGGGCTCAAAAACGAAGTAGGCCATTACAAACACGATGGCCAGCCAGACTGAGGAGTTCCAAAGCCCCTCCTTGCCGATGGAGAGCAGGTTGTAGTAGACGTTGAGCACCATCAGCAGGGCGGTTCCCCAGAAAATCCCCTGCTCTACCGCCCGGAAACCCACCCGCCGGGGGGCCAGAAGGCCCAGCCAGCAAAGGCCCAGCCACAGGGCGATGGCGGGCAGGGAGTACTTCTCGTAGAGGGTGTTTTGCTGGCTTAGGTCAAGCTGCGACCAGGCGAAGAGGGCTGCCCAGGCGGCCACCGGCAGCATAAAGAAGTACACCCGGGCCCGCATGGGGACGGTGGTGTCTTCCTGGAGGGTGTTTTGGGCCACGGCCTTTCATATTCTCCACACCTTTCTCTAAAAGTTCAACGCCGGGCCACCTGGCCTCCCCTCGCTGGATACAAAAACCCCCTCGAGCCGGCTCGAGGGGTCCAAGGCTGGGCCAGGCTAGTCGTCGGCGGCTGTGCCGGCCGCTTCCGGACGCTTTTTGCTGGCGAAAAGCCGGCGGAAGAAGCTCATCACCGGGTCATAGTACTCATCCACCACCCGCTCCTTCAGGGGGATGATGGCGTTGTCGGTGATGCGAATGTGCTCTGGGCAGACCTCGGTGCAGCACTTGGTAATGTTGCAGTAGCCGATGCCCCCCTCGTTCTTGAGCATCTCCAGGCGGTTTTCTACGTCCAGGGGATGCATCTCGAGGCTCGCGGTGCGCACCAAAAAGCGCGGCCCGATGAAGCCGGTCTTTTCGTTGTGCTCACGCAGCACGTGGCAGACGTTCTGGCACAAGAAGCACTCTATGCACTTCCTGAACTCCTGCACCCGGTCCACGTCCTCCTGGTACATGATCCAGTTGGTGTTGGGGGCCGGGGTGAAGGGCTTGATCTTCTTGTTGACCTCGTAGTTCCACTTCACGTCGGTGACCAGGTCGCGAATCACCGGGAAGGTCTTCATGGGGCGGACGGTAACCGGCTTGCTGGTGTCAATGGTGTCCAGCCGGGTCATGCACATCAAGGTGGGCTTGCCGTTGACCTCGGCCCCGCAGGAACCGCACTTGCCGGCCTTACAGTTCCAGCGGCAGGCCAGATCGGGGGCCTGCTCGGCCTGGATTTTGTGAATTACATCCAGCACCACCATGCCCTCTTGCACTTCAACGGTGTAGTCTTTCAGCTCACCGCCGGCTTGGTCGCCCCGGAAAACTCTAAAGGTCACACTAGGCATCTTCAGGCTCCTACGATTTCGCTCAGCTCCTTCAGGTCTTTGGCCTCAGCAATCTTGCGCAGCTCCTCGGGCATCTCGGGCAGCGGCTCGGCCACCACGCTCAGGCTGCCATCGGGGTTGCGCTTGATGACGTGGTTGATTTTGGCGAAGTGGGGGTCGGGGTCGGGGTAGTCCAGGCGGGCGTGGCCCCCCCGGCTCTCCTTGCGGGCCAGCGCGGCCAGCACCACCGCTTCCGAGACCTCCACCATCAGCCGGATGTCCAGCGCGGTGTGCCAGCCGGGGTTGTAGGCCCGGCTCCCGGAGACCGAGGTGTTCCAGGCCCGCTTCTTAAGGTCAGCGAGGATGTCAAGCTGGGCCTTAAGCTCCCCCTCTTCGCGCATGATGCCCGCGTTTTTCTGCATGGAGGCCCGAAGCTCCTTCATAAGGGCAAAGGGGTTCTCGCCCTGGGGGTTGTTGAAGGGTTGGAGGGCCTCGGCGATGTAGGCCCGCACCTGAGCCTCGTCTACCTGGAACGAGCCGGTCTGCTGCGCGGCGTACTCAGCGGCGGCCATCCCGGCCCGGCGGCCAAAGACCACCAGGTCGGAAAGCGAGTTGCCCCCTAGGCGGTTGGCCCCGTGGAGCCCGCCGGCTACCTCCCCCGCGGCGTACAGCCCCGGCACGTTGGTGGCCTGGGTGTCGGGGTCCACCCGTACCCCGCCCATCACATAGTGGCAGGTGGGGCCTACTTCCATGGGCTCCTTGGTGATGTCCAGGTTGCCCAGCTTCATGAACTGGTGGTACATGCTGGGCAGCTTCTTTTTGATGTAATCGGCTGGCCGCCGGCTGGCGATGTCCAAGAAGACCCCGCCGTGGGGGCTGCCCCGGCCTTCGTTGACCTCCTTGCGGATGGCCCGGGCCACCACGTCCCGGGTTAGCAGCTCTGGGGGCCGCCTGGCGCTCCGGTCCCCCTGGAGCCAGCGCTCGGCCTCCTCTTCGGTCTCGGCGAACTCCCCCTTGTAGCGCTCGGGGATGTTGTCAAACATGAAGCGCCGTCCCAGGCTGTTCTTGAGCACGCCCCCCTCGCCCCGCACCCCTTCGGTGACCAGGATGCCCATCACGCTGGGCGGCCAGACCATGCCGGTGGGGTGGAACTGGATGAACTCCATGTCAATCAGATCGGCCCCCACCATGCTGGCCAGGGAGAAGCCGTCCCCGGTGCACTCCCAGGAGTTGGAGGTGATCTGGTAGATGCGGCCTAGGCCTCCGGTGGCCAGCACCACCGCTTTGGCCCGGAAGACCAGGAACTCGCCGGTCTGGCGGTTGAAGCCCAGGGCCCCCACCACCCGGCCGGCGTCGGTCAGGAGGCGGTAGATGGTGGTCTCCATGTGGGCGTGAACGCCCAGCTTGACCGCGTGGTCCTGCAGGGTGCGGATGAGCTCGAGGCCGGTGCGGTCGCCCACGTGGGCCAGCCGCGGGTAGGAGTGGCCGCCGAAGTTACGCTGGTTGATTTTGCCGTCTGGGGTGCGGTCAAAGACCGCCCCCCAGCGCTCGAGCTCCCGCACCCGCTCCGGGGCCTCCTTGGTGTAGTTCATCACCATCTTCCAGTTGTTGAGCATGCCGCCACCCTTGAGGGTGTCCCGGAAGTGGACCTTCCAGTTGTCCTCTGGGCGCACGTTGCCGAGGGCAGCGGCCATACCCCCCTCGGCCATTACGGTATGGGCTTTGCCCAGGAGGCTCTTGGTGACCACGCCCACCTTGGCGCCCATCTCCATGGCCGCGATGGCTGCCCGTAGACCGGCCCCTCCCGCGCCGATGACCAGCACGTCGTAGTCGTGAATGGTGTAGGACTCCATATCTGGCTCCTTCAGAAAAGCCGGATGTCGGTGATGGTGCCCATGGAGCAGAGGCGGATGTAGACGTCGGTGAACCAAACCGAAAGCATGCTGATGACCGCCCAGAACCCATGGCCCTCGTTGATGCGGGTGATGCGCTGCCAGAGGGTGTAGCGGGTCTTGTGCTTGGAAAAGCAGTTGAGGCAGCCCCCCGCCAGGTGCCGCCAGGCGTGGCAGGAGAAGGTGTAGTAGGAGAGAAGGATAACGTTCCCCAGCATGATCAGGCTGCCTACCCCCACGCCGAAGCCGTCCTCAAAGAAGAAGGCCCGGATGGCGTCGTACCAAAGGAAGGCCACCACCGGCACCGAGAGATACCAGAAGTAGCGGTGCAGGTTGTTGAGCACGAAGGGGAAGGCCCGCTCCCCCTTGTACGCCTTGCGCAGCTCGGGCACTGCGCAGGCCGGGGGGTCCCAGAAGAAGGCCCGGTAGTAGGCTTTCCGGTAGTAGTAGCAGGTGGCCCGGAAGCCCAGGGGAATCCAGAGCACCAGGAAAGCTGGAGAGATCGGCAACCACTCCAGGTCCTTGGCGTGGACCCCGGGTAGAGGTATGGAGTAGAAGGGGGATAGGTAGGGTCCGTACTCAAAGTGCTGTCGGTTCCAGGCCACCCAGAGGGCGTAGACCCCAAACAAGCCCAGGCTCAGCACGGTGAACAGGGGCTCAATCCACCAGTTGTCCTGCCGCTCCGTCTGCCGATTCTCTGTACCCGTTACAGGTTTCGCGCTCATCCCTCTAACTATACCCGTTCTGGGGGAGGGTGGGAAACTAAAGGGGCCTACAAAGCGTCGGATGGTGTAATTATTCCGAAGTCCTCCGGCCTGGATGGGCTTTGTCTCGGTAGGAAAAGCCTTCAGCGCCAAGATTGACACCCACCCCCCCTACCCCATAATGGGGGGCTGTCAAGAGGCCCGGGTGGCCGTCTGACAAGAGCCGCGGGGAACCCCGCCGGCTTTTGGGAGGTTACGAGGTTGGAACTGTTTGGTTTTGGCCCGCACCTGATGATTGACGGCTACCACGCCAACGCAGCAAAGCTGGCCGACCCCGAACTGGTCCGGGAGGTCTTGGACCGGCTGCCCGAGGAGATGGAGATGACCAAGGTGCTGCCCCCGGTGGTGCAGCGCTACCCGGCCGCCTTGGGGCAGGCTGAGGGAATCACGGGGGTGGTCATCATCGCGGAGAGCCACATTGCCATCCACACCTTCCCGGCCCAGCGCTTTATCAGCGTGGATATTTTCTCCTGTAAGGAATTTGATCTGGGCAAGGCGCTGGGGTACGTGGTGGAGCGCTTTGAGATCGGCCGCTATGAAACCTACCTCATCAACCGGGGTAAGGAGTACCCCAAGGACGTGGAGCTGGCCCGCCGGATTGTGGCCGGGGAGCGGGAGTACCTGCAGGCACGGGTGGGTTAGCCGCAGGGCCTAGCCGGGGGTGAGGTGGGGCGACCAGCCCAGCCGGATGGAGACCGCGTCGGCAGCCTGACGGATGCGGGCCCCCAGCGCGGGCAGCCGTTCGTCGGGCACGCGGGTGGTAGGGGCCGAGAGGGACATGGAGGCCACCACCTTCCCTCGGTTGTCGTGGATAGGGGCGGCAATGCAGCGCACCCCATCTTCCCGCTCCTCGTCGTCCAGTACGTACCGCCTCTGCCGGGCCTCTTTTAGCGTTTCTAGGAAGCCTTCTAGGGTGGTGATGGTCTTGGCCGTGTAGGGCTTAAAGGGGCCAGCCCCCACGATTCGGCGCACCTCGGCCTCGGAGTGCTCCATAAGCAAGGCCTTGCCGACCCCGGTGCAGTAGATGGGGGCCCGGGCCCCGATGCGGGTGAACATGCGGATGAGCTGCCGGCCCTCCACCTGGGCGATATAGATCACCTCGTTGCCGTCTAGAACAGCCAGGTTCACGGTTTCGTTCAGCTCGTCTACCAGCTTTTCCATCTCCGGCATGGCGGCCTCAATCAGCCCTCCCCGGGTTAGGAAGGCCGACCCCACCTGGTAGGCCCGCAGGCCCACCTTCCACAGCCCTTTGCCCTCGTCCCAGTCCACAAAACCCCTCCGGCGTAGGGTCTCTAGGAGCCGGTAGGTGGTGCTGGGGGAGAGCTCGGTCCTTCGGGCCAGCTCGGAGAGGGATAGGGTTTCGGCTTCAGAGAGCACCTCCAGGAGGTGTAGACCGCGCTCGAGCGTCCTCACCTCCCCCACCTCGGTCTTGCGGCTGCGCCCAGGGCGGCGTTTGGCTTCCATACTTCAGCAGGCTAAGCCAGGGGCCGATATTTTTCAATAGATGCAAAACAGCGTCATCTATTGACAAATGCCGTGGGCGGGCGCTAGGCTTGGACGGCGAAGGTGGGGAAAAGGAGAGGCTTATGAGCGAGATGCCCCGTGGTGTGGAGATACTAGGCCCTAGGCTGCCCGCCTCTGAGTCGGTGCTGACCCCAGAAGCGCTGGCCTTTCTGGCGGGCTTACAGCGGGAGTTTGGCGCGCTGAGGAAAGGCTTGCTTCAGCGCCGCGCGGAGGTGGCTCGGCGCATAGCGGCTGGGGAAAAACCGGGCTTTTTGGAGCATACCCGGTTTATCCGGGAGGGGGAATGGAGGGTGGCGCCTGCGCCCCCTGACCTCAACGACCGCAGGGTGGAGATCACCGGGCCCACCGAGCGCAAGATGATGATCAACGCCCTCAACTCGGGGGCCAAGGTTTTCATGGCCGACTGCGAGGATGCCCTCTCGCCCACCTGGGAAAACGTGGTACAGGGCCAGCAGAACCTGATGGACGCGGTGCGCCGCACGATTAGCCTGAGCACCCCGGAAAAGGAGTACCGGCTTGCGGAGAAGACCGCTACCCTGGTGGTGCGCCCCAGGGGCTGGCACCTTTTGGAGCGGCACCTTCTGGTGGACGGGGAGCCCATTTCGGCCAGCCTCTTTGACTTTGGCCTGTACTTCTTCCACAACGCCCACGAGCTCCTGAGGCGGGGCAGCGGACCCTATTTTTACCTGCCCAAGCTGGAGAATCACCTGGAGGCCCGCCTTTGGAACGAGGTCTTCAACTTCGCCCAAGACTACCTAGGTATCCCACGGGGCACCATCCGGGCCACAGTGCTCATAGAGACCATCCTGGCCGCCTTTGAGATGGAGGAAATCCTCTATGAGCTGCGTGAGCACGCCGCTGGCCTCAACGCGGGCCGCTGGGACTACATCTTTAGCTGCATCAAGAAGTTCGCCACCCACGAGGTGCTCTTTCCCGACCGGGCCCAGGTGACCATGACCGTACCCTTCATGCGGGCCTACACCGAGCTTTTGGTCCGTACCTGCCACAAGCGGGGGGCCCACGCCATCGGGGGAATGTCGGCGTTCATCCCCAGCCGCAAAGACCCCGAGGTGAACGCCCGGGCCATTGAGCAGGTCACCAAGGACAAGGAGCGGGAGGCGGGGGATGGGTTTGACGGTACCTGGGTGGCCCACCCCGACCTGGTGCCGGTGGCGATGGCGGTGTTTGACCGGGTGCTAGGGGAAAAGCCGCACCAAAAAGACCGCCTGCGGGAGGATGTGGACGGGAAGGTGCGGCCCCAGGACCTGCTCAATTTTGAGGTGCCGGGTGGCAGGATCACCGAGGCTGGGGTGCGCAACAACATCAGCGTAGGGCTGCAGTACATCGCGGCCTGGCTTGGGGGGAGCGGGGCGGTGGCCATCTTTAACCTGATGGAGGACGCGGCTACCGCCGAAATCTCTCGCTCCCAGCTCTGGCAGTGGTTGCGCAAGGGGGCGAAGCTGGACGACGGGCGGCCTTTTACCCCAGAACTCTACCGGCAGCTCAAGCAGGAGGAGATGGCCAAGCTGGGGGGGTTGAAGAACCTGGAAGCAGCGGCCGAGCTTTTGGATGAGCTGGTCCTACAACCCGAGTTCAAGGAGTTCCTCACCCTGCCCGCCTACGAGCGCCTGCAGCCCTAAGCCTGGCGCAACGCCCAGCGTTAATCCCAAGTAACCCCCACAGCCGCCCCTGGGCCTATAGCCTCTGGGGCGGATTTGCTGCGTGAAGCCCGGGGTAATGCCCATTTTTACGATGGGGTTGGGGTTTTTTTCGTAGTACAATCCGGTCCAAATGAGGGAGCTTCCGGGCCTGATTAGGGTGGACTTCAACGAGCTTGCCAAGCAGCTTTGGCGGTATGGCTGGCTTCTGCTTTTGCTCTGCGCGGGGGTTACGCTGGCGGTCTACTTTTTCTCCCGCTTGCAGACCCCGGTCTACCAGGCTACTGCCCGGCTTCTGGCGGCCCAGCCCACCGCCTTCTCCAGCGGGCTCAACAGCCTGCCCGTCGCCAGCCCTTTGGACAGCCAGGCCTACCGCGAGGCGGCCTTGAGCAGCCAGGTGCTCAAGGAAACCCTCGGCGGCTCCCAGGGCCGGGAGACCCTCGAGCAGTTCCGCCGCCGGCTGCGGGTGCGCACCGTGGAGGGGCGGCAGTCTAGTATCGTCATTCTGAGCGTGCGGGACAACGATCCGGCTCGAGCCGCCCGGCTGGCCAACGAGTGGGCCGACGCCCTGCGCCGTTGGGACGACCAGCGGGTGCGGGGCAGCTTTAGCCGGTACCGGGTCTCGCTCGAGGCCCAGCTCCGCACCGTGCAGGCCGACCTGGAGCGGAGCGCCAACTCCCCTGAGCGTCGGGAGGGGCTGCGCAGCCTGCAGGGGAGCCTTTTGCGCGACTTGGACCTGGTGCGGGCCCTGGAGCAGGGGGCCACCGGCCAGCTCAGCCTGCTTGACCTGGCCGAGGTGCCCCTTCGGCCGGTGGCGCCCCGTCCGCTGCTCAACGCCCTGTTGGCGGGAATGCTCACTTTGGCCCTGGGGGTTTTGCTCTTTGTTTTGCGGGAGGCCCTGGTGCGCACGGTGCGCAGCAGCGAGGAGGCTATGGGGCTCACCGGACTGCAGGTGTTGGGGGAGTTTCCCCGGCTATTGGGCCCCGGCCGCGAGCTGCCTAAAGAGGCGGCCAGCTACCTGCGCACCTACGTCAACCGCGGGCTGATGAGCGAGGATGACCCCAAGATCGTGGCGGTGACCAGCCCAGAGGCCAAGGACGGCAAGAGCAGCGTGGCCATTGCCCTGGCCCGGGCCTACGCCCGCACCGGAAAGCGCACCCTGCTCATTGATCTAGACCTGCACCGCCCCGTTTTGCATGAGGAGTTTGGCGTAAAAAGCGGGCCAGACGTCGTCTCGGTGTTGCGGGATCCGCTCTTCGGCGTTGCCGCCCACCAGGTGGAGCGGGGGCTCTCCCTGCTGCCCTGTTTGCAGAGCGTGGACGACCCCTCAGGGCTGCTTTCTCAACAGCTCCGCCCCTTCCTGCGCCGCTTGCGTGAGGCGGGGGAGTGGGACACCATCGTCATAGATACCCCTCCGGTGCTGGCGGTGACCGATACCCTGGTGGTGGCCCCCCAGGTCTCGGGGGTGCTGGTGGTGGTCAGCGTAGGGATCACCAGCCGGCGCGGCCTGAGGGTGGCAGTGGACAACCTAACCCGGATTGGCGCCCAGGTGCTGGGCCTGGTGGTCAACCAGCTACGGCCAGGCGAGGGGGTTTTGGTGACCTCCAAGGGGTACTTTGGCCGGTACGAAGCCCCTTTGCGCCGCCCAAACAGCCAGGAACAGGACCCCTTACACACCCAATGGTGATGCCCTTTTCCCTTCGGTTGTTGGGTGGGTTTTGGGCTACCTGCCTGGCGGGGTAGGGCCCTTGGGGTTAGACTGGGCCCGATGCGGGCGCGGTCGTACCTGTTCACCCTCTACATGGAGTACCTCTACCCGGAAAACCGGGCTTGGGTGGGTGACCTGATTCGCTGGATGCAGCTGCTGAGGTTTAGCGAGCCCGCCGTGCGGGCCGCGGTCTCTCGCAGCGTGAAGCGGGGTTGGATAATTCCGGAGAAGGAGGGCCGGCGCGCCTACTATCGGCTCTCTCCTCGGGTGGCCTGGCAGGTGGAGCGGGTGAGGGAGCGGTTGTATGGCTACGGGGCCCCTTGGGATGGCCGCTGGCGCATTCTGGTGTATGCGGTTCCTGAGGCCAAGCGCACGGTGCGCGACCGTTTCCGCAACGAGCTGATTCTTCTGGGCTTCGGTACCCCTGCCCCAGGGGTCTGGGTAAGCCCCAACGCCTCGCTCGAGGCGGCCCGCGACCTGGTGGGCTTCTATGGTCTTCAAAACTACGTGGAACTCTTTCAAGCCGAGCGGTTCTCCGCCACGCCCTCTGCAGAGCTGGTGGAGAAAGCCTTCAACCTCAAGGAGGCCCAGGCCCGCTATCAGGCTTTCCTGGCCCAGCCCGTGTCGCAGCCTAAAACCCCCGAGGAGGCCTTTGCGCGGCTGACCCATATGATTCATCAGGCCCGAAAGAACCTCTTCCTGGACCCTGGCCTGCCCCCCGAGCTCACCCCACCGGGGTTCTTGGGGCAGCAGGCCAAGGAGCGGTTCTTGGAGCTAAGGGGGCGGCTGGTCCAACAGGCCCGGCCGCTTTTCCCATCCCGCTTTGCGGCGGCGGACTGAGGAGGGAGGAATGGCTGGGCTCGAGGTAGCCACTTTGGGGGGCGGGTGTTTTTGGTGCCTGGAAGCGGTGTTTGAGCGGGTGAGGGGGGTGCGCCGGGTGGTCCCGGGATATGCGGGGGGCCACCTGCCCAACCCCACCTACGAGCAGGTCTGCAGCCAGCAGACCGGTCACGCCGAGGTGGTGCAGCTCACTTTTGACCCCGCTGAGGTCAGTTTCCGCCAGATTTTGGAGGTCTTTTTTGCCATCCACGACCCCACCAGCAAGGACCGGCAGGGTGCCGATGTGGGCCCCCAGTACCGCTCCATCATCCTGTACCACTCCCCCACCCAAAAGGAGGAGGCCCAGGAGGTCATGCGGCGGCTCGAGGCGGCCCAGGTTTGGGATAAGCCCCTGGTGACCGAGCTGGTTCCCTTTGAGGCCTTCTACCCGGCCGAGGAGTACCACCAGGGCTACTACCGCCGGAACCCCCACAAGCCTTACTGCGCCTTCGTGATTGCGCCCAAGCTGGCCCGGTTCCTCCAGGAGTTCCCTGAGCTTTCAACCCCTGGGCTAGGGTAGACTCTGCCTGGTGGGCCGGTACTACGTGGTCTGGAAAGGGCGCCAAACCGGGGTGTTTGGTTCTTGGGCGGAGGCGGAGGCCCAGGTCAAGGGCTTCCCCGGGGCCCGGTACAAGGCCTTTGCCAGCCTCGCCGAAGCCCAGCGGGCCCTTTTGAGGGGGCCGGAGGAGCACCCAAGGCCCCGGCCGAGGAGGAGGCCCTCTGGGCCTCCCCCCATCATCCCCAGCCTGGCGGTGGACGCGGCCTGCAGTGGCAACCCCGGGCAGCTGGAGTACCGCGGCGTGGAAACCGCTACGGGCCGGGAGCTTTTTCGCCAGGGCCCCCTTCAGGGGACCAACAACGTGGGGGAGTTCTTGGCCATCGTGGAGGCCCTGAGGCTCTGTAAGGAAAGGGGCTGGGACTGGCCCATCTACACCGACTCCCTAAACGCCATCCGCTGGGTCAAGGGGAAAAGGGCCCGCACCGGCCTGGACCGGACCCCAGCCAACGCCGAGCTTTTTGAGCGCATCGCCGAGGCAGAGGCGTGGCTGCGTGCTAATGCCTACACCAACCCCATCCTCAAGTGGCAGACCGAGCGCTGGGGCGAGAATCCAGCCGATTTTGGGAGGAAGTAGGCCTAGCGGGAGGGCCGGGGAGGGACCAGCCCGAGCAGGCCCCCGAGGAGGAGGGAGGCCAGGCCCGCCGGGAAAGGCTTGCTCAAGGAGGCCGCCAGCAGGGCGACGGTGAGCAGGCCCAGGGCGACCCGGGTACGCCCCTTCCAAAAGGCCCGCCCACATAGGAAAGCCAGCAGGCCCGGCAGAAGCCAAAAGAACAGCCGGAGCAGCAAAAAGGCGCCCTCGGTCATGGCTTAGGAGCCGATGCCCCAGACCAGAAGGGCCCCCAGGTCCTCAGCGGGCACTGGCCAGCCCAGGATGTGGCCCTGGCCGAGATCGGCGCCCAGCTCCTTCATGCGGGTGAGCTGGGACTGCTCCTCCAGCCCCTTGGCCACCGCTTTGGCCCCCACAGCGCGCACCATCTCAATGGCGGCTTTGGCCAGTGGAGCGTTTTCCGAGGTGGATAGGGCCGGGTTGAGCTTAATCCAGTCCAGCGGCAGGCGGCGGAGCTGGGTGAGGGGTAGGGGGTTGGTCCCAAAGTTGTCCAAGGCGATGGCCACCCCGAGGTGCTTTAGGATTTCCAGGCTGCGGCTGGCAGTTTCCAGGTCGCTTAGGATGGCCTCTTCCTTGAATTCCAGGATCAGGGTGTCGGCGGGAAGCCGTTTAGCAGAGAGCATCTCCTGCAGCAGGGTGGGGAAGTTGGGATCGGCCAGGGTTTCCGCGGAGATGTTCACGCTGAACCGGGCGTTTACCCCAGAGGGCTTCCAGAGCGCGGCCTGGTCTAGAACTTTTTCTAGGGTCCAGCGGTCCTGCGCGCTGAGCAAGCCCACCTGCTCGGCCAAGGGAAGGAACTCCCCAGCCTGGTAGAGCCCTTTAGGCTTGGGCCAGCGGGCCAAGGCCTCCACCGCGGCGAGCTCAAGGTCCCCCAGGCTGTAGACCGGCTGGAAGTGCAGGGTCAGGCTGTTTTGGTTTAGGGCCTCCTGGAACTCGCTGGCCCCCGGGGTTAGGAGGCGGATGCCCCCCCCGCTCTCCAGCGCCTTGGCGCAGGCCTGCTCGGCCTGGGTCCAGAGGCCCTCTGGGCTGGTGGCGTCCTGAGGATACATGGCAATCCCGATGCCCACCTTGAGCCCGGCCAAAGCGGCCCTGAGCCGCCCCAAAAGGCGGTGGGCTACCCGGCTGGCCCCCGCGGTAAAGCGCACCTCGGAGAGCAAGAGGGCAAAGCCCTGCTCCCCCAGGTAGGCCAGGGAGTCGCTTTGTCGCAGGGTGTAGGCGATCTCACGGGCAGCCTGCTCGGTCTGGGCCCGGTTCATGCCCTCTATTCGGATGCGCAGCAGGGCCAACGAGCGGCCATGCCGCTGGGCCAGTGAAAGCGCCTGGGCCAGGTTGATTTCAAACTCGCCGCGCCGCACCGCGAGGGTACGGCGCTCAGGGGTTTGGATGTTGAGCTCGTTTCCCAACGGGCGCAGGATGCGCTCAATGACCTGGGCCACGGCTAGGGCCATGGTCTCGTCGCTGGGGTTCCACTTGCGCGGCTGCAGGCTCTCAATCCAAAGAAGCCCCCGCAGACCGCCTTCGCCGTGCAGAACCACTTGCAGCACCGCGCCCAGCCCGCGGCCCAACAGCACCTCCCTCAGCTCGTTCATGCGGGCGTCCTGGCGGGCGTCCTCGGCGGCGATGAGAAGGTTGTGTTCGAGGACCTGGAAGTAGACCGGTTGGCGCTCCGGGGAGAGGGCCTCGAGGGGGGCGGCCTCGGGGTACTGCCCCACGGGTTTCAGGAGGGTCTGGTTGCCCTCCCGCAGCCAGAGGCAGAGGCCCTTGAGCCCCAGCCCGATGAGCATCTCCCCCAGTTTGGGCAGGGCCTCCTCCACGTTTATAAAGCGCTGCCGGGAGAGCTCGAGCAGGGCCCGCTGCCAGGTTTCCTTGGGCATGGGGTTGATGGCGGTCCCCTGCGACTCCACCAAAAGGGCCTGCAGGGCTTCAATTAGGGCCAGCTTGGCCCGCTCGTTCAGGTTGTAGCCCCGTTGGCCGATGTGCAGGCGAGGAGCGGCCCAGACCAGCCGGCTGCTGACCCAAGACTCGCCGGTGAGCAGGTTGAGCAGGAGCTCCTGGGCTTCCTGGGGCTTGAGCACCACCCCCCCCGCCCCTCCCAGCCGGATGGCCATGCCCGAGGGCAGGTCCTGGTGCTCAATCAGGAGGGTGGCCCCTTCAATTGAGAGCGGTGCGAATAGCTTCCAGCTAGCCTCGTTCACCAACGCTGATCCTCTCCCGTAGGGGCGCTGAGCCCTGTGTACTTACTGTACCAAGCCGGCCCGTGGTCGGTGTGGTTATACATCACCCTGCAAAGCCGGCCACCGCCAGGCCCTTTGGCAGCACCCGCACCCGGTATTCGCTGGAAGGAGGGATGAGCTCACCGTCGGTGTGCGCGGGGACGGGGCGGTCAAAGCGAACCAGGAAGGCCTCCCCCTGGAAAAAGCGCAGCCGGGGATGGTGGACGTGCCGGCCTGTGAGCAGGCGGGGCAGGATGCCCACCACCCCCAGCCGGCTGAACCTGCCCGCCACCGCCACCGAGAGCCGCCCGTCGGTGGGCACGGCCTGGGGCACGATGGGGATGCCCCCGCCGTAGGTGGGCGCGTTCATAAGCGCCACCAGCAGGCTCGGACCTTGGTAGACCAGGTGGTCGTCTTGGTAAAGCTCCAGGTGGGGCAGCTCGAGCTCCCGAAGCACCCCGAAGAGGGAGTACAGGTAGCGCGGCATGCCCCGCAGAAAAGTGGGGGCCTCCAAGGCCTTGCGGGCCACCGCGGCGTCAAACCCGATGCCCAGGCTGGCCCCATAGGGTTGCTGGTTGACCAGACCTAGGTCCACCGGTTGCGCCGGGGCGCGCAGTGCGGCCTCCACTGCGCCTTCCAAGCCGAGCCGGTGAAGGCCCACCATCCGGGCAAAGTCGTTGCCGCTGCCGATGGGCACCACCCCCAGGACCTTGTCCGAGCCCACCAGACCCCGCACCACCTCGTGCACGGTGCCGTCGCCGCCCACGGCCACTACCCGGCTTTGGGGTGGGGCCTGCTGGGCTAGCTCGGTGGCGTGGCCGGGGCGTTGGGTTACCGCCACCTCAACCTTTAGGCCACTGGCCTGCTGGTGGATGAGGCGCTCCAGGCGCTCCAGCATCTGGCCGACCCTGCCCCGCCCGGCGGCGGGGTTGACGACAAATAGGACGTAGGGGCTCATTTTGCGTGGCCCGATTCTAACAAAAACAGCCGTAGTACAATACACAAAACGCCATTTGTGGGGGTGTGCGGTGAACCGGCCGGTGGCCCAGCAGCACCTTTCCCAGCTCGCCGAACTCTTGGCCTGGATGGACCAGGCCCCTGAGCGCCGGGCCCTAGCCCCAGAGGCCCGTACCCCAGAAGGGCTCTGGTGGGAGCTTTTGGCGGGGGAGGGGGAGCAGGCCTGGGTTTGGCTCGAGGGAGGCCGGGTGGAAGGCTATGGGGGCCTGGTGCCCTTCTGGGATGGGGCGGCGCTTGAGGGCCCCATTGTCCGAGGGGGAAATGGCCGGGCGCTGCTGGTCCACCTGATCCGCAAGGCCCGCCAGCGGGGCTACCCTACCCTGTACGCCTTTCCCGAGGCCTGCAACCTCAAGCTCCGGGAGCTTCTGGAGGGGATGGGCTTTTCTGCCCAGCACACCACCTACTTCTTCACCATTGCCCGCACCGGCCTTTCCTATCCGGTGCCCCGGGGTTTTCGGATTGAACGGGTGGCGCGCTGCGAACCCGAGGTCTACCGGGAGCTTTACAGCCGGGCTGAGGACGGCTGGAGCCTGCGTTTGCGCTGGACCGACGAGGAGCTCTGCCAGCACTTTTTGGAGGCCGGGGTGGAGCTTTTCCTAGCCTACGACCGAAAGGGGCAGGCGGTGGGCCTAGCCGAGCTCGAGCTGGGGGACGAAGAGGCCGAGGTGGCCTACATCGGGGTGGTGCCTGAGGCCCGGGGTCGGGGCCTGGGG
>NZ_QWKZ01000001.1 GCF_003574085.1 Meiothermus luteus | reverse complement strand
TCCCATTCGACGAGTCCACCTGCTTTGAAGCCCAGGTAGAGCAACTCCGCAAGCTTCTCGCCGGTGCGCAGATCTGGACAGACAAAAACCTTTTCCATTTTTACCTCCTGACGACAATATTGTATTGTTCAATCTTGACCGCTTCAATCCCCCTCGAGTACCATAAAAAGTGGAAGGGGAAGCCTTTTCCCCTCCTGACCGCAGATGCGCCGGGCTTTCCCGGCCATCTTGCGTTAAGATGGAGCTATGCCTAAAGCAATTCACGAAGGAACCCGAGTTCGCTTCGTTGACACCGATCACCCGGAGGACCTGGCCTGCTTTCTGCGCCACATGGCTGCGTCACTCGGGGAAGAGCCTCTGCTTGATGTTTCAGGCGATACGGTGGTTATCGAATGCCAGACTGCCCCACGGATGCTCGAGTTCCTCGAGGGGTGTCTCAACGGGCGTCTGGTGCCGGTATGGGACAGCAACGGGGCTTACTTCCGCGAGCGCGGCCCGATGAACTAGCCACCGGCCCAAAAAAGAACCTTCCAAGGACAGGGATGATCCTCGGAAGGCAAAAAGGCTTGCCTGCTATGCGACCATGCGGGCCTTGAGCGTCGCCGCCAGGGCGTCCAGATTGGCCTGGGAGACTTCCTCTCCCGCCAGGAAGCGGTCGAGTGTAGAGAGTTCCTCAGCCTTCAGCCCCAGTCGGGCTTTCTCCAGGGCTTCCTCAAGCTCCTCGAGCACGTCTTCCTCTTCGGTTGACGCAACCATCTCCTCCAGCCGTGTGCCGGTCTCCGGGTGTGGAGCCGATAGGCTGAGAATGCGGTTTGCCTCCTCCAGGTAGAGCAGGCGCTCGAGGGTCTCCTCATCGACCCCGAGGGCCTGCGCCAGCTCGGGGTGGGTGGGGGCGCGTCCCTTTTCCCCTTCCAGCTCCAGCCGCACCGCCACCAGCTTCTTGAGAAGCCGGTTCTCGCGGTACGTGCCCACGCCGTCCTGGGTCAGCCGCTCCCGGACCTTGCGGTCGAGGGCCACGTTCACCCAGAAGGTGAGGTTCTTGGAGCCGGAGGGAAGCGGTTTCGAGAGCACCTCCACCACTTCACACAAAAGCTCCTGGGCCAGGTCACGGGCCTCGTCGCCGAGGCGGTGGAACAGCCGGAAAGCCTTCTCGAACGCCAGGTAGCCGTAGTGCGCCACCAGGGCCTCGAAAGCCTGGCCATCCCCGTGCTTGTAAGCGATGTAGTTCCGCATGACCATCTCCCGCGACAAAAGCCCGAGGCCGCCGACCATCAGCCGGATGCTGTCGTACATGGCTTTACCTCCTGGGAATATAATACTTGATAACGGCAATAAGAAGTGACATACTGAGGACGCCTGCGAAGGCTGCCACAGCCGAGTGCTGATGGTTTTACTTCCTGCACCGAAGCCCCCCGCAAGGGGGGTTAGGTGTCTAGGTGTTATGTATGGCCGCGGTCGTGTTTTTAAGGCCCGCATACCTCCGTTCCGGTCAGCGCGCTTACGCAGGGTCCGACGTCTACCGCCAACAGATATACGACGGCAGGCGCATCCTCATACGGGCGCCCTGGCCCTTGGAGAAGCGTCGAGTTCTCCGCAGCCGGCAACGCCGGGCGGACCCGCCCGGCGTTGCGAACCTTCAGTAGCCTACTTTCCGGAGCGGTCATGGGGTACCACCACGTCGGCCGAGCCGTAGCCAGTGTTCCCGCTGGCGTCGGTGGCCCGGTACGTGACTGTGTAGACGCGGCGGTTGCCCTGGGCGCTGCGCTCGGCCCGCACGAAGATCCGGCCGTTAGTGGTGATCTGCACGTCATCAGCGGTGTTCCCGTCGCCCTGGCCGTCGTCGGGCTCGCTTACCTTCACCCCGACCAGCTCCACCCTTGGGGTAGGGTCGAGGTTGTCGCTGGCACTTACAGCAGGCTTGACCTCGACCAGCTTGTGGTTGGGTGGCCAGAGGGTAGATGGGGTAACGCTCACGGTAACACTGGGGGGCTCACGGTCTACCGTGGAAGGGTCGGTGTCCCGGATGTTGTTGAAGATTTCACCCAGGGCATACTCGAAATCGGACTGGCTTCCGCCGGGGAGGTAGAAGTACTTGCCCCCGGTTTCCTCGGCGATGCGCTTGAGCACGACCTGGCTAGAAAGCGCCGTTGTGCTCACGCTCTGAACGCCAATGCCTGCCCGGCTGGATACCGAAGCGGGCGGGAGACCACAATCCCCTGAGAGCAGCACGTTCACCCGGACATTGTTGAGCTTGGCCACCGCGAGGATCCCGCTCACGTCGCCGGGCTGGGCTGAGGCGTCGGTGATTACCACCAGATCTCGAGTGTGGTCCACATAAGGCCAAAGGGCCAAGATCCCCGAGCTGATTCCGCCTAGCACGTTCTCGGGACAGTCATCGCCACCCCAGGCGTAGAGGCCATTTACCCAACCAAGGATGGCGTTGCGGTCGGTGGTGGTGCCCAGGACCCTGACGTCGTCTTTGAAGGTGATCAGGTTCCACAGGGTGTACTCGTCCTCAGGGATGCTATTTATATACCCGGCGAGGGAAGCCTTGACCGCTCCGATGACGCTGCCCATTGAGCCGGTATCATCGACCACCAACGATACTGCGCGGGGTCTGCACTGAACATTGCGCTCGTTGGAGTACCGCCGTGCTAGCGGAATCGCGATCACCCCGCCATCAGGGTTGACCGCCTCGATGTTGAGCTTGCTTCGGTAGACTCCGTCACGGCAAGTGGCCACAACGACCAGCTCGTACTGCCTCCAGGTCGCACCTGCCGCTCCCACCTCCTTACGGACCCGGGGGCCGGTGGCAACCTTGGTCCAGACCCCGCCCTGGTTGCGTTCTAGCTCCAGGAACGCTGTGAGGAGGAAGGGCTCACTGCTGGGCGGGCATCGACCGATGGCATCGGCTTTGACTTCGGTAGGATTGTACCCCGACTGGTGCGGATAATTCAGGGTGAAGACGCATAGGCTGATGTCGATCCCCTGTGCGCTTACACCCCCAGCCGTACCTCCTATGGGATCGAACTGAACAGTGACAGCATCAGGGTCGGGTCGTTCCTGACCAAGATTCACCTTGCTGGGACTGACAGAACAAGCTGATAGCAATGCAGTTAACGCTAACAAAAAACGAACCTTGTTCATGGACTTAAGTCTAACAGTAAGAACTAGACCAAGGATGTTTGGATGACCTGCTGGGCGGTATGCAAAGGTCCCAGGTCTATACTGGCAACATGCAGCCCATGTCTGATCCTGATCTAGAGTTGCTGCGGGGGAGCCTACTCGAGGCAGCCGAAGCGCTGAGCCGTCTGGCTCGGGAGCCTGGCCCAGGAGGCCTCGAGCTCGCGGCCGCAGTAACCCAGGCTGTCTCGGAGCTGAACGGACAAGTCAATGCCCTGCTGTTGGGTCTTGCCGCTCGACCAGTGGAACCCATGGATGAGGCCTACCTGCGCTACCTAAAGGACCTGGTCCGACTGCGGGCAGGGGTGATGGAACTCGAGCAACTCCTGCTCGATCGTGCAGCCTTCGAGCGAGCGCGGGAGGAGTGGCTGGGCTTGACGGTCTTGCTAGACCGAACTTTAGAGCCGTTGATTGATCTGATGACGTTCGCTGATCCTAGCCAGCCGGAGGCTGACCTGAGCCGGGGCTACTCCTTCGACAGCGAGACTCTAGGCTTCACCCGAGTGAGGTTCAAGCCGCGTTGACACTCCTACGGCGGGCGGGAGGAAAGGCGTCTGTCACCCGGGGTGGTCAGTGAGCCCCATCCAGGCTGGCTTCGGGGAACTGCTCGAGGGGCTTGCCTGGGTCCACCCCTCCTTCACCACCCGGCTGGCCGTGCCCGGGGCTCAGTTCGTCCACCCCAAGGTCTGGCTGGGCATCCCTGTCCCCGAGGAGGCCCGCGTCGTTCAGCGCCCGGCCTGCGAACGCACCCACCGCCACAGCCAGGCCAGCCACAGCCAGGCCAGCAGCAGACCCACCGCAATTCCCACCCCCACCCCGGCCTTGAAGCCGAAGCCCACCCCGTTCTGCCAGACTAAAGCGACGTGCTCGAGGGTCATCTGAACAGTCCTCCTTTCTTACCCATTCCAAGATACCGGCTCACCCGCCGCACCCACGACTCCAGCGCCGCGATGCGGCTCTCCGTCGAGCGCCGCATGAGCTCCTCGGCCTCCTCCAGCCGGTTCTCCACCTCCAGCAGTATCCGCCCGCGCTCCTCGTCCATCCGTGCCCGGAGCTCCCGTATCTCCTTCTTGCCCGGAGGCGCGGACTTCTCCTCGGAAGAGGAAGCAGGCGCGAGGGTGTCTACCCGAGCGCTCAGTTTCAGCACCAGGTCTCTGGCCTCCCGTACCGCCTCCCGCAAGGCCCGAAGCCCTGGGGCCATCCCCCCCAGCCGGGTCTCGGTGCGGTGCAGGCGCTCCTCCAGCCGGGTTACCGTCCGGCGTAGCTCCTCCACCTCGGCCTCGAGGCGGCCTATCTTCATCAGCGCCGCCCCCAGGGTCAGGGCGTCCTCGCTGGGCAGGGGGAGCCACTCCCCCTCTGGCTCCTCGTCCGTTCGGTGTACGGGCCCTGCCCGTCCCAACAGGGGATCGTCCGGTTCGTCCACCTTGAACACCCGTTCGGCCTCCCGCGTCCGGCTGGCCGCCTCCTCCTCGGACGCTCGCACGGCCTCTAAAGCCTGCCGCCGTCCGACCGAACGTTCGGGGCTGTAGAAGTTCATGGCCGCCCGCATCCGGGCCTCGGCTAGCTGTCCGTTCGGCTCCTCCCCGAACACCGTCCGGTAAGCCTCGATCCACTTGAGGCGGCTGCGGTTTTCCTCGGAAGAGGAAGCAGGGCTCGTTTCGGTGTCCACGTTTGGTTGTACGTCCGACCCAACTGGGGCAGTCTTGCCCCCTGGCTCCTCCTGGCTGTTCGGTTCGGGAGGCAAGTCCCTGATCTGTTCAAGGGCCTCCTTCCGACTCCGCACCGCTCCGTTCTCCATCAAGCGCATGGCCCGGCTCACCCGCGCCTCGAACAGCTCGTCCACCTCCCCGAACACCGCCCGGTAGTCCTCCCGCCAGCGGGTGCGGTTCTTGCCGGTCAGAGGTCTCGCTTCAGCGACCGGCAGAGGTCTCGCTTCAGCGACCGGCAGGGGGTTGTCCACCCTGGACAGGGGGGGTTGTCCATCCTGTCCATCCAGGTTG
Source organism: Meiothermus luteus (assembly GCF_003574085.1). GTDB lineage: Bacteria > Deinococcota > Deinococci > Deinococcales > Thermaceae > Meiothermus > Meiothermus luteus. The sequence goes on along the minus strand of NZ_QWKZ01000001.1, from coordinate 89,800 downwards.
TCCGGGGTTGTCCCTACCCTGTCCGGGGGTTGTCCAGAGGTGTCCACTGGGTTGTCCATCCTGTCCTTTGAGGTTGTCCGGGGTTGTCCATCACCCTGTCCACCCTGTCCATCCGGGTTGTCCACAGCCAGGACAGGGGGGGTGTCCAGGGGGTGTCCATCCTGTCCCTCCACCCTGTCCACCAGAGGGGGTTCAACCACCTTTTCTCTCGCCTGCACGTTTTTTTCTTCATCCTCGTTAGACATTTTCAACCTCTGTCTTTTTAGCGTTTTCCTCTCGCCCACACGCAAAAGGACAGGGGGTGTCCGGGGGAGGGGGAAGGTGGTAAATAAGGCGCTACAAACATGCCCAGTTTCAGGGTTTGACTGGGAAGGGCAGGGGGCCCATCGTGTACTTGACCCAGGCAAGCCATATCCCGAAGCCAACCACCATACCGATCTCCCACCACCAGCTCCGCCGCTCCTGCCTGCTTGCCAGCACGAGCATCTGTGCGGTGTAGGCTGCCGCTACTGCCACCATCATCGCCTGCACGAACCCCTGCTCGTCCAGCCGGGGGCCCATAGACAGCACCCCCACCGTCCAGCCCGAACCCAGTCCTATACCCAGCCCCGCCGTCGCCTCGTGCGAGGCAAGCCGCAAAGCCGGGATTACAGCCAGGACTGCCACTGCGAGCAGGTTGGGTGAGTACATTACCGCCAACCCGATATAGGCTGCGTACACCAGGGCCGCCAGCGCCCAGAACACCACCCGCGTTCCGTCCTTGTTCGTCCGGCGTTCGGGCTCGTTCATGGCACCACCACCCTCCCGTCCGCCTCCAACCGGCTGACCCGCACCACCCCCTCGGTCTCACCCTGCACCAGCCGGAAGGCCACGTCCTTCCCGGTCGGGGTGGACAGGGTGGCCTTACCCTGGGCCACCACCTCACGAGCCACCAGCACCCGCCCGTTCAGGGTGGCCGGTGGGGTGTCGGCGTAGGTGGGCACGCCCGCCGCCTCCTGGGGGAGCATCCAGGCCTCAGCAAGTCCTCCCTGTCCAGGGTCAACCCAGGCCGCTGTCACCTGAACGTTCACCCGTTTACGGGACAACCCCACCAGCGTTCGGCGTCCGCGTTCCAGCGTGGCCTCCGTCCGGCCCTCCTGATAGACCAGCCCATCCCGTTCGGCCCGTCCGACCAGGGTGTACGCCCCGTTCGGCAAGCTGACCCGGAAGGTGTACGGGGCTGTACACCCCGTCCAGCTCCCGACCGTCCGAGTTTCCTTGATGGCCTCGAGCCGAACGCAAGCCCCCTCGAGCGCCCCCACCACCTCCACCTCCGGCGTGGGCTGAAACTCACCCGCAATCCCGGACAAGGTGTCGCATCCAGAGACCAGGAGGGCCAGCGCGGCCCCCCCGAGAATAACCAACCTTTTCAACGCTGCCTCCTAGAACCCCAGCTTGTACCCTACCCGTACCGTGAAGTCCGTCCGGCTGGCCGTGGCGTTCTGATAGCGGAAGCTGAAGCTGCCCGGCTCACCTGCCACCAGCCCATCCACGCCCTTGAAGCCAAGCTCCAAAAAGGGGTTGCTGTTGGACTGGAACTGCACCCCCCACTCGCTGCCCTGGGTTCCGCTTCCGGGGAACGCCACCAGCCGGTAGTACCCCCCGAGGCTGCCAAAGTCGGCTTTCCAGTCGAGCCGCCCTTCCAGCAAGCTGTAGGGCTCCTCGCCCTGGTATCTCCAGTAACCCACCGTGGGGGTCAGGTTGCCGAAGCGGTAGCCCACGCGAGCAAACAGCAGGTTGCGGGACAGGTTGCCCTCATGGAATCCGGCCCCCACCCCGCCCTCGGCCACCAGGCCGGGAACCAGACCGCCGTCCGGCTCATGCACCACCGAGGCCACCCCAAAAGCCGAATCCCCGTAGCCTGCGCTCAGTTTCAGGGCCACCCCCTCGAACGCCTTGAGATCGCCCCGGCTCTCTTGCACTCCGTTCTGGGAGCGGTGTTCGAGAGCCAGTCCGTCCTGTTCGGCCCGCACCTGTACGCCCGCCTGGGATAGCCGTCCGGTGAGCCGAACGCCGTTCGCCTCTCCCTGGACGAACACCTCACCGTCCGGCTGCCCGTCCGAGAGGCCGACCGAACCCCCTATGGTGAGCCTTGGGGCGTTCTTGCCTTTCTTCTCCAGGGTGTCCACCCGTCCGCCCAGGTCAAAGACCTTTTTGTTCAGTTCCCCCTGGGCGGCCTGGGTACGCCCCTCGAGGTCGCGGATGACCTGCTCGAGGGCGTTCACCCGGGCCTGAAGCGTGCGTAAGTCGGCCTCGCCGCGCTTGATCAGGTTCTCCAGCGCACCTACCGAACCGAGCAGTTCCCCGATTTCCTCCCGCGTTACCATCTGGCTGGACACCTGGGCCAGTTCCTCGGCCAGCCCCTCCACGTTCTTGCGGGTCTCCTCCAGGCCCGCCTTGACCTCGGGGTAGTCCTCCAGCGCCTCCTGCACGATCTTCAACGCCTCCTGGAGATCGCTGATGGCGGCCAGCGCCTCCTCGAGCCGGGCCTGGGAGTCCTGGGCTAACGCCTCCCGCACCCGCTTCGCCACGTCATCCGCAAAAACCAGATAGGTGCGGTACAGCATGGCGGCCACCTGATAGCGGGTCATATATTCCCTTCCCCTGAAGGTGCCGTCCGGGTAGCCCTGCACGATGCCCTTCTCATAGAGAAACCGGATGCTCTCCAGGTTGGCAGGCACATCCGAGAAGGGGGCCTGTTGCGCGAGGGCTAACCCTAGACTGGTACTCCAGACCGAAAAACCGACTTTTACTAGTTTCCTAAGATTATTTTGCAAAGTCATAGCAATACTATATTACCGCATATTTGCACAATAATCCTGCAAGCTCACCACCTGGCCCCGGTAAGCCTCGCCTCCCATCAGCCCGGTCGCCATTGCCAGGTTGCTGACAAAAGGTTCCCCCCGCAACCACTCGATACCCACGCCTTGCGGTCTTCTGCCGTAGCCTTCCAGCCCCGGAATCTGCCAGACCTGACCGTTCACCCGCACGATTCCCCCTGCCTCTACGGGGAAGGTGCCCTGTACCTGCCAGTAGGTGCGCTCGAGCCAGGGTCGGATGCGGGCGGTGACTTCCTCGTGGGTCTTGCGGGTCTCGAAGAGCCGGGGATAGATGTTAGCCGCTGTACACCAGTTCCACCCGCACTGGGAGCCTTCACCACTACCCCGGTAGCGTCCCTGGAGGTCATAGATGTAGTATCCGCGCCATCCACAACCAAACCAGCCGCAACTGGCGGCGTATTCCACCGAGCGGAAGGTCTCCAACCCCGTACCAGGGTCAAAGGTGAAGGTCGTGTTGTTCCCGAGCGCCCCCGTATAACGGCTCGTCCGGCTGGTATCTACCCCCACCTCCACCACCGCCGTCCGTGAAGTCAGCGTGCAGTCCCCCCGTACCGTCCCGCCTGCTTCTACCAGGGGTAGGGTCTGGCCGCTGTAGATGCGGTAGGGGTCATAGCCCTGCACCTGTACGTCCAGCACCCTGCCGTTCCACACATGCGTAAACAGGTAGCTGCTGCTCTGGGGGTCGCCCAGGTAGCGCTCGGTGGTCAGCAACTCCACCCGTGCGGTCAGTGCGCCCGTCCAGCTACCCTCCACCCAGGTGCGGCCCTCGCGGGGAGCCCCTGAAAGCCCCATCCACAGGGCGATGCGGTCGTTCTCGGCCCATCCAGGGTCGTGGATGAGCCCCTGACCCCTGAGCACGATGCCGTCGAGGGTACTGCCCTTACCCACAATGAGGCCGATGGGCTCCCGGATACTGCCCGGCAGCACCCGAATAGCGGCGTTGGCGCTGCCGCAATACCGCCTGGCCTCCGTCTGGGGCAGGTAAAAGGTCGTGGGCCCCACCGTGCGCCACTGGGAAAGCTGAATAGCCCACGGGGTGATGCTGGGCACTACCAGATGCAGCTCGCCCGGCGTGTTCAGCACACTCTTGAGCCCCGCCAGGTCGTTCAGGCTACCGCCGGTGGTCTGGGCCAGGCCCAGGCCCATTGAGGCCAGAATCATCCAGATACTTCTCATGGGATCACCTCCCGAGCGCTCTGTTGCAGCGCGGCCAGGGAGAGCGCCTTGCGGAAGAGTTCAGCGCCCCCTTTGGGTAGCTCCACCACCTGCACCTGGGGGTCGCTGAAGTCCCCCACTGCCGACAGCAGGATGTAGTCGTGCCGGTAGCCCCGCACCACCAGCACCCCGGAGACCCCCCGTCCGCCGATCTCATACGAGCGGCTGTCGCGGATGCCACCAAAGGCTCCCAAGCCCACCCCTCCCTGCTGAAACAGGCCGCTCACCGCCTGTCCCTGCACGGCATACAACCGGCTCTGCACCGGCGCTATCGAGTAACAGATGCCTGTGCAGCGGGGGAGAAAGTTGCCGTCCCGGTTCAAATAGCCCCGCACCAGGTAGTCCCGCAAGACCACCCGCACCGGCTCGGCCAGGCCGGTGACCAGGCCCTCGATGAACATGGGCTGTCCGCCTCGGAGGTTTCCAAACATTTCGATGTAGTTCGTTGCCTCCGCCTCCCGCCATAGCAGCCAAGGCAGCTGCCCCCCCTCCACCGTCCAGGGGATCAGCACCATCACCCTGGCCTGGGCCACCGCCGCACAGTTGGGGCTGCTGGCGCTGAAGATGTACTGCCCGTTGAGCGAAGCGTTTACAGACAGGCTCAGGCTACCAGCGTTGGTGTTTTGCCACGCCCAGACCTGCGAGTAGGTATCCCAGCGTCCCTCAATGCGAAGGGAGAGCTCCAGCCGCTCCACCACCGCCCCCGCACGCACCGATACCGTCAGGTTGCCAGGGCTCACCACCCCGCCCTCGGGACTTACCTGTAAGGTCAACGGGCAGGCCCAGGCCAGGCCGCTGAGCAGCAAAGCGCCAATCCATCTCATGAGCGTCCTCCTATCTGCCAGAGCTGCTCGAGGTAGTAGGCCACCTGCATCCCGATCTCCGGGCTTGCCAGTACCGTCCACAGCCCTTTGTTATCCCGCACCACGAAGTACCTCCGGTCAATGAGCAACATGCCTTTACCCCTCAAACCCTTGAGGTAGCGCACCTCCATCCCGGTTCGCACCCAGCCGGGCAGTGCGCCCCCCACCAGCACGCGGGTGCGTGCGGGTAGGACACGGGCGAAAGCGGGGTCAGGAAGGTCGCCAATCACCAGGGCATCTTGCCCCCCTACGCTGCTCACCCATCCCACCGCCTGGGCAAGGCTGGGGGTCTGGAACAGGATTTGCTGACCCTGCTGACCCTGAGCGAGGCCCAAACCCATCCCCAGAAGAAGGAAGGCCAGGAATCTCATTTGACCTCCTGCTTGCGCTGCTGGGCGTTCCTGATCTGATCCACTAGCAAACGTCCCCAGGTGAGCACCTGTCGCAGGGTGGGGCCGTCGAGCTGCCACCAGCTCGGCATGTAGACCACCTGGTTGTCCAGGATGAGCAGGGGCAGGCCCGTGCGCCCCACCACTCCTAGCGGCTCGTTCTCGTTGCTGCTGGCCGCCACCTTCACGAAGCTGGACAGCTCACGATTCTCCGTCCAGCCTCTAAACCACACCACCTGTTCCTGCGGGACTACCGCGAAAATCTGGGGCCGCTGCTGCTGGCGCTGGGGGTCGGTGGTGCGTAACCAGCCGTCGAGGTACTGGATCACCGGCTGGAAGGACTGCACGTCCCCGATGATCAGCACCTCACGGGAGCGCTCGAGGCGGCTTTGCACATCCCGCTGCCAGTCAGCCGGATAGATCATGTCCGCCGGTAGCAGGCAGGTAATCCGCAGGGCGCACAGCCCGTTCCGCAAGAGGTCGTAGGCGGTCTTGTAGTCCCGCGCATCAATCGCCAGGCTTCCTCCTCCGAGGAAAACCGTCAGAAACAGCACATAAATCCAGCGCATCCTTCACCTCAACAGCAGGTCGTACACGTTACCCGAGAAGCCCGGGATGCTCACCCCGCTCACCCCCAGCCCCGGCTGGCCCTTGACCCTGGGAATCTCGTACCCTTCCGGCACGCTCACCCACCCCCAGTAGGTGCGCTCACCCGCGAAGGGGAGCACATAGGGCGCTACGGGGATGGGCCGGGGGAAGTCCAGGCTTCCCGTCAGACTGATGAAGGGCGGGCTGGGGATCAGGCTCACTTTGATCCGCACCGGCACCCACCAGTAGAACAAAGCCCGCATCCCTAATGAGGCTGCCACCCCCAAGGGGTTGCGGTCAGCGCGGAAGTCGGGCACGGTGGTGACCTCAGCCCGGTTCCAGACCTGGAAGAAGCTCAGATAGCCAAACCGCTCGTATATGTAGGGATTGGACGGGGGGAACCAGCGCTTTAGCTCCTCCAGCCGCCAGGCCCCCGGCGCGTTCTTGTGGTTGATGAAGAGGTCGCGCCCGGCCAGCTTGCTCCCCTCGTCGGTAGCGGCCAGGGTGTTCAGCGCCAGTCGCATAGCCTTCTCGTCCAGCCCAGCGATAAGCCCGGTCAACTGGGCGCTGACTGGCTGCAAAAAAGACAGCTTGGACAGGCTATTGAGCGCCTGGTAGTAGTAGGCCGTCCCGGCCAGCCGCTCAGCCTCGGGCAGCCGGGGCAATGCCCGCTGCAAGGTTTGCAGAATCCCCTGGGCCTCGCTCACCAGGTTCTGCGGGGTGAGGCCGTCCAGCGTCCGCATCACCGGCGTCACCACCGCGCCCCCCTCGAGCACATGCGCCTGCCAGGGCATGGGGGCGAAGACCCTGAGCCTTGTGGGGTCAGAGAGGTCGGTGGGCACCCTGGGCCTGAGCGCACTCAGTACGTCGAGTTGATAGTCCGGGTAGTAAGTCGCCACCGCGTGGGCGATTCCGTCCGAGACCCGTGTCTGGGCTGCGCTGTCGTTGAACCATAGCGGCTGCCCGTCGTTGTACCCCGGCGTACACCAGGAAAAGCCGATAGCGTCAATGTCCAGGCAGAACCCCGGCACGTACATCAGGGGCAGAATCTCAAGCCCTAACCCGTCGCAAAAGTCCTCGCTGTTCACCTGCGGCACCGGCCAGTAGGCGTCCAGCATGTGCTGGCCCTGGGCGGCTGGACTGGGCCAGCCAAGCCCTGGGTCGAACCCCTGGGGTACGCTCCCCGAGGGCACGTCCACCTGTACCTCCGGCAGGGGCGGGTTGAGGTCAGGCCCCTTGAGCCCGGCCCAGCAGTACACCGCATAGAGCGCGGGGTTGTTGAGCCGGGTGATGACGTGCCAGTAGTAGCGCTCCTCGAAGCGCTGCCAGGCTTTTCTCAGGTCGCGGGCCACCTCCTGGGTGGTCAGCAGGTCGCTCATGGGTAGCCGCCACTCGTGGGCCACCGCCGCCCGCCCCTCGAGCCGGGCCTGCTGGTTCTCCTTCCAGCGGTCGGCCCGCAGGACTTCCACGAAGGGCCATTTGAGCAGGGTGAGCCGTTCCAGCCGGTAGTCTGGGGCGCTCACCAGGTAGCGCGTCGTGTCAGGGTAGCGGGGGTCTTGCGCCAGCGCTACCCCGAGCAGCAAAGCCAGTCCAATCCATCGCATCAATCCCACCTCCCTAATTGCAATCCCTCGGGTTCACCCCCTGAGAGCAGGGTGTCCAGGGCCTCGGCAAAGTCAGGGTAGAGCACGAACTTCCCCTTGCCCCGCACCTCCAGGCACATGGCGAAGGACGGGCGGCTTCTGCGCCTGCCCTCGTTCGGGTCGCCCAGGATGGGCAGCAGCACCGGGTTCTCCAGCAGGTCGAGGATGGTCTCCCCGTGCGCGGTCGCTACCACCCGCACCCCCCGCCTCGAGGCGGTCAAACACTGGAAAACGTCCTCGTTGTAGCCGATCTCGTCGGCCACCACCACCTCGGGGCTATGGTTGGCGATGGCCTGGTAGATCACCCAACCCTGGTTCTTCGAGGGCGGGTCTGGCACCTGCAAGCGCCTCGCTGGGGAGATGCCGGGATGGGTGAGCTTCCCATCCCCGCCGATCTCGTTGCTGGTGTCCACCACCGCCACCCGTGGCCCGTAGCGCCCGGCCAGAATCCGCACGATGTCCCGCAAGAGGGTGGTCTTCCCCGTCCTGGGCGGCCCCACCACCAGCATCGAACCACTCTGCTCGAGCCAGGGCCGCAAGGGTTCGGCCACCCCCATTACGAAGCGTCCGATGCGGATGGTGACCCCTACCGTCTCCCCGTAAGCGTCCTGGATGCGGCTGACACGGTGCAGGGTGCCCTCCAGCCCGGCCCGGTTGTTCTCCTTGAACCCCCCCAGCCGGTGGGTCAGGTAGGAAAGGTCATCTTTGTTGACAGTGCGGCTCTCCAGGATGTAGACCTGATCAGCTGCGGTGTAGATCAGGGGCTTGCCCAGGTCGAGCACTATCTCGTCCAGGCTGTCCCGGTGCGCCTCCACCTCCACCCGCACCCAGGGGGGCAGCCGCTCCATCAGCCGGGCGAACTCCTCCGGGAAGCGCTCGTGTACCCAGACCCGTGTTACGTTTACGTCTTGTTTTTCTTCAACCACTGGTACACCCATAGCACGTCCCTCACGTATTTCTGCGTTTCGACGTAGGGGGGGACACCCCGGTACTTTCGCACCGCCCCCGGCCCGGCGTTGTAGGCGGCCAGGGCCAGCCGCCAGTCCTGGAAGGTGTCCCACTGCTGCCGCAGGTAGCGGGCGGTGCCCCACAGGTTCCACTGCGGGTCACGCAAACGCTGCTCTGCAATGCCCATCGCCCGGCCCGTCCCCGGCATAATCTGCCCCAGACCTGTAGCCCCCTTGGGAGAGACCGCGTTCACACAGAAGCGGCTCTCCACCCAAACCAGCGCAATGAGCAGGTCGGGGTCGAGGCCGTAGCCACGGGCGTAATAAGCCGCCACCCCTGCCAGGTCAGCAGGCACCCGCCCGCAGGCCAGGCCCAGAGAGAGGGCCACCAGCACGGCGATCAGCCGCGACATACCCCCTCCGGGCGCAACGACTCCAAGGCCCACTGCACCACCGCCGGATCAAACTGGCTGCCGCTGCCCGCCTCTAGCTCCCCCAGCGCCTCTACCCACGAACGAGCGGGGCGGTAGGGCCGCTCGGCCAGCATCGCATCCAGCGCATCCAGCACCGCGCACACCCGCCCCGCCAGGGGGATTTCCTGACCCGAAAGTCCGTACAAATACCCCTGCCCGTCCCAGCGCTCGTGATGGTAGAGCACCGCATCCAGCCCGACCTTGCCCAGCCTCTTCTTCAGTTTGCGGTAGCCGATGACCACGTGTGTTTTCATCGCCTCCTGCTCCTCCTGGGTGAGGGGGCGCGGGAGCAGGTAGGGGCGGCCCGGCACGAACAGCCGCCCGTAGTCGTGGTACAACGCCGCGAGCTCAAAGTCCAGGCCCAGGCCAAAATCCTGCGCGGCCTGAACAGACCAGCGCCGCAGGTTGGGGGTGTGCCCGAGCAGGCCCACCAACCATATCTCGTGCTCCTCTAGCAGCTCGTTGAGGGTAGTCATCGCTCCACCTCCTCCAACGAACGCTCAGCCTGCACCGCCATCCGCGCGATCCCCCGCCGGATGTGGCGCAGCTCGTCCAGTAGCGCCCCCTGGTAGAGCACCAGCCCCCCCAGCAGCAGGTTGATTACGCCAAACTCGATCATGCTGCCCCGGAGAAGAAAAATCCCCGGCAGCACGCCCGAAAGCCCTACTACCACCCCTACCCAGCCGATGATTCGCAAGAACTTCTCCACACTACCTCCACCGGGCCACCCGCCGCTCTACCAGCCCGTCAATCCGGTATGGACGGGCCACTGCGAAGGCCTCTACGAACTGCCGCACCAATGCCGCTACTTTCGCCGGGGACTCCTCGAGGCGGTACACCGGCAGGCCCATGCGTTCCTCGCGGATGACCGCCACGCGCCTGTCCACCACGAGATAATCCCCTCTCGTAAAAGCTAGCAATCTTGCCCCCGTGTTCGGCAGCAACGAGGCCCACGGGGTGTAAGAAGGGCCCGACTCCACTGTGTCCGCCCGCGTGAGGATGTACCCCCTGGCCCCCCGCTCCACCACCGCCACCCGGTACCCCTCGGCTACTGGGCGGTCGTCGAAGAGCGCCATCTCCAGCAGCACCTCGCTCCGCGCCGACGCTACTAACCGGCTCACCTCCGCTTCGGAGAGCGTGGGCGTAGCAGGGGCCTGGGCCAGCCCTATCCCTGCAAAAAGTAGCACGCTAAGCAGCCGCACCGTCCACCTCCACGCCAAAGGTCGCTGCCCATCGCCGGGCCTCCGGGCCTACCACCAGCAGCAGCACCCAATGCCCTTCCCTGCGGTACAGGCGGTAGCCCAGACCCGGCAGATAGACCAGACAGTATTTCCGCTTGCCATCCCACCGCACCACCGTGGCGTTCTCGAGTATCTGCCAGAACAGTTCAACCCGCATGGCCGCCCTCCATCCGCTCCAGCGCCACCTCCACCCGCACCTTTCCTTCTTCCGAGGGGAAGTGTTTGGCGTACTCCCTGAGCACGGTCTCGGCCTCCTCCTGGCTCATCTCCACCACCCTGGCTCCGTCCTGCCCGTGGTTGCGGGCCCACTCCCGCACCCGGCACCAGCGCACCAGGGCTACCACAAAGCCTTTATCCAGCGCCTCCAGCCCCTTGCTGGTGAGGTTCACCGAGAGCTCCCTGGCCCCCTTGACCTCCACCCATCCCTCCCGCACCCAGGCGGTCTCGGGTGGGGGGAAGCCCTCCGGCAGGACGAAGCGGAGGCCCGTGGTGGTCTTCTTGTGGTAGTAACGCTGGAATACCGGCATGACCGAAGTCAGTCGGCGGATGTAGCCCTCCAGGCTGCGCGGGTCACTGGCCTCGATTGCGGCGGGCTGCGGTTTTACCGTCCGGTGTACGGCCGGAGGCCGTCCCGATAGGGCATCGTCCGTTCGATGTACGGGCACAGCCCGTCCCACCAGGGGATCGTCCGTGGCCGCTGGAGGAGAAGCCTCGGAAGAGGAAACCGTTGCGGTTACGGCTGGGCTTGCGGTGGCCGGGCGCTCGCCCGATTTCCGGGCCTTCTCGTACAGCCCGTGCAGGGGATGCCGCTTCTCCCACATCCCTCCGAGGTGGGTACGCACCGGCGGCTTGCCGTCGAGGATGACCACGGTCTCGCCCTTCTTCACCTCCCGCATCTCCTCAGCGGATAAGAGGAAGCGGGCCTCTTCTCGTTCCCCCTCGCCCTCGCTGCCCGAGAGGAAGCCGCTCCTGGAAGAGCTCCGGGAGTAGCCCACCACCGTCTCATAGCCCAGGGTGCGCGCGAGCCACTTGCGATCCTCCTCCGAGAGCCGCTCGAGCAGATACACCTGCTGCCCGAACGTCCCCTGGATGCTCTCCCACACGTCCCGCCCGTAGACCGAGCGCCCGTTCGCCAGGTTCTGCACGCTCACGTGGAAGGCGGCCCCCTTCGAGCGCATGGTCTTGAGGTTGTCCTCGATGCCGGGGAGCTTCCCAAACGCGGTGAACTCGTCGAGGTAGACCGAGGTCAGCGTCTTCAGCGTCCCCCCGTTCCGGGCAGCGGCCCGGTGGATTTCCCTGTCCATGATGCGCTTCACGAGCCACAGCAAAGCCGTCGCCTTGCCCCCCTCCAGGTGCTCCTGGGGGATGCCGATGTAAAGCAGGCTGGGTTCGCTAAAGAACTTCTCCCAGGGGATAGCCCCCGTACCAGGCAGGCTCGAGGCGTCCAGGTGGTCGTTCTCAAACAGCGAGAGCTTCCCTGCCAGCCCCGCCACCACCCCGGCCAGGATGTCCTCGCGGGTCTGCAAGACTGCCCCGATCCGCTCCTTGAGGTGGGGCCGCACCTCGGCGTAGGCTTTGATCTCCTCCTTGCCCTGGCGCAACAGGTTGAGGATGTGGCGCAACGAGTAACGCCCTTCCTGGCCCTCAATCCAGACCAGCCCGGCCAGCAGCATCCGCTCGAGGTTGGCGTAAAACTCAGCCCCCCCGTCGGCCAGGCGTGGCACGATGATGTCCGCGATGTTGCTGGCCTCCTGGGGGTTCTCCGCCCCCTCCAGGAGGGCGATGCGGGCCGAACCCGCCACAAAGGGGGTGTAGCTGTACACGTTCCGCCCGAAGTAGCGGTAGTAGCGCACCGCCTCCATCAGCCCGCCCTCGTCGGGCCACTTTAGATCAAATACGACAGCGCTCCAGCCGTCCCTGGCATCCAGCAGGATGTTGGGCTGGAAATATCCGGTGGTCTTGCCCCCGCCAGGCTTGCCCACCACCAGCGTCCCGGTACGCCGCTCCATGTGGGGAACCCGCAAGGGCTTGCCCTCGAACAGGCCGTACCAGCCGCTACCCTTCTCGCCCAGGTAGCCCGCCAGGTCTTTGGCGGTGGCCCAGCGCCCTTGACCAGGCAGCTTGCGCGGGCGGTGGGGGCGGATCAGGAAGGGCAGCATCCCCACGACGAAACCGCCGGCCACCACCAGCCGCAGGGTATCCAGGGGTAAGGCCTTCTGCCACAACCCGTTGAAGGTGCTGGAGCAGTTGCCCAGGAAATCCCCCGCACAGCGGAGGACGAGCTCGCTGGGGGTGGCTGCTTTGAGCGCTTTACCCCACCCCTCCCGCATCATCCCCTCGGCTACCTCTATAGCGGTCTGCCAGCCGATCCAGCCCACCGCTACTAGCGTCCCAATCATTAGTAAGCCGCCTCCCAGGCGGGCTAGCTTCTGGGAGGTGGGCACCTCAAGCAGCGAACCCGGACGTGCCGCGCTCATATCTTTTCGATCAACCTCCGGGTGGCCGCCTCCAGGGTGCCGTAGACCCGCTCCACCATGACCCCATCTACCTCAAGCGCCCAGGTGCCGACTTCATACCCGGCCCTGCCGTGCTCGGCCCGCACCGCGCTCACCGCCCGTACCACACAGTCGCGGCCCTGGTAATAAAACCAGCGCCCCAGCAGTTCGTTGTTTTCGATCAAATCGGATGCGTTCATAGTTCCTCCTAATCACTTGATGGCCCCGGCAGACCGCGTGGATTCCCCGCTGCCGGTAGTTCACGTGGAGCAGGCCTCCACTCGCCCTCGATGATGTCGTCGTCCCCGTAGCTCCTCCCGCCGTAATAGGGCTGCATCGCGTAGGCCGGAGGGGGTAACTGGCCTGCGGGCATACGGAAGCTGGGCTCATCCCGCACCGTACTGGTGTTCGCGGCACTGGGCCCGCTGTACACCCGCCCGCCCAGCGAGGACGCCCCTAGCATCTGGCGAACCCCTGTGGCAACGAACCCGCCCACAAAGCTCATCGCCACCCGCTCCACGTTGAACAGCACGTAGGCAGCTGCGGCCATCCCTGCCAGCAGCAGAATGACGCCGAGCAGCCACGCCTGTACCGCTGTGGTGATCTGCTGCCACACCGCATTTAGCTGGGTGCCGAGGGCCTTCAGGTTGTTGCCGAGGGTACACCCCACATCCAGCATGCGACAATCGCCCATCGCGTCTACCACCACTGCCAGGCCCGCCTCTTTCTGGGCCTCGATCCGCTCGAGGGCCTGCTCCACATAGGCGTTGACCTGGTTCACCGGGCGGTTGATCCCCATCTCGACTGCCGCTTTGAAGCCGATGGGCAGCAGCAACACGATGAGCAGTGCCCCTACCACCGCCGCGATCCATTTTCCAAACCAGTCTGCTGCTGAGCCTTTGGGGAACATCAACAGGGCAACGGCCAGGGGGAACAAGGCCACCCCAATCTCCACCGTGAACGAGGCCACCACGATCAGGATGAAGAAGAAGAGCATGAAGGGAATCAGCAACAGGGTGGCCCAGTTGAGGTACTGCATGACCTTGCTGGCCCCCGCACTTGTCCCCGAGGCCACCGTGCGGGTCGTGGCGTTCTTGGCTACGTTTTCAGCGGTTTTAGCGGTCATTATCTTAATCGCCCCTACCGCACCCATAAAGGGCACTACCCGCATAGCCAGCGCGTCCAGGCTGTCTCCGGCATCCGCCAGTGTATTGGCTGAGGAGTCCACCCCCCATTCCCGTGCGGCCATCATGGCCCGATCCAGGGTGTTCCCCACGAACCCGCTACTCCACAGGGAAAGCAGCAAACCTACCACCGCCAGTCGGACAAAAGTGCCCTTGATGGCCTCCAGCCCGCCTCCTACGATGCCCTGCACGATGCCGTAGACGAAGCCCAGCATCACCAGGGCCAGGGCCAGACTGGAGATGCCTGCCTCCAGGCGGGCCACGTCGCGGCTGATGCTCTGCAACCAGCGGTTGATGTCGAAAAACGTCCGGAACAGGCTTTCCTGCTGGGCGGTATTAGCCGGTGGAATCTGCGGCTGGTCGGCCAGCCCCATCCCCGCCAGAAGCAGTACAAGCAATACAAGAACCCGCAACATATTCTCCCCCTATGGACGGATGCACACCGTACTGCCGTCGTTGCCAACCCCGAGCACCCCATCGGGACAGGCCACCGTGCGGGCCAGCGCCGCCAGCATCCGCAGGTTGGCGGTCTGGCTTTCGGCCTCCTCCGCTACCTGGGCCATCGTGCGCTCCACCTCGCCCTGCCAGGCGTTTATCTCATCGCTTCTGCGCTGGAGTTCAACCTCTAACAGGTTGGAAATCTGCTGTGTGGTGTAGGCCTGCTGCACCGCCGATTCCCGCATAGCCTGCACGATGTCCTGGGTGTTACCCAGGTTTTGCCGCATTATTTTGGCCTGGGCATCTACCAACACCTCCAGCACCTCACGGGTAGAGTTGGCTTCCCGGGCCCGCCGTACCACCTGCTCCGCCTCGCCTTCCTGACCGGGCAGGGGATTGGTGACCTGCAGGGCCTTCTCCAGTTCCTCCTGGGTGCGCCCGGTGCTCGAGCGCTCCACCTGCTTCTCTGCGGCCCCCTTGATAGCCTCTACTCGCCCCTTCTGGAGCACGAGGCTCTCCCGCTGCTGGTTGCTGACCACCGAGGTCAGGATCAGGTTAGGGTTCAGCTTCAGCGCTTCCAAGGCCCACCACGACGGGCTGCCGTTGGGATAGGGGTTGTTGCGTAGGGCTTCCACCTGCTTTTCCCGCTGGCGGGTCATCCAGTTGCTGAGCTGGGCCACTGCCTTGCGGTAGTTGCGCCGGAAGGCCAGAAAGTCGCTCTCTAGCTGGTCGGCCTCGACGTTACCCTCAGCCAAGCCCAACTCCCCGCCTAAACCGTTGACCAGGTAGCTCACACCAGTGATGAACCCTTCCCGCTTAAGCATGTCGAAGTCTTGCCGAACCTCATCCCACATCCCCACTGCCCGATCCAGCGTGCGGTAAACCGTGCATACCCAGCGCACGCTCTCCAGGCTGAAGGTATTGATGGTGCGGCAGGCCGTACCTCCCCACTGCTGCACCTGCTGCCAGATGGCCTCAAGGTTCGCCGGGTTCTCCGAGGGGGGCTGGGCCGCGGGGTCTACCACCACGCTGAAAAACTGGCGTTTGGCTCCCACGTTGATGGTGGTTAACGAGGATGCTTTCGGCGCACTGGCCGCCGCTGTAAAGACAATCTCCACCGTGGTGTTTTTCTGTGGATCACTTACCGTAATAGCGTTGGGAGCGTACGTCACCCCTGTGGGCAGCCCGGTGATGTTGATGGGTAGAGTCCCGGTAAATCCGTCCGGCAGCACCGCTAACGTGCTTTTAACCGACTGGCCTGGCGCTAACGAGACCGGCACCGGGGACAGGCTGATGGTGTAGCTCTGGGCCAAACCCATCCCCAGAAGAAGAAACAGCGCAAATATCCGCCTCATTTCTCACCTCCATAGGCCAGCGCTCGCACCGCCCGCATCACATCCCCGCCGTAGCGCTTCACCATCTCACGTCGCTTCGCTACCTCGTCCTTGGTGGATGTAAACAGCCAGTAGTCCACGGGGCTGGGCCGTACCACGATGACCTCTCCCTCCCGGCCTTCCCCGGTGCGAATCCAGGCTAACGCCTCGGAGTAAACCCCCTTGACCCCGGTCAGACCCCCATGTACCGCGATGGCCCGGTCGGGCATCCCCAGCACCTCCCGCATCACGGCAAGCTCGGCCTCGCTGCGTGAGAGACGTAGCAAAAAGTGGAAGGTGGTGTTCTGCAACAGCGCCCTGGGCCCCTCCCCGGCGAAGTCGGCCAAGCTCTGGGTAATGCTCCAGATGCCCCCGCCCAGGAAGCGAAAGCGCCTGTACAGCTCCTCGATGAGGCGGCTGGCGTAGGGGCTCTGAAAGACCTTCCAGGCTTCATCGAGCACCACCAGCACCCGCCGCCCCTGGCCTTGCTTAGCCCGCTTCCACACCAGGTCGGCGATGAGCAGGGTGCCGATGATCTCCAGGTCGTCCTTGAGGCCCTCGAGCTCGTAGCACACCACCCGCGCCTGCGAGAGGGGCACGCTGGTGGGCCGGTCGAGGAACTGCCCCTTGGGGCTATCCCCCACCCAGGACTGAAGCCTGAGCGCCAGCTTCCGCGCCACCTCCTTCTCCGAGGGTGAGGCCGGACGGCTACCTATCTCGTCCATAAGCACCAAGGTCTGCACCAGGTCGGAAAGCCTCGCTCCCCCGTAGACCTTCTTATAGCTCCCGTCCGGCTGGGGCACGTCAGGGCTGGCTCGCTTGTAGGTCTGCTCGATGGCCGCCTCGAGGATGGCGTTCTCCACCGCCTCCTCGGTTTTGTCCTCGCCCGGTGGCAGCATCGCCCGCAAGAAGCGCAGCACGTCCTGAAGTTTCTCGGGGCTGGGCTCGGCCTCGCCCTCCTCGAGGTCGAACATGTTAACCGCCGTCTCCCCGCCGGGGCGGATGTCAATAAACGCTCCGCCAAACGCCTCCACCAGGGCCTCGTAGTTCCGCCCCCGGTCGAGGATCACCACGTCCACCTCGTCCCGGCGTAGCAAATCTGCGAGTACGTACTGAGTGAAAAAGGTCTTCCCCGATCCCGAACCGCCTGCCACGATGCCGTTCCAGTTGGCCGTGCGGGGTGTAAAGGGATCGAAGCGGGTCAGCGAGCGGAAGCGGTTATGAAACAGCACCACCGGCTGCTCGTGCCCCTTCCAGGCCCCCGTGAGGGGCACCAGGTCGGCGGCGTTGGACTCCAAGAGGCTCACCACCTCGTCGCTGATCCCCCCGCTAAAAGGGGCGCGGTTTTTCCAGGGCTCAAAAAGGCCGTTCTTGAGCTGCCGGAAGGGGCTGCCGGGAATCTCCGACAGTTTACCCACCACCTGGTTGGCCCGCCGCTCGAGGGCCTCCCGCTCCCGCTCAATCAGAATGAGTGAAACGCCCACGCGATATACGTGGTCGCCGGTCTGTGAAATGTGGGCAATCGCCCCCTCAGTCTCCTGTTGTCCGATGATAACGTTAGGGTCTACATAGGTTTCGGTGTTGGCGCTGGCCGCATAGAATCTCCGCGCCCGCGCTTTGAGGGCTTTGAGGGCCTTCTCGTAAGGCTCGTGGTAGAAATCCACCACCAGGTAGTATTCCCCCCCACCGGCTAAAGCCAGCACGTCCCCCATCTCGGTGTAGGTCTCGTCGGGGATGGTGTACAGGCTGAACATGCTCAGCCAGCGCCCGCCTACGTATAGCGCCTCGCGGTAGGAGTTGTCCACCTCGCTCCGCAACAACTGCGCCCGCAAGGTGGGCGGCCTGAGCCCCGGCATTTTCTCCACCGCCACCCGTGGGTAACGCTGCCAGGTGGGCCGGTAAGCGGGCACCCCCGAGAGACGCAAACCAGGGTTCAGGTAGCGGTAGGCCAGGCCAAAGACCGCCTGGGAGTCCATCTCCCGCACTTCCACGCCCCGCCCCCGAGCAATCATGCGGATACGTTCGCGGATTTTGGCCCCTTCTTTGATCAGCCCTTCCAGTTCTGCCTTCCCGAACGGCAATCGCTTGGGCCGCTTGCGTCCAAAGCTCACAGTGAGGAAGGCCCGCCGCTCCATGACCTCGCCCCGTTCCCACAGGGTGCGCCAGTGGCGATACCGTTCCTCTGCCAGTTCACGAGCTACCGGATGGCTGGGTGTGTAGGCCGTCCGGTATGCGTCCACCACCTCTTCCGGCGCGGGGGCCGCCTCCACATATAGCCGGGCTCGTGTGCCCTGAGGCACGCCGTTTCGGAGGACGCTCCGCACCATGTAGAGCAGGCCCTCGAGGTCGCTCTGGCTGAGCAGCAGGGTGGGCTTGAGCAGCAGCTCCACCCCCACCTCGGCCCGCCCATCCTCAAGCACCATCAGCCCCTCATGTATCTCCCAATAAGCAAACTCCTCGGTAAGCGAGTGCTCCCGAGGGCGGTTGAGTATCGTTAGCCCGCTAGTCTCCGCCATTCTCCCTCAACAAAAGTGGAACTGTCTCCTTATCCTTCCCCGGCACATAGCGGTCGCTCTGGGTCAGCCATAGCATCTCATGCAGCAGCGACGCACCTGGGTAACGTTCACGGAGCCGATCCGCCGCCACCAACGCCAGATAGCCCGTTACTGCTCCGGCGAGCAGGCCCATCGCCGGGTGCATCCCCTCCATCAGCCGCAAGCCGATGACGAAGCCCATACCAATGACTGGAAGCTGCCACACCTCCAGGCCGACAATCGTTATGGGTTGATAGAGACGGTACACCCGGCGACGCATACAACCTCTAGCAGGCTGTCCCGCTTACGAATATTTTTGCAAACGAGGGCGCAGCAGCCAGAATCACACCACCCACGGCTGCCCCGATCATGAGCGGAACGGCCTTTTTCCCACCAATCATCAGACTAATGCCACCGATGGCGAACATGATGATGACCAGGGCCAGCCCAAACGGGCCCTTCATGGCGTTGTAGATGTTGCAGATGGCGGTGGTCAGGTTGGTGAAGGCCTGATCCGCCTGGGCGTGGGCCACGCCACCCAGCCCCACCAGCGCCAACCCCATCAGCAACCCACGAATCTCCGAACCTGCGATCTTTTTAGCTAAAAGGCCGATTTTACTCATGCTGTCACCTCTACGATTTTTTGTTACCCATTACGGGTAATATGATACTACCATATGCGACTTGACCCAGAGATTAAACAACAGGTTGAGGCTGTCCTGAAAAGTCCAGTCCCTTCACCCACCGACCCTGAGTTTGATGAGCTGCTGCTGCGCCTACGCAAGGAGAATCCCGAACTGGCCGATCTTCTCGAGTCCGGCATCCTCTTTGACGACCTGCCCACCCCGGAGGAGGAGACCCAGCGGGCGGTGGCGCGGCGAAGCTGGCTACTCACCCTCAAGCACCGCCTGCTTGACCGCTACGACGAGCTCACCGGGGAGTGGGTGCCCTCCCGTCCCAAACAGATCGCGGTGGGGTTTGCCGGTCTGATAGCGGCCACTACCCTGTGGTTCGCCCTTTCCACCCGCAATACAGAGCCCGCCAAAGGGGGCCTGCCTGTGCCGGTTCCAACCGCTACGACTACGACCGCACCTAAACCCGAACCGGCACCCCCTGCTTCAGCTAACTCAGAAGCAGCCGCTACTGGAGGGACAGCCGCAAGCGCAAACGGTGAGACCGCCGCTGCCACAGGCCAGAGCCAGAGTCCACAAGATACGGGTGCAACTCCACCCCCTCCTAGTGGCTACTCTGAAGTGCCGCCCCCACCTTCAGGGTATCCAACCACCCCGCCGCCCTCGGGTTATTCGACCACAACTGGCGCGGCACAGACACCACCGCCCCAACCCATGACCCTGTACGTGGCGAACGCTGGAAGCGCGACTGCACAGGCTGCCAGCAGCGGTCAGCAGACCTCCAGCGATGCTACTGGCCCAGGCGCAACTCCACCGGCCCCGCTGACCATCGCTACGGCTACCACCACCCAGAGCCAGGGCGGGCCGCTGACCCTAACGCGGCCCCAGGCCCCCTCTGCACCCTCTTCTTCAGGCCGCCCGATTACCGGCTCTGTGGCTGAAGACGTGGCGGCAGCACTCCAGAACCAGCCGGTTTCCTCCAGCCGCTCTTCCGCTTCAGGCTCAACTGATGGGGCTCTGAGCCTCAAGAAGGAAACCCAGTCCACCTTCACGGTACGGGCAGTTGAGGGCCAGGGCGGAAAGGGCGGGAGCTTCTACCTGGTGGGCGGGCAGGCCCAGACCTCAACGCCCGCTTCTACACCCACACAACCACCTGCACCCGGCGCGGCGTTGCCAACCTTCCCCTCGGCTCCGGTAGCACCAGCAGCTACCGGCCCAGCGCCCGCGCCAGCGATGGCCTCTCCCTACCCCCTGGGCACCCGCCTCAAAGGGCGGCTGGGTATCGGGGTACTCATCGCGGAAGGTGTCCCCGGCCCGGTAGCGGTAGACGCTGAGGACGGCTCCACCTGGGTAGGCGAGGTTACTCTGGACGAGACCCGCCGCCTCAAAGGGAAGCTCACCAAGGCCATCAAGGACGGCAGGGAGTACACGGTCAGCGCCACCCTGCTGGACGCCGAGGGGACGCTGGGGGTGGCGGCCAGAGTGCGCGAGGAAGCGCCCTCCATCGCCGCTGACCTTATCCGGGGCAGCCTGCGCGGGGTGAGCGATTACGTCACTGCGGCCTCACAGGCCAAGAGCGTGACCGTGCTGCCGGGGGGCGGGGTGGCCCAGTCCTCGCAAACCCCGCCTTTGGAGCTATTCATGGCCGGAAGCCTGGCGAACCTGTTTGCCCTGCAACAGGACAAGAAAGCGGTGGTACGGGTGGCCCAGGCTGAGAAAGGAACGGAGGTGGTGATCCTTGTTGTCCCAAGCCAGGAACCTGCCACGAGGTGAGCGACAAGCAGTACTGGAGCGTATCCATGAAGCCCTGCGCTGTGATCTGGCCCTCTCCGAGGGCCAACTCATGCGCCATTACGGGATGGTTCCCTCGGAAAAGGAAGCCCACCGTGTGGGCATCTTCATCGTGCGGGCAGTGCTGAACCCCTCGCATCACGCCAACCGGCTGATGGAGGTGCGTTTCTACACCCCCTTTCTCTGGGTCAGCCGCCTGGGGCCGCCCCTGCTGCGGCATCTGGCCGGGGTGGGGGAGATGCGGCATATCCTGGGGGCCAGGCCCGATGTGTGGCGTACCGATACCCACCGCATCCACTACCGCGAACAGCCCGATGCCTACTGGTACAGCAAGCTGGGCCCCATCGCCATCGAGTACGACGCGGGAAGCTACTCCCCGGCACTGCTCAAGCGCAAAGCCGAAACCTTCGCCCTGCGCTTCGTGGGGCAATACTGGGGGGCTCCCACCGAGAAGAAGGCAGAGCAGCTACGGGTAAAGCTGGCAGGGTTCGGGCTGGAGCCGCGTTTTGTGCTGGCCGCGCCCTGGTGGTAGCTTTCTTGCCCCTGCGGGACAGATGTAGATAGAAAACAGGGGCAAGATGCCCCCTATTTTGCCCGGAGTGCTTTCAGCTCTTCCTTCCCCCAGCCCTCAGCCTCCCGGCTGCGCTTTAGCAGGCTGTCGGGTAGCTGCGGCAGGCGTTCTTTGAGCGCGCTGAAGGCCCGCTCGAGGCTCGCCCGCCGCATTCCCAGGTCGAGGGCTACCCGGCTTCCGAACCGCCAGGCCGCCAGCCAGAAGGCCCAGGCGTTCTCCTGGGTGGGTTCTGCCCGGCAGAGCGGGCCACCCTCCGGGTCTCCGAGCAGCACGGCTTTGTCCGCCAGACCGAGCTGATCCAGATCGGCCCGCCACGCCTCCCACTTTTCCTCGGGGAGCCGCCGGGCCCGCCACAGGTAGAGCGGGGTGTCCGCCAGGTCGAACTGGCGGGCCACCTCCTCCCAGGAAACACCCGCCCGCACCGCTTCTTCCTGGAAGACACCCTCGATGACCAGGGCGTTTTCCTCCGTCTTCGCTCGTCCTTCCAGAACGCCCTGGGGCCGCTCGCCTTCATAGACGGGCAGCCGCACCGGCCTGGGGGTGAGCAGGCTCGCTTCCACGGTGGCCCGGTCGAGTTCCACCGTAAGACCTCGAGCCAACCACCCCTCGATCTGATCGCTGGTGAGGGTATTCGGAAACACCGCAACGCGCACTATGTTCCTCCTTTTTGGTAATATCTTACTGAGGGCTACCTGGTTCCTTTTCGGAAGGGTCAGGCAGGCGCTCAGTCTCAAGTCGAAAAGACGAGAGGCTGGGTTCGCGGCCTGCGCCTCTCGTCGGAAAGGAAACTATGGTTAAGGTTAGCACACTCAAAGGCTACGGTAAAGTCGAGATGGTGGTCAGGCGTATTGCAGAACGTGAAGGCTGGGAGATCATCCAGGTCAGGGGGGCACTGTTTGACGCCACCACCGCCGACCTCATGGAAGAACTCCCGTCCTACGTCGAGTGCGAGCAGGTTCGCCAGCACCTCCTCGAATCCGGGGATGAGGTACTCGTTCCCCTTCCTCGCGGCTGGTTGCTCGCTCGAGTGCGCTAAGACCCTAAGGCCCTCAGTCCTTTTTGCCTCTCAGAGACTATCCTTTTCTCTGAGGGGTTCCATTTTGCCCCCCTTCTTGCCCCCGCTCACTCCTCGCCATCCTGCTCCAGGGGCAAGATTTCACGCACTGCCCTCACCTCCAATCCCCCCTCCCGCACCATCTGGTCAAACCGCTTGGGGTAGGGGTGGTAGACCCGCACCTCTTCTGCTGTCCCCAGCTTCTTGCGCTCATACCAGCCCATCCGCCGCAGGGTGTTCCTGAGGCTCCGGGTGCTGTACGCCCGCAGGCTGGCGATCACCATCAGCCGCTCCCCATTGCGGCTCATAAAGGCGATCCTTCCCCTGGGGTTTCGCTCCAAAAAGCGCCACCCTTCCCGCTCCGCGATGCGGATCGCCCGGCGCAAAAGCACCGCATCGGCCACTGCGGTGGCCCTGGGGCTGTAGAAGCGGGTCATCGCCAGCACCTCTACCCGCCCCTTGGGGCCCACCACCACCGCCTTGCCCAGGACAGTGGGGATGATGCCCAGGTAGCGGCGTCGCACCAGGTCATAAAACGTGGCCCTGGGCATCCGCACCAGGGCCTCCTCTACCAGCATCGGCCCTCTCAGATGAAGGCTGCGAATGAAACGCTGATACCGCTCCGCAAGACTCATCGCCCCTCAAGCTCAATCCGCGTCCCGGCCATCACCGAGCGCTTCAACACAAGCTGCCGCCCGCTGCCGATCTCCACCAGCCCCCACTCCAGCGCAATCTCCCCGGCCCGGGCCCCCTCCAGCGTGATGAGGCCCGAGAGGGCCTCACCAGGGTTGATCAGGGTCTTCAAGGGCTCTCGCTTGAGGCTGTAGGAAAGTCGGTTGCCCCCCTGGGTGATCACCAGCCGCCCGGGGTCTGCCGCGAGGGTACGTGCGCCCCGGTTCTCCAGGGTAAAGAAGAGGGTGATGGTGCCCTTTCCATCCGAGGGCACCTGGGCGGTGGTGGTAAAGCGTACCTGGTCGGGACTCACCGGAGTTGTTTGCGTTTGCGGAGCAGGACTGCTCGCCTGGGGCTGCGGGCTTGTGGTTGGGGTGCTGCTCACCGGCGGGACGTAGGTGGAAGCCGGGGTCTGGGTTCTGGCCCGGCTAAGCTCAATCACGTACCGCCGTGGCCCCACCCCCGGCCCGATCTTCAGCGTAAACAGCAGCGTGCGCCCCGCCACCTCCACCACCAGGTCGGTCTGCCCGGCCTTCTGGGTGGCCGAGATGAGGATGCGCGGCCCGGCGCTCTCCACCCGCAAAAGCTCACCCTTGGCCGAGGCCAGGGTGCTCACGGTGTCCCAGAAGTCCATCACCGTGGTAAAGCCCGGCGAGACCTCGATGAGCCCCGGCACCCGCACCAGGTCGTCGGCATAGTAGGTCTTGAGCACCGACTGCCCCAGGGCCATCAGTGCAACCAGCAGCATGAACAGCAGGGTTAGTTTTTTGTAATAACTTATTGCCTTCATACAGGCATTATATGACAATAACCCGTTATCGAAAATGCTGGCGTACTCGGCTACGGAGAGGGAAGTACATCCTGAAGGGTTTACTGCTCGACCAGAAGAGCCAGATTCCCCGGAAGAAGGAGGCCAGGCCAGTTGCCAAGATTAGCATCAGGAATGCGAAGAACGCCTGCTTCGGCCCCTTTGCCATTTCCCAGGCAAGGAACAGTTCTAGCCCCCCCACTGCTAGCAGCGTCCAGAACTTCCACGGGGAGAAGCTGCCAAAAAGCGCCATGAAACGTAGAACCAGCGCCCCCATGAAGGCGATATAGGCAGCGCCCACCCCGCCCGGCTGGGAGAACCCGGCCCCTGCAAACATCACCATCTCGAGCAGGAACACCAGCCGCCAGCCCAAGGCCCTCCAAACAACCTGCCCGAAGTGGGGCCTGGGCGGAGCCCCTGGCGGCACCAGCTCCACCACAAAAGCAGGTGGAGCCTTCTCACGCCCTCCGATCACCTCCTCGCCCCGCAGGCGGTACCGCCCACCCTTGGGGCGGATGGAGGGCACCGGGGAGGTACGGTTTCGTAACCAACCCGCCACCTCCTTCACCTCGTCGTCGTCCAGCAGGCGCTTTCCCCGCAGGTACTCCTTGATGGCCCCCTCGTCCCGCAAGGCCAGAACACTGCCCACCCGCCCCTGGGGTTCCTTCAGGTTGGGGTTCAGCACCACCGGCAGGGCGGAGATCGCCCTCCCTGAGTCTTCCCAGACCCGCTTGGCCTCGGTATCAGCGATAAGGGGGAACTCCGCCACCACCAGTACCCCCGCTGGCCCCACATAGAAGGTGGCTGGCGTGTCGTCCAGAACAACCCGGCGCACGTGGTGCTCAGGCCTGGCCGTAGCAGACCGGGAAGGCCTGGTCGGGGCCGGATCGGGCTTGATCAGCAGCCGCACCACCTCTTTCACCTCGTCCGCTGACATAACCGCCTTGCCGTAGCAGGCTTTGCGCTCGAGGGCCTGTCCGTCTCGAACAGCCCGCACCCTGAGCCGGGAGAAACACGGGCGCAAGCGCTCTTCCAGCTCGAGGCGCACCTCCCTCCGCTTTCGCGCCTCTGCCGCCACCACCCACACCCCTGCCGGGCCTACCCAGAACTCATAGTCTTCCCCACGGGGCACAAGGCGGTAAACCGGGCCTGGAGCCTCCGGCGCGGTAGCGGCCATCCGGCGGTAGGCTGGGCCTGAATATGCCCGCGAGCCCAGCGCATACTCGAGCGCACCCACCGCCTTGCGTCCAGCCTGCTCGATCTGCTCCCGGGTAGGCATGGACATCCAGGCGGGCCGGTTGTGGATGACCCGGTTCCTCAGCCTCAAGAAGCTCTGCACCGCCCGCACCGCCTCCGGTGAAAGGCGGTGCTCCACCTGCACCAGCAGCTCGCCTGCACCCCTGGCCGGGCGGGTAGCCCCCAGGCGCTCGATCAATTGCTCCACCTGGTGGCCGTACTCAACCGTAATGGCATAGAGTTCGCGCATGTTGCTACGTTTATTTGATGGTTGCCCTACCTAGAAAGGCAGGTCATCTTCCTCTTCTATGAACTCTGCATGAGCTTCTTCTGCTGCCCGATCCGCCGCCCAGAAAGCCTCGTCGAAAGTATCGTAGCTTCCTATCACCGTCTCCACCCCTTCCTCGTCCCGGTGTACCGCCTGGAAGGTGTGGATATTCGGCTGGCGCACGAACCACACCCCCTTGCCTCGGTACGACTGGAAGACCTCTCGCTCAAACATCCCGTTCATCTTGATAATCAATGTCTACCTCCTTATCGCTCACCCCACGCGGCTGTCCCAGCCGCCAGGTGTAACAGACCCTCGAGCCGCTATCCTGGCTCTCGAACTGTACCCGGCTTCTCAGCAACCGCTCCTCGAAACGGCTCTCCGCCACCAGCTCCCAGAGCGTGCGAAAACCCTCCTGCTCCCGCACCCGTACCTCGCGCCAAACCTCTCCACCGGCCTCCACGGGCCTCGAGAGGAAAAGCTCCCTGTCGTGGTGGGCCTGCACCACAATGGCTCCCGGCGGCATCCGTAACGAGAGAGGCACGATCTTAGCTCGAGGCCGGATCAGCATAAAGTTTCCTCGGAAGAGGAATAACCCTCTGGCGCTTTGGGGAAGGCTCGAGCCACCGGCTCCACCCGGTCGGGCCACACCCCGAGCAGCTCCACCGTCCTCGCCTGGGGCCAGCCCGCCTCAAACCGCTCCAGCAACCCCCTCAACCAGCTCTCAAGCGTCCATCTTGGCATCCCAGGAAACCGCGCATGGGCTTCCAGTTCAGCCTCGCTCGGCACCAGCAGCGCCCAGTACACCACCTCCCCATCCACGATCAGCCGTAGCCTCCGGCATCCCAACCGCTGCACCTTCCTGGCAATGGCGGGCACCGCTCCTAATAACGCACCCCAAGGACTCCCCATACCTACCCCCAAATTAGTCCCAACATTCCCAACAGCCGGGTTCCCTAACCTCATCTTTCCCGTCCTGGACACACGTTTTCATTATCCCCCCAAACTCCCAACACTTGTGAAGGGAATCACAGCAAAAGCAGTTTGCCTCGTTTTGAACGGCATTTCTGCCCGTTGGGACAAAATTGCCGTTTTGACCCCTCCAAAAGCCGCTTTTCCCAACGCTTATTGTGCTGTCCTGCACACAAGAAACGCAATTTGTTGGGACTGTTGGGAGTCCTAGCAATAGGGGGCTCATATATCAGACCTGTACCTCATAGCCCGCTTCTTCCGAGGGACTGTTGGGAGAAAAATTACTCCCAACAGGCTGATTTTTCCCAACGGGTTTTTCCTCGTCAGGGACGTTGTTATTCGCCGTGTTGGGACTGTTGGGACTGTTAGCGAGGATACCCCCTGGGATGTGCAACACGTCGCGGGTCACGCCCTGTATCCGCACCCCCACCCCATAGCGCACCCGGCCACCCCGCTCCTGCGAGCGGATCAGGCCGCGCTCGCCCAATCGCTTCCACAGGGTGCGGGGCGTGGGCAGGGGCTCCCCGCTCTCCATCGCTAGGCGGTTGAGGGCGGCGTAGGCGGTGGTGGGCTCGAGGTAAATCCCCTGCTCGTCCACCCATCCCACCTGCGGCCCTTGTGGAGCCCACACGTTTGCGGTGGGCTGCCACAACCAGCCCCACCGCTCGGCGTCCAGTGGGGGCTCCTCGGCGTATAGCCGGTTGCCCAGGTGGGCCCGGCGGCTGCTGAACAGCCCCAACAACAGCGGGATGAACCGCTGGGTCGGGTCAGCGTCCTGCTGGTAGCCCGCCTGCATCCCGGCCACGGCCTGCAACACCCCGGTTATCTCGCTCTCCAGGGCGGCAGCCTGGGCCTCATCTATGAGACCGATCTCCGTCCAGTACGCCCGCACCACCTCCCACACCGCATGAAGCCGGGCCACCGCATCGGTGGTGCGCCCGTGCTCGGCAGGGTAAGCGGAACGACGCTCGGCAGCGCGTAGCCGCACCTGTTTGCGTACCCCCTCCAGCCGCCCCGCCAGCCAGCGCACCCAGGCGCTCAAGGCCAGGGACAGGCGATGCACCTCCCGCTGCATCCGGCTGAGCGCCTCAAGATTTACTTCTCCGGGGATCAGTTCCAGCACCAAACAGCGTGCCCTGACGCTGTGGCCTGGGGGTAAATCCTCCCCGGTGATGAGCAGGCTGCCCCTGGGGGCCCGCTCCGGCTGCATGGTGCCATCGGAGCGCATCCGGGCCCGCCCCACCCCGTTGCCCTGGTTGCGGAGGATTCGCGAGGCCTTGGCCTGCAACTCTTTCTGCTTGCCCTCATGCCCGGTAGGGGCGTAGTCGTCCACCAGCAAGAGCGCGTCCTTGGCTGCAAACGCCAAGGCTTCCAGCGCGTTGGCCGTCCCCTCCCAGTTGGTGGGCGGGTGGGGCTGGGTGTGCCCCCACAAGGCCTGCACCAGCATGGAGACGCTAGTCTTCCGGGCCCCGGTGTGTCCGGCCAGGTAGAGGCTACCCATCGGGTGCTCAATCACCGCACCCAGGGCATACAGCAGCAGCGGCCAGGTAACCCGACGGGGGGCCACCTCGAGCAGACCCACCAGGGTTTGCAGGGCCGCAAGCTCCGCCTTCCCCTCAGGGGGCTGGGGCAGGGCAAAGCCCGCGAGCTCCGGGGGCAGGTCAACCTCGAGGCCCCCCACGCTCCCGCCCGGCCCTATCCCGCCACCGGCGTGCAGATAGACCCACTCCGTCCCCCTCCGTATCCAGCCGGTATGGGCGTAGACCGTGGTCTGCTCTGGATCGCTCAAGTGCTGGATGGCCGCCCGCAGGTGGTCGCGGTTGCTCTGGCCGGGGGCCACGATAGCTCGGGCTCCCCACTCCCGGATGGGCCAGTTCATGGCCGCAAACTCACTCGAGCGCACCCGCACCCGTGGGAGGGGGCCGTCTGCGCCCTGGCCCTCAATCTCAAACAGCAGCTCGTCCTGCACCCCGTCCGTGCGCCGCACCTCGCGGCGGATGAGGCAGGCGAAATTAGACAGCGGCACGTACCTGACGGTCTGGTGCTCCCCCCGGCCCTCCAGCCGCGCCATCTCGATACGGCCCTGATGCACGCGGTAGCGGGGGTAGCCCGGTAGGATTTCCTCACTGGTCAGTTCTTGATATATTGTTTGTTGCAAGGAGAACCTCCTTTTTTTCATCCCACCCCGCCAGGTGGGGTGATTTTTTTAGCCCGTCAACTCCATCAGCCGCTCGGCCAGGGCAGGCTGCCCCCACCGTGCGGCGTACTCGCAAGCGTCCATACCACCTCCAAGCGACGCTAAGACAAAAATCGCAACTTTCTCACCCCCGCCCTCCTCACACCAGCGCCGCACAGCGTTGCGTCCACCCTCATCCTCATCGGCGTAGAGGTAGACCCGCCGCCCTTTGAGGTAGTTCCAGGGTACGGCCCCCTCCACCCCGGGCAGCCCCACCAGGTCGGCCTGTCCTTTGAGGGCAAACCAGCTCGTGATGGCGTTGAGTTCGCCCTCCATGACAATGACAGGCCGCTCAGGCCACCGGGCGAAACCAGGAGAGAACCAGGCCGGTGCACCCCGGCCTGGGGTGAGGTAGCGGTAGCGGAAGTCCTGGGGATTTTTGAGCCGGGCCTTGATGGCCTGCACCTCGCCCGTGGGCCCCAAAATGGGAATCACCAGGTCACCCTGGCGGCTCTTCCCCAACCCCACCCGCCGGGCCTGCTCGAGGGTGATCCCCCGCCCCGCTATGGCCGCCTCGTCAAGACGCTGCTGGGCTGCTGCCAGGGCCCGCTGCTCACACGGGGTCAGGCCCACGGAAGGGGAAGGCGCTGTGGATATGCTTCGCTGGCGGAAATATCGAGCCTCTGGCGGGGACACTTCGGCCCTGCTTTTGATGATTTCTGCTGCCGCCTCCTTGCTCATTCCAGCCCGGAGCAACAGGTGGAAGGCGTTGCCGCCCTCCCCGGTGGCGTGGTCCTTCCAGAACCAGATACCACGAGCCCTGAACAAAGAAAGCGAGGGGTGGGTATCCCCTCGCCACACCGCCCGGCATACCCCGGCTCGCCCCGGCCTGGCCCCGGCCTCCGGCCAGAGTTCGCACACCAGTGCAGGCAGGTCAATCTTTTCGATAGAGCACGTCAGGATGTCCCTCATCTTCCACCTCCTCCAGCTCGTGGACGAGCACCTCCAGGCTTTCTCCGCGCCAGACCTGCACCTCGAGCCAGGCCAGCCCCACAGACACCAGGAGCCGCCCGCCCATTTCCATGCCCAAAGCCTGACAGGCAAAGCGGGCCCTGCCGGCCATCTCCAGCACTTCCTGGAGTGCATCAGGGAGCAGGGACAGCGGGTGTACCGTGATCCCCATCCCTTCCAGATCGAAGGCGATCTCCGGCAGGGGCTTCGTGTTCGGCAGTAACGTCCGCATCTCCTGGGCAGAGCGCAGCAGCTCTGCGATTCTGCCCGCCGGGAGGCTCACCGCCAGGCGCTTGTGGCGGGGTGTCAGCAAGAACAAATCTCTCTCCATTTGCATCAAGTCGTGGTGCGCCCTGCGCACCCTGGTCATCTACTGACGCTAGCACGATTTCCAGCGCTCGCCGGACGAATGATGAGAAATCTTCGTTTTCGCTGTACTGACGCACTAATCGGACACGTCGTGGTCTAGGTGGCACTCGAACCCCTCCGCGATCTGTAACAGCAGCCTCTCCTCGCTAACGCCCAGCCGCGACGCCAGCACCCTCGCCAGCTTGTGACTGCAAACCAGCGAGGGCCGCCGTATCCTGCCTTGCTCGTACTTGGTCAGTAGCGACAACGTAATACCAGCTCCCATTGCCAGCGACTCCTGGCTCAAACCAGCACGCAGCCGCAGCCGACGGATGATGTTGGGTTGGCCCATGCCAGCATGGTAACATATTACTAACCTGCTAGCAATATATTACATGTAATAAACTACTGTATATGCCTAAGAAAAGTTTCCGTACAGCCCCCACAGAAATCCACACACCCCAGTGGGCCCGACTTCTGCAGGCCCGGCGTGAGAAACTGGGTTATTCCCGCGAAGGCCTGGCCCTGGCCGCCGGAGTTTCCCCTTCCCTTGTTGCCAAGCTCGAGCGAGGAGCCCACGACATTCGCGACATGAGCGTGGGGCGTTTACAGGCTCTGCTGCGCACCCTGCACCTGCCCTCGATTGAAGTGCTGCTCGGCGAGGGCGCAGCAGAAGAGTTTGCACCCTCTGCCCCTGGCGTTGTCGCCATACCCTACTACCCTGCCCTGGCCCCCGCTTGCGTGGGGGAGGAAGCGCCCAGCAGAAGCTACCTGGACACCCGCCTGCTTCCAACCCGCCCGGGCTACACCAGCTTCTTTCTGGCCTTGCTGGAGCGGGAGGCGCTGCGCTCAGAGGAGTTGCAGCTTAGCGAGGGCTCTGTACTGGTGGTCGAACGCAGAGCGGCTCTGGAACGGGGCGTTACCCTGCTCGGCTTTGTCGAGGAAATCCGCCGCCCCCTGATTTTCCGCCTCCCCTCCGAGGCCAGTCTGGTACGTCCGGTCGGGGGCACCGGGGCAACCTTCTGGCTTCTGCCCGACGGCTCACTCCAGACACCTGCGGGCCGGAAGGCCGCGTATGTTCCGGTGGGCATCGTTCATGGGGAGTTCCGCCGGCCATGAGGCAGTGCGCTATATATACCCGGGTATCCACCGAGGAGCAGGTTGAGCGCTACTCCCTCGAGGCTCAGAAGGAGGTGCTCACGCGCTGGGCTGAGGTACTGGGGTATGAGGTAGCGGCCACCTACACCGACCCTGGCTACTCAGGAGCCCAGGAGGATCGCCCTGCCCTGACCCGCCTGCTCGCGGACGCACAGGAGGGACGTTTTGCGGTGGTGCTGGTCTACCGGCTGGATCGGCTGGCCCGCAAGGTGCGTCTAGCCTACGACCTCATCGAGCGGTTGGAGCAGTGTGGCGTGGGCCTCATGAGCTACTCCGAGCCGAATATCAACACCACCACCTCCATCGGTAAGGCGGTGCTGGGAATCATGGCGGTCTTCGCCGAGTGGGAGCGGGACACCTTCGCCGAACGCAGCCGACTGGGCCTTCGCAAAGCCGCACAGAGCGGTCGGTATCTGGGAGGTATCGTGCCCTACGGCTACACCGTTGAGGACGGTCGCCTGACGCCCCAGCCCGAGGAGGGAGCGGTGGTGCGGCAGATATTTACCTGGGTTGCTGAACGGGGCTGGAGCACCGAGCGGGTTGCCCAGGAGCTCAACCGCCTGGGCGTACCTCCCAAGTACCGGCGTGAGGGGCGCGGGGTGCGGGGCAGACGCACCGCCGGGGTCTGGCGGGGAGGCGGGGTGCTGCGCATCCTCAAGAACCGCACGTATATCGGGGAGTACACCTACGGCAAGCGCACCCGCAAGCCTCAGCCCGATCTGGTGCCGGTAGCGGTACCGCCCCTGGTAGAACCCGCGCTTTTCCAGGCTGCCCAGGAGCAGCTAGCCCGAAACGCCCTGTTCGCCGCGCGTAACGCCCGCAGCGTGTACCTGCTCAAAGGGCTCATACGCTGCGGAGTCTGCGGGCGGGCATATGTGGGCTCAAGCGACTATTACGCCTGTGTGGGGCGTGTGAACCGCCAGGCTTCTCCCATCCCCTCCATGCGCTGTACCGCTCCTCATGTGCGCCGGGCAGAGCTTGAGGAGAGCATCTGGCAGGACATCCGCACCTTCCTTCTGAACCCTGGTGAGGCTTTGCAGGCTTTTGTGAATGAGGAATCCCCGGAAAGGAATGAGGTCTCCTTGCTGGAAAAACGCCTGCAGGCCCTCATCGAAGCCCGCGCACGTCTGCTAGACCTCTTCCTTGAAGGAGGTATAGATAAACAGACCTACTACGCCCGCATCGAGGATCTGGAAGCCCGTATACAAGAAGTGCAGGCGAGCTTGGAGGCAGCGCGGGAGCGCTCCATCGCCGAGCGTCAGCGTAAGGAAGCCCTCCACTCCCTGGAGAGTCTCTCGGCCCGACTACGCGACCGGATAGATCGCCTTACCCCGGAAGAGAAGCAGGCGGTAGCAAGGGAACTGGTGGAGAAGGTGACGGTAAGGCCAGGTGAGGGAGAGGTTGAGATAGAGGTGCGTTACAGGTTTGGGCAGATTGCACCTCACACGGGCAGGCGTGTGCAGGGCAATCGGGGTATTCAAGGTAACTTGACCTACTTTCTTCCTCGCAAGAAGCCGGGGCCGTCGGGGAAAGGAGAAGTTCGGGTTGCCCTGATTGAGGAGCACCGCCGGACAGGGGCCAGCGCCCGCAGCCTGGCCCGGAAGTATGGGGTGAGCAACGGGACAGCCTGGAGGTGGGTGTATGGGAAGCGTGTTCGTCCGAAACGGGAGCCTGACCCCCGCTACCCGTATCCCCTCCCCGATGCGCTGTGGCAGCGGTTGGAGCCGCTGTTTGAACCCCAAGCCAGAGGAGCCCCACCCCGCTACGCCAGGCGCTCCCTCGTGGAGGCCATCTTCCTGGTGCTGCGGGAGGGGCGGCCCTGGAAGAGCCTGCCGTCCAGCTACCCGCCGGGGAAGATGGTCTACTGGCACTATCAGAACTGGGTCAGCCAGGGGGTGTGGGCGGAGGTGGAGGCGCTGGTTTCGGCAGGCGAGCTGGATTCCAGTCCAGGAGCCTGCTAGCCTTGGTACGTGCGAGGAGCTTATCTATGGAACTGCTGGAGGCCAGGCGCGCACAGCGCTTCACCCTGAGCGAGGCTGCCGAGCTGCTGAGGGAGCCGGTAGAGCGGGTTTCCCTGGAGCTGGTCAAGCGATGGCCGCAGGCCGACCCCCAGCTTGTCACTGGAGCCCAGCTGGAGGCCTGGAAGGGGCTGCGGTGGTTCCTGTACGCCTGCTTCAGCCTGGCCGAGTTGGCCGGGCTAAGCCGGGCTGGATACCGCCCGCCCGAGCTCTTCGAGGCCGCCTATGCCAAAGCCGTCCTGGCCAGCCTGCGCAACGAAGCCCTGGAGGAACTTGATTTCGGTCTGTCGCCAACATCCAGCCTGCTGGAAAGCCTGGAGGAGCGCCTTAGCGGACGCTGGCAGAAGATAGCCCAGCAGCTGATCGAAGCCAGAGACCGTCTGCGGGAGTGCCACCGCTTTCTTCGGGGTGGCTCGGCGCAGTTGGACGAGGCAGCCAGGTGGCTAGGGACGCTGAGCACCTTCCTGGAAAGCAGCCGGGGGGAGTGGCCGGCTACGGTGAGCGAGGACATCGCCCGCTGCACCCAGAGGGTACTTTCAAGGCTGTTCTACCTGAGGGTACAGCTGGAAACCTCGGAAGAGGAACTCGAGGCAATGGGCTGGCGCACGGACTGGACAGAAGCCGACACCCGCGAGGAGTTGCTCGAAGCCCTGCGGGAGCTGGGGGTCTTGGTGGGTAGGCTGCGGCGGGAGCTGGTGCGGCACTGCCGGGTTGCCCTCTGACGCCGGGGGCCGCGCCTCAGCGCTCACAGGCCACCCCGTCCCCATCCCGATCCAGTCCTGGGCGGTACCCCGGCTGGCCCCGGTAGAGGGGCGCGGCTCCGGCAGCTCGGGCCTCGGCGCAGCTGCGATAGTAAACGCTGCTTGGTGGGGTAGCTGGACTTCTTGGCGCTCCGGCGCTGGGCGGGTTAGCCGGGTTGCGGCGGTACTCCCAGGGCGGTGTGAAACGCCCTTGCCAGATGCCCCGTTTCAGAGCCTGGGCCTGGCGCTGGGCGTCAAGGTAGACACTCCCTCCGTACCTGACGTAAGCGAGGGCCCAGCCCTGTTCCACCAGCCAGCGGTTGATCTCTATTCCACCCACGTAGCACACCGCCACCATCCGTCCGTAGCGGTCGGTGTCCCGCCGCTCGCAACGCACGGTGCGCTGCCCTAGGAAATCCGCCAGGGCGAAAGCGGCGCGGCGTCCACACGGCCAGGCCTTCCCCGAAGCGTCCAGGCAGGTTTGTGAGGACTCCACCGCGTCTATGCCCCACAGCCGGATGCGAACACCCTGCACCTCCAGGGTGTCCCCGTCTATCACGCTGGCACGACCTGTTAGGGTCTGCTGAGCCTGGGCCAGGCTCAGCAGGGTCAAAAGAGCAACAAAAAGTCGTAACATGATAGATAATCCTAATCAATGGCAACGCTAACGGATGAACAAAAAGCGGTCGTGGAAGCCGCAAAGACTGGTAATCATCTCAAGGTGGTGGCCTTCGCCGGGGCGGGCAAGACTTTCACCCTGGTAGAAGTCGCCAAAGCGCTGGCAGGCAAGCGCATCCTCTACCTGACGTTTAGCAAGGCTCTGGCAGAAGAGGCTAAGGAGAAGTTCGGCGACCTGGCCGACGCGATGACCAACCACGCCCTAGCCTACCAGAAGACGGGCAAGCCGTTTGATGAGAAGAATCGCTTGAGGGGAAGTCTCTTCCAGGCCCGCCGCCTGCTGGCTGAGGACATGCCCGGCCTCGATGACCTTCGGGAGTGGGGCTTCCGCGACCGGGAAGAGGCCCTGTTCCCGGTGCTTGAGACCGTGAACCGCTTTACCCAGTCGGAGGCTGAAACTGTCAAAGCGGAACACATCCCTGACATCCTACGCCTGGAGATCGAGGCAGCAGGCAAGAGATTTGATGACTTTGCGGCCTGCCTGGTGCCCCTGGCCCAGCGGGCGTGGGAGCTTTTATCAGACACAGAGGCCAGCTATCCGGTCAGCCACGATGTCTACCTCAAGCTCTACCAGCTCACCCGCCCCCAGCTCCCCTACGACGTGATCCTCTTCGATGAGGCCCAGGATGCCAACCCCGCGATGCTTGGCATCCTGCTGCCCCAGGCCGCACAGCGCATCTTCGTAGGTGACCCCCACCAGCAGATCTACGCCTGGCGCGGTGCGGTGAACGCCATGGAACGCCTCGACGGGCAGGAGCTCCTCCTCTCCCAGTCTTTTCGCTTCAAGGAACACATTGCAGATGAGGCCAGCGAACTGCTCCGCCTCTTCAAAGGGGAGGAGCGCCAGGTGCGCGGCAACCCCAAGCCGAAACAGGACGGATCTACTGCCATCCTCAGCCGCACCAACGCCGGGGCGCTCCGGGAGGTGCTGGCGCTGCTGGAGCAGGGCAAAAAAGTAGCTCTGGTGAACAAGATTGAGGAGCTCACCGATGCCCTGGAAGCCGCCTACCGCCTTTACCAGGGGCAGAAACCCCGCCACCCTGAGTTCTCGCTCTTTAGCAGCTGGAAACAACTGAAGCACCTCATTGAGCGCTTTCCCACCATTGCCGCACAGTACCGGCCCTACGAGCGCCTTGTCGAGGAGTACAAAGACAGCATTCCCAAGGTGTGCCGTACCTTGCGCAACAGTTTGGTGGACGAGGAACATGCTGAGGTGGTGGTCTCCACCGCTCACCGCTCCAAGGGCCGCGAGTGGGATCGGGTGACTCTGGCAGAAGACTTCACGGGGGTGACCTTAGCCCAGGAGAACCCCACACATCGGTGTGTGAAGCTGTACCCAGAGGAGGCCAACCTGACCTATGTGGCCTTCACACGCGCCCGCGATACCCTGGTCAAGGGGGCCTTCGCAGAGGCCCTTGAACGACAAAAAGATCTCGCCAGGGAGCTCAAAGCTGGCAAGCGTCAGCTCTGTACACCAGAGATTGAGGCGCAAGCGCGCAAGACCGATCCACGTACCCCAGGTCTTTTGGGTCGATTCTGGAAGAGGCTATTTGGTGGCTAAATAACTCGAGCCCTGCTTCACCAGCAACCCCAGCCGCTCCAGCCGCCGGAGCCTGTCGCTGGCGGAACTCTTGGCGATTCCAAGCGCCCGGCTGACGCTCGAAGGGCCCACCGGCCCTGCTGCCGCCAGGCGCAGCACCTCCTGGTCAACCGCGGATAGGGGGAAATCCTGCCCTGAGGTAGCCTCGTGCCCTTCCTGGGTGGGTAAGGTCACCGGCCTGACCTCAGGGTGTTCCTCGTAAACGGTCTGTCTCGGTAAGGGCTCACCAGAGCTCTGTTTCGACACCGCCCGAACTTCCTGCCTCACCTGGCTAATCCGGGTCTCCACAGCCTCGGCGGAAACAAACGCCAGCGTTTGCTCGGGGAATGCGCCGTGCAGGGCTGCTTCCGCACGAACAGGCTGTGCGGTGGTTTCTCCACTAAGCCGCCCAGTCCGGGCCTCATACATGCTGGAGAAGTTGCCCCAGAAGACTACGAAGGCCCCGATCAAGCTGCCCCAAAAAGCCCAGGGGGAGTGAATGACCACATTGGCAAAGCTCATATAAAAGGTCGCAACCTCTACCGCAAGGGCCAGCGCCCACGAGGCCCGCACCCCCCGGGCCTCATAGCCCTGGTAGTAGTGGCGCAGGTGCGAGTACGAGGAGGCCAGGGCCAGGGCGTACACCAGAACTCCGAAGCCAGCACCCACCACACCGATCAAATCTCCACGGAGGAAGAAATCCCCCACCACCCGGCCCGTAACAAGTCCAACCACCGGCAGGGCCAGCGCCGCGATTAGGGAGAGCAGAACTGTGTTCCAACGCATAGCAACATATTACATGGCAAGAGGAACACGTTATCGTTTTCACGCCTTTCCGAAACTCACAAGGGGCCTATTGCTAAAACTCCCAACAGTCCCAACAGTCCCAACAGCGCTGTCCAGGACGCAATAAACCTGTTGGGAATTCTTATTTTTTGCTGAACTTAATTCCCAACATTCCCAACAAACCCTTCCTTTTCCGAGGAAGTTATAGGGGTTTCCGGTCGCTTCTTGCCCTACACTGAATAACCAAAGGTGACAAACGGGGGCAAGATTTCGCACCATCTCCCTTATGGAAAAGAGGGGCGTGGGGGAGCTATAAAACCCATCCCCTTCGGGGATGGTCGCCTCGCCGTGGCGAGGCGAGGACTCTCCTAGGTGCCCCACAGGGGCACATAGCATGGTGAGCGGCAGATGTGCTAAAATTGCGCCTGGAAACAAAAGTTTCCGGGGTTCTTGCCGCCCCGCCTTGGCGGGGCGGGGGTATGGGGTTCCGTCCACGAAGCGCTGGGCGGGTAAAACCTGTAGCGTAGACCTCGGACGTGTGCGGCGAAAACCAAGCCGTGCATCAACGTCCAAACTACCGTGGGGCACACGGGAAGTCACGCTTGGGGAGAGGGTGTAAAACCTACGCACTGTGGGCAGTCCTCGTTGAACCAAGAATCCCACCGGCTTTATTCGTGGGAGCGTCAAATAACTATGGCTACCGTGGTAACTCAGCATCAAGGACTGGTGGAATACCTGCGCGAGCAG
Organism: Meiothermus luteus; assembly: GCF_003574085.1. Classification (GTDB taxonomy): domain Bacteria; phylum Deinococcota; class Deinococci; order Deinococcales; family Thermaceae; genus Meiothermus; species Meiothermus luteus. The sequence goes on along the minus strand of NZ_QWKZ01000001.1, from coordinate 52,293 downwards.
GGATATGCGGTGGACGAGGTAAAAAAGCACGTGCATTCCGTCGAGGAGATTCAGGGGCGGGACGTGGTGGGGGTACTCCCCCCCCATCTGGCCGCCGAAGCGAACTCGGTCACCACGGTCAACCTGCGCCTCTCCCGCGAGGACTTTGGCCGCGAACTCTCACTGGAGGAGGTGCGTGAGCGGGTGATCAGCACGGAGGTCTACCGGGTATACCGGGAGGAGGACTTCCAGGCCCGCATGGAACGCATCGAGCGCGACCTAGGGGTGGCGCTGCCGGAGCGTTACTTCAGCAAGGGTGAGGGCGAACCGGTGGTGGTGACCAACCAGCCGGACACCGCCCGCTATCTCAAGGACGCCGGTTACGCACCGCAGGACGCGGTGGTGGTGGAGCAGGCCCGCATCGAGGACGTGCGCGGCAAAGAAGTCATCGGTACCGTACCGCTCTACCTGGCCGCGGAGGCCGAGCGGGTGCAGAGCGTGCAGTTCAACCTGACCGAGGAGGAGCGCGCTGCCAAGGTGCGCCTCAACTACGAGATGATGATGGAACGTCAGCCCAGCGTGGAGACCTTCCGGGTCTTCTCCGAGCAGCAGCTCGAGCGGGCTTTGGATCGGGTGGCCGAGCAGGCTGGGGTGAGCCGCGAAGAGGTGCAGCGCTTCATGGAAAAGGGCGGCCCGGAACGGGACTACGGGCGCTCCCAGGCGGTAGAGGGGTACGAACTCGAGCGGGGGCGGTAGATGAACCACGGCCACACGCATACCCTCGGGGTGGATCTGGGGCTGTACAAAAGCTACCTGGCCATCGTCACGCCGGGCCAACCGGCCCGGGTGGTGGAGGTGGTGGGGGCGGCTGCTGGCGGCCTACCCCATCGCCCTGGCGGTGGTGGAGGGGCTCACCCGGCGGCCCCTCAAGGGGCGCATGGACTCGGAGAGCTTCCGGGCCCTGCGGCGGCTGGGGCACCGGGTGAGCGGGGGGATGGCCCTGGTGGGGGCCGCTTGAGGATTGCACAGAGGGTGGGGCGCCCCGCCTGCACAGCGAGGAGAGAGCGATGGAAACGACCATCCACGCGGAGCTTCGGGCCCGGCGGGTCTTCGTCACCCGCCGGGGAGCACGTAGGGCAAAGGACATGGGAGAACTCCAGCGCGACCTGGAAGAGATCGCGCGGATGCTGGAGAAAAGCCCGGGGGAGGCCCGGGTGTGGCTCGCGCACCTGGACTACCTGGGGGAGGCCGAGCCCCCCTGGGGGGATTTTCAGGTCAGCGAGACCATCGTAGCGGCGGCGGTGCGCTGGCCCTACCGGGGGGTGCGGTTGCGCCGGGAGGGAGACCGGCTGCTGGCCCAAGGAGCCCCCCGGGAAGAGGTCGAGCCGGTAGCGGATTTGTTGCTGGCGGTTTTGCAAAACGGCGAGAACCTCCTCGCCGCCGAAGTCCTGGCCTGCTTGCAGCCGAAGCCGGGGGTGGAGGCCTAGGGTTTCCCGGTGCGCTTCCTTCGCCGCCACAGCGTGACGCGGCTGGGACAAGCCGGATTGCGCAGCGGTCGGCCAAACTCGGCGGGTCGGTGGGGGGCCCGGATCCCGTGCCGGGACATGTAGTTGTACAGCGTGCTCTCGGGCACGTCGTGGAGCCGGGCCACCGCCTTCACCGTGCCCAGCCGCCGCAGCTCGCGCCGCAGCCAGCTGTGGTCGTGCCAGGGCAGATTGCGCTGCCCCTGGCGGCTGGCTCTGGATTGGCTCATCGAACCTCTTTCACGGCGTGCGCTTTGCATGTCTACATCAATCTATTCCACTCAGTAGTAGATTGCAACAAGCCGCGCAGGGGCCTCCCCGCAGGCCGGGGGAGGGGCGGCGGCCTTCATCCGTGAAAGGTTTCTTTCACAGATGAAGTGCTACGCTGAGGCCACCGTGAAGGAGATCGCCCACCCCGCCTTCCCCTACCCCTTGCGCGTGCCCATGAGCATCCCCTGGCGCGGTGGATGGGGCGGCCAGGAAGTGCCCCGTCAGGTGCCGCCCAGCCGCGAACGCTACCCTTTCAGGATGCGGGAGAACAGCTTCTTCCAGTTGGCGAGCACGGACTTGTCGATGGAGGGTGGGTTCCGGGCAAGCAGCCGGTTCTTAAATCCTTTGGCCAGGGTGACCTTCCAGCCGGGGTCGAGCGCGATCCCCTTGCGCCCGGCCAAGCCCTGGACCTGAGCGACCAGTGGAAGGCCTGGATCGTAGTGGTCGGCGAACACCTCGTCGACTTCGCGGAACAGCTTGTCCAGCAGCGGCTCAAGCACGCTGAAGGGGATCAGATCCTCCAGCTCGGCGTCCTGCACCTGGGCGAAGTCGCCCACTGCGATCAGCCGCCCGGGGCTGGGCTTGTACAGCTCGGCGGCGAGGCTGGCCTGCATGGCCCGGCCTGCGTCGTCGCTGTCGAGCACCACCGGCGGCAGCTCCCCTTCGCGGCCGGTCAGCAAGCTCGAGAGCGGCTTTACCCCCTTGGTCCCCCCCGAGGGGACGAAGACGATTTCCAGCGGGGGGGCGATCTGCTTCTCCCGGATCAGCCAGTTTTTGATGGCGTTAAGGTAGATCTGGTCGGAGACCCCCTCGACGATCACCGGCAGACAGCCCTGCAACAGGGTATCGGAGACGCTGAGACCGAGCGCGGCGTGGACGGCGTAGACTGAGCGTTGGTGGCTACCCGGGCTCTCTGCAACACGCAGGTTTTCTGAGGCCACGGTGAATCCGTTATCGTCCACGTAGACCACCCTAACCCGGTCGATATGGTTGGTGTCCACCAGGAAGGGGGACTGGGTGGTGTGGATGACCTGGTTGGTCTTGGAGAGGTTGGCGAAGAACTGAGCTAGGTCGCGCTGGGCGAGGGGGTGGAGGGAGTGCCCAGCCTCGTCAAGGAGCAGGATAGCACCCGCATGGGCCTCCTCGCTCTCCACCAGGAACACCAGGTAGAAGCTCAGGAACCACTGCAACCCGGCGCTGCGGTTCTCCAGCTCGATGGGCTCGGGGCGGGAGGGCTCGGAGGCAAAGATGCGGAAGTAGTTGCCGTCGGCCCGGAAGTCGAAGATGTACTCGCCCTGCTTCCACCACTCGCGGAACTCGCGCGAGAGTCGGCTCTGGGCCGAGTGGAGCAGGGCCTGCCGCTCAGTCTTCTTCCTGGCGGCCTCGGCGATCTGCTCCTCGCTGACCTGCGGGACCACCTGACCGTAACCGTATTGGTTAACCACTTGGACAGGCTCCTTCCCCATCTCCATGATCTCCTTCGGGTCAAGGCCCACGTACTTGAAAAGCACCCGCAATGTGCGGGCCTTGGCCTCAGCGACACCGGTGAGGTCGGTACGCTGCATGTTCTCCACGGCGTGGGGGAGGTAGATCTCGGAGTCGAGGTTGCCGTAGTTGGAGTAATACACGAACTTGGGGATCGCCTTGAGCACGACCTCCTTCACGCCTGGGACCCGATGGGGTGCGACGAGGTAGCGCTCCAGGCGCTTGATCTCAGACTGCACCGCCTCCAACGCAGCCTGGAAGGCGGACGGCTTGGGCAGGCTCAAGGTCATGAGGGTGTGAAACTCGGCCAGCTGCTCCCTCGAGAAGGAGGTCTCGGGCGTGGGATACTTCTCGAGGATCTGCTCGAATCTTTCCTCCACTGCCGCCTTGGCCTCCTCGAGCTCCGGGGTGGCGGCGGACTCAGCCCGTACCCTGGCCAAATTGTCGGTCACCACCTTGTGGAAATTTTTCGAGATGATCTTATCGGCTGGCGTAGCATTCAGGAACTCGACGTCCACGTCGCCCGCGAAGGTTTTCGACAGCCTGACCCGCAGAGGCTGGTTGGTCGCGATCAAACATTTTTCGGCCACCGCCTCGGTGGCCTCCTCGGAGAGCTCGAAGTCGGCCTCGATGAAGGTGATCTCCCCTGGGTCGCTGCGTGCGGTGGAGTACAGACGGCGAGGCAGGTCAGCCAGCAGGTTGATTTCGCCGCCCTTGGCCGGGTTGAGCTTCCACAGCGCCAGCAGCAGATTGGACTTGCCCGCCTCGTTCACCCCCACCAGGGTGGTCACGTCGTCGCAGGTGATCCAGCCGCTGTCCTCTATCGAGCGAAACTGCCGCACGCGAAATTGGAGCAACGCCATATGCCGTCAGTGTACCAAATTCCAATACCCCGGCTGAGGCAGGCCCCACACAGGCATGATGCTGCCCCACCGAGGCGCAGAACCACGCTGAGGCGCGGCATCTGCCGCGAAAGTCGCCATGCCCCCGAAACAGGTTCCCCAGCACCAGGCGTACACCCATACGGCCAGCGGGCCCACCAGCGCCGCCCAGGCCAGCACCAACCCTCCGCTCACGGATGGCGGCTCTACCCGCTCAGGGCCTCGGGGTGGCGGAAGTAGGCCCGCTCCTCCTCGAGGTGGCCCAGGAGCACCAGCGACAGTATGAGCGGCCCGATTCCGAGCACCCGGCCTCGAGCGTCCCGCACCTCCATCACCAGCTCGGCCAGGCCCAGCCGCACCAGCTGCTCTTGCGGGGGCAGGTGGGCCACGGCCTCCCAGGCCGCCTCGTCCAGCGGTAGCAGAGGTCCCAGGGTCTGGGGCAGTCGGGTCCAGAGGGTTCCGTACATAGCCTTATTATTATTGGCTTTAGGAGGAGAGATGACACTCGAGGAAAAACGACAGATGAAAGAGGAGCGCAACGCTCTACGTAAGAAGCTGGCCCAGCTAACCGCAGACTACCTGACCCTCAACGAGAAGACCCACGAACCGGCCTTCTTCATGATGTGGGCGGCTGCTTTACTGAAACTGGAGGAACTCAAAATCATCGAGGGGCAGATCGAGCAGCTGGGATTTACCGAGTCCGCCAACACCGCCAAGACCCTGGTGCTGGCCCAGCCCTTGCACCGCCCGCCCCTACGCCCACCCCCACAGGGCTGGGCGGTGATGCAGGGCATACTGGAGACGCTGCGCGCTGAAGCCATGGCGAACCTCAGCGTTACGGGTACCACCTATACCCCGCTGTTCTTGAAGGTCACCACCCTGGCCCATATGAGCCCCTTTTATAAGGCTTTGCTGGCTCGAGCCATCTGGGATAAATACCGAAGCGGCAACCAGGAGAGGATCCTCGAGATGTACGAGCTGATCCTTAGTCGTTTCCCGGTACTGGAGAAAAAGTACCACCTGGACGTTTTGAGCAAGGTCGATTAGTACCTATCCCCACCAGCTTGAGGGAGCCCGGGCTGTGTTTCCCGGCTTGGCGATCTGGTCTTCTTCACCGCGCCGGGGAGGGCCGTGGATCACGTGGGGCTGGTGCTGTGGAACGGGCTGATGGCCCACGCCAGCTACCGCGCCGGGCGGGTGGTGGTCGAGCCCATCGCGGCCTACCGCGCGCGCTACATCGGGGCCCGCAGGCCGCTGGGGAGCGGTTTTTGAGCGGGAACCGGCCCCTTCTTGCCCCCTCCATGGACACCAGACAACAGGCGCGGGGGTAAGACACCTGTTCCGGGATGTTGGCGTCCACCTCATCAAAACCCATGCGCTTAAGCTCTAACCCAAGTTACTACCTACAAAACGCTGGCCAGCCGCCTGAAGTTGTGGACAAAGATGAAGCCCCATACCTTGAGCACAAAGCCCTGGGGGAATAGTTCGGTCAGGGCGGAACCCACCGACTCGATGATTTTCCTGCCCAAGGAGGCGATGAACTGACTGGGTTGGTGGTAGCGCTTGGAGTTCCCCTTGCGAATAGCTCGCAGCCGGATGCCCTCGGCCATCGCCAGGTCGTCCTCTGCCAGGTAGTCGGTATACCCTCGATCCACGTACAGCTCACTTCCTTGCGCCAAGTCCAGCGGCAACAGGTACAGCCCCTGCACAGCGGCAACAGACCCCGGGGTGCACAGCACCTCGGTGATGAACTGGTGGTTGTTGCAGACCAGGTGCAGCTTCAGGCCGTGGAAGTAGGCCCGCTTACTGGGAATGTAACCCCGGTAGGTGAGGCCGGGGGCCAGGCGGCAGCGGGGTGCGCGGACGTTTTCACAGACTGGCAGGGGGAAGGTATCCAGAACGTAGTGCTCCACCGAGGACAGTTGCTCCCATAAGGTCTTGCACAGGGGCAACAGCAACGGTATCCAGTCAGACAAGCTGTGCAGTCGGCGGCAGAAGCGGCTGCGGGAGGGGATGAAGCTAAAGAGACCCTGCTCTTTGGCATAGGCCAGGGCGTGTTTGTGCTTGCCGGAGAAGAAGAGGGCGGCCAGTATCCAGATGGTGAGGACGACGCTGGCGGGGGTCTTGCTCTGGGGGTCGTCCTTGTGTCCGAGGGTCTTGAGCAGATCGTCTATAATGCAGAAGGCCACTAGAACAGTCCAGTTCATAGTGGCCTTAGTTTTTGCTTTCTAGCTCGGAATGTCTAGGTGGCAACTTGAGTTATATTACCAAAAGCGCTTCAGGGGCGCATAGCCCGCGCAATCGCTTTGTCCAGCGCCCTCTGCAGCCGGAGCAGTTCCTCCGGGCGGCTAGGCCTCTCTAGCAGAAGCTCGTCGGCAAAGCCGCGGGCCGTCGCGTATAGCCTCCGGTCGCCCGCCTCCTCGTTCGTGGCTTCCAGCACTGCCCGCTCCAACCCTTCCTTCAAAGCGGTTAGGGAGGCCCAGGCCAGCAGGTTCTTGCGCTTTCCGTATAACCCGCGTGTGACCTGGGTCAGCTCGTCGCCTAAAACTCCCAACAGTCCCAACAAATCCTTCCTTTTCCGAGGAAGTTATAGGGGTTTCCGGTCGCTTCTTGCCCTACACTGAATGGTCAAAGGTAACAACCGGGGGCAAGATTTCGCATAATCTCCCTTATCTGAGGGCGGGTTCCATCTGCCATGCACTACCACGGCCAGCACCGCACCTTTACCTTCAGCCGCAAGGTGGGGGCGGTACGCCTTTTGGAGGCGCCGGGTGAGGCGGCTCAGGCTTTCGGCATTTTGTCGTCAGGAGCAAAGTGCAGGATGCTGTAGTCGCCCGTCTCCAGAAAAAAGAAGACCGAAATGGCCTCGATTCCAGGTTTCGCCTCCTCCAAGGCCCGGGCGTAAAGCGCCATAAAGTCGACCTCCCAGAAGGCCGCCTCCTCCTTTATCTCCCGCTCCATCCGGGGCCAGGCGGGGTGGTCGGGGGGGATCAGGATGAGCACCGCCAGCACCTCCTGCCCTGCCAGGTGGGGCTTGTATTTCCAGAGCTTCTGGCTGATGGCCTGGAGGGTCTCCCGCTTGAGGGCGTCCCGAAAGCGCAGGGCCTTTTTAGCCTGCAGGTGATCGGCCTGATCTTGTTTATCGATGTCCATAAAGGGCGTCTCCGGTAGGGGTCTAGCGCAACCGGACTGGGGGGATTCCCCGGGCCTCCATGTAGCGGGCCAGCCCATCCATAAAGGCCTGCTGGGCCAACTCGTAGCCCTCCCCCTCTCGAGCCTCGAAAAGGGTAATGGTCACGGCCTCACTGGTGGTACACCAGACGATCTGATACCCGGCCTCCCGGGCGTACTCCTCGTACAGCTCCTCGCTCTCCTGCAACCTCTCCTTGTCTGCTTTACCCTCCAACTGGATGGTCAGTCTGGGAATGTAGAGCTTGCGCAAGATTCTCTCCTCTGTAGGTTATATCGCCGATTACAGCGCCCCTTCTGCCTGTGCGATCAGCGGCTCTCATCCTCCGCCATTGCCGGGTGCCCCTGTGTGGCCAGGAGGCCCCGCTCCTTCAGCGCCCGGAGGGCCTCGAGTGAGGCCGCCCGCTCACGCACCCCCACAGGGGCGGCCAGCAGCCGCTGGAACAGCAGCCCCGGGGCGCGCAGGGCGTGGTCGGGTGGAAGCTGGGTGTGCAGGTAGGCGACCAGGGCTATGACCACGAAGGCCAGGGGGGGCCAGAGGAAGGCCAGGGGCAGCAGGGGCAGGGCCATCCCGGTTGCCGTCGTCCCGCAGTAGGGGTGCAGCCACGAGGAGCGGTCAAAAGCCTCCTCGGGGCTGATCTCTGGGTTGCTCAACATCTGTTCCAGGGCGTTTGCGGTCTGGTGCTCAGCCCCGTGCCAGCGGCGGAGCCGACTCCCGGGGGGTGTCCACAGCAAGAGCAGGGCCAGGAGAATTACCACCCCGACCAAGAGGCCTGGGCTGAGCGTCCACATCCTGGGCAGAACCCCCTGCAAGGGGGTCGCCAGCCCGCCCGCCAGGGAAATGCTGAGCACCAAGATCAAAAGGGGGTGGAGGCCCCGCTTCCGCTCCCTTATCTGCACGCCTCGCTCCGAGACCGTGCAGACCAGCCCGTTGTCGAAATACAGGGTGAAGCCATCAGTGGAGGCAAAGCCGGTGTAGCCAGTCATCAAGCATATTTTAGCGCCAGAAAAGGTCTTTTTCTCGATGGGGAGTGTGCCATTGTTTCCGAGGATCTCTCGAGTTTCTCCCTAATGTGTCCAGAGATATACACTTTAGCCGGCGCTGAACTCAACCCATAAGCAAGGATGGGTCGTTGTTTCGCACATTACCCACCCGTAAGCTGGCCTTTTGCGCTACCAGTGGGCCAGGTGGGAAGGGACGCATCCAGGCTTCGGCTGGTGCACCAGCCAGCCAGGCATCCCAGTTTTTGCGCTCGAGTACCACCGGCACCCGGTGGTGAAGCCAGGCCAGATCCTCCCCCGCTGCACAGGTCAGTACCGTGAAGGCCTCCCCTTCCCATAGTGCCGCCAGTACAACAGGTCGGCCATCCGAGCGGCGGATGAAATAGGGCTGTTTGTCCTTCCACTCGTACCAGCCGCTCACCGGCAGAAGAGCCCGCCGAGAGCGCCAGGCGGCCCGGAAGCTGGGCTTCTGCGCCACCGTTTCACTGCGTGCATTGAACAGCACCGCAGCCTCCCGACCGGGAAATCCCCAGCGCATCAGAACCAGTTCGCGCTGCGCCTGCCGCATACGCACCACCGGCAGTTGGTGGGTGGGGGCTGCGTTGTAGGTGGACTCGAAATCGGGGGCCTCGAGGTCGAAATAGGTGCGGTAGTCATCCCGCGTGAGCGTGTTGACCAGCCTGCCGCACATACTTAACCCCCCAACATGCAGTTCTAAGAACTCGAGGGCTCCCCTGGTGATGCAGTGATTCGCTTAAAGAGGGATCCCTCTGCGCTTGGACGCAAGGGAGTCGCGTGCGGTATTGGGAACCCAAGCCCACCGCGGTTGTTTATGCGCCAAGTGTACCACACTACTCGTGCTCCTCCAGCAGCACATCGATAGCCCTCAACTCGGAAGCAGCAACCATTTGACCGCAGCGCTCACAGGCTCGCACGGGGCCATGCTCAACGCCCATAACCGCAAAGCTGAGAATTACAGGTGAACCCAGCCGGTGGCCTTCACGTTTGCAGACCTTGGCCCGTGCGCGTGCCGCGCGCTGCTCCGCACGCTCGAGGCGATCCGCCTCACGGCGCGCTAGCTGTGCCTGTCTCTCCTCCTCGCGTGCTGCGGCGATCTCGGCTCGGGTCAGGGGAGGACAGTCTGACCAGACAACCTGGCCACAGGACGAGCAGGCCCCGATCCACACCTCCACATGCTCATCCGAGTGGGGCGGTGCTTCTACAGGTGCCCGACGCATTGGTACGAGCGGGGTTAGGTAGTCAATGTAGACACCTCGCGTTTCTACCAAACGTTCATATTCGGCTCGCAGACGCTCTTCGCAAATAGGGCAATAGACGTGGGGGCCTAGCGTGCGCCAGAAGGGGTTACGCGACCGGCTCACCGGCTGGGAGATGCGCTCAACGTAGCGCCAGGTAGCAGGAAGGGAGGGTTTGCTCATACAGGATACCTGCCGTGCTCAGGAGCCTACTTCCAGTGTAGGCAGGGGCGCGGCTTGCTGGATAGGGGCGGGGGTAGTCTCCAGGGGAAGGCCCCAGAGCCGCTCTACCTTGAGGGCCAGCAAAGTACCGGCCCGCTCTACCACTCCCTCCACCACCAGCACCTGTGCGGTTTGCACCGTTCGACCGCAGCGCTCCCAGAGCTGGGGAGTCACGATGAGCTGGGCCAGTTGTGTCCCGTCCTCCACAACCACGAAAGCAAAACCTCGAGCCGACTCAGGTTTTTGCAAGAACTTGAAGAGGCCAGCGGTGCGCACCTGGGCTCCTTCCAGGCGTTGCAGCGAAACCAGGGGCTTGCAGCCCAGCTCGAGCAGCCTCGAGCGCATCAGATCCAGCGGGTGCAGGGCCAGTTCGGAGAAACCCTTGGTCTGGTAGTCCCAGGCCATGCGCTCGGGGAGTTCCAGGGGGGGCAGGGCTGGGGTGGGGGGCAGGGGAGCTTCCAGCAAGGGCCGTGCCCCTCCTGGGTGGGTCTGCAACAGAACCTGGGCCTGGTACAGCGCAGAGCGCCGATCCAGCAGGGCCTCGAAGGCCCCGGCCCGTATCAGGTTCATAAACACGTCGCGCGCCAGGGCCACCCGGGCATAGAAGTCCTCGAGGGAGGCGAAGGGGCGCTCCAGCCGCTCCAACAGAATCGCTTCCGCCAGGGTTTCCGACAGGCCGTGGACGGCAGTGAGGGGGAGGCGCACCCCTTTACCCTGGGGGGTCTTCTCACAGCGATAGTGCCTGCCGCTCTGGTTGATGTCCAGGGGCAGCACCACCACCCCCAGCTTGTGGGCCATCTGGCGCAGGGTATCGGCAGGCCAGAAGCCGGGCCGCTCGGTCATGAAGGCGGCCCAGTATTCCGCCGGGAAATGCAGCCGCAACCAGGCGCTGGCGTAGGCGTGCTGGGCAAAGGCGTGGGCGTGAGAGGCGCAAAAGCCGTAGCCGCGGAAGTCGGCCACCATCTGCCAGATGGCCTGGGCCTGTTCGCGGGTAGCGCCCAGGGTACGCTCAACGGCCTGAACAAATCGGGTAGCCTCTTCTTCAAGCTCTTCTTCCCCCTCGGCGCGGGCGATTTTCTTGCGCAGTCGCTCGGCCTCGGGCCAGCTATAGCCAGCGCAGTCGTGCAGGATGCGAAGCTGCTGATCCTGGTACAGCAGAACCCCCCGGGTCGGCCCCAGGATGGGGGCTAAGGCCGGGTGCACCACCGTCTCGGCCTCGAGGCCCTGGGCCCGCCGCAGGTAGGGATGCACGGTGCCCAACTGGATGGGGCCGGGGCGGATGAGGGCAATCTGGTGGGCCAGCTCGGCCCGGCTGCGGGGCTTTACCCGCAGGGAAGTCTGCATCTGGGCCGGGCTCTCGAGCTGAAAGAGCATCAGCGTATCGCCCGCTTCCAGCGCATCCCAGACTGCTGCCTCGTCGGGCAGACGACCCAGATCAAGCCATACCCCCTCGGTGCGATATACCTCCTCCCGGGCCCGTTCCAGCACGCCCAGCATCCGCAGACCCAGCAGGTCGCATTTGATCAGGCCCATCTGCTCGACCCCTTCCTTATCGAGTTGCAGGTGCAAAATCCCCCCGCTGCTTCGTTGCAGTGGGGAGTAATAGGTCAGGGGATGGGCAGAGAGCACCACCCCGCCGCTATGGGGGGCCAGGTGGCGCACGTGGCCCGGCTCGATCTGCTCTAAAAGCCAAAGCAGCACCTCCTTCAGCGGGCTGTTTCCCAGAACCTCGTCGAAGATGGCCTGGGCCCGACGGGCCTGGTGGGGCCGCCGGTGGCGGTGGTCGCGGCCCAGCAGTTTGCTGAGCAGGGTGCGCTGGTGCATGGGCAGATCCAGGGCCCGGCCCAGATCCTGCAAGGCAGAGGGCAACCGGTAGGTGATGTAGTTGGCGGTCATGGCCTCGCGGCGCTCCCCCCCAGCGAAGCGCTGCTCGACCCAGGCCAGCACCTCGTCACGGCGGTGAGAGGCCAGGTCAATGTCCACGTCGGGGGTGGAGCGCCGCCCGGCGTGCAGGAAGCGCTCGAAAAGGAGGTTGTGCTGGAGGGGGTCTACCTGGGAGATGCCCAGGGTGTAGCAGACCAGGCTGCCCGCGGCGCTGCCCCGACCAGCCGCCAGGATGCCGTGGGAGCGGCAGTAATCCATGATCTCGGCCTCGAGGAGGAAAAACCCCGCCATCTCCATCTCCTCCACCACTCCCAGCTCGTACTCCAGTCGGGCCCTCGCAGCCTCCCGCGTGCTCGAGGGATATAGCCGCTCCAGGCCGGTATAGCACCGCTGACGCAGGTAGGCCGGGGCCGAGAGCCCGGGCGGTAGCAGGGGCACTGCGGTCTCCAGGCGCTCGGGCAGCAGTTCGAAGGCACAGGCCTGGGCCAGCCGGGCGGTGTTGGCCAGGGCCTCGGGAAAGGGAAAGCGGTCGCGCAGCTCGGCCAGGGAGGGCAGGTACTGGGCATCGTTTCTGACTGCCTGGGGGTGCGGGGTGTGGACGCTGATGCCCAGACGGGCTGCGGTGAGGGCTTCGTGCAGCGGGTAGAGGGACTGGACCGCGTAGCGCACCTCGGGGGCCGCGACCACCGGTAAGGAGCATTCACGGGCGAAGGCCCACAAGGCCCGCACCCGCCGGTCGTCCTCGGGGTAGAACTCGTGGAAAAGCTGAACCCATAGCCGGTCTGGGAACGCCGAGCGCAGGGTGGAAAGCAGGCGGTGCAGAACCTCCGATTTGCGTGCAGCCAGCAGACGGCTGACCGGCCCGGCCCGACCCCCGCTGAGCAGGTGCAGGTCCTCGGCGTGGGCGAGCAGTTCCTCGAGTTCAACACACGGGGTGTCCCGCTGCCGGGCTCGGGTAATGAGTTCGCCGAGGTGGCCGTAGCCCCGCCGCGAGGCCGCCAGCAGCACCACCGGATAGATCTGCGAATGTACCCGGAGCGGCACGGTGGCCCCGGTGAGGGCCTGCAGGCCCAGGCTGTGGCAGGCCTGGTGCAGCTCCACCACGCTCGCCAGCGAAAGCCAGTCGGTCAGGGCCAGCGCCCCGTATCCGAGTTCGGCGGCCTGTCGGGCTAGCCGGGCTGGGCTGCTCACCCCACCCCCCTCGGAAAAGTAGGAGTGTACGTGCAGGGCCGCGGGCTTCAGTCGAGAATCCGCGTGAGCACCCATAGACCGCTTCCCTCCTGGTGGTAGACCTCCAGGGTCAGACCGCCCTCGACCTCGACCCACCAGTAGGCGCGGGGCCCCTCTCCTAGAAACCAGCGTCCCTTGCTGCGCCAGCGCTTCAACCAGCGCAGCACTAGCCGCCGGTAGCGGTAGACCACCGCCCCTGGCCGCCCGTCGGGGTGGGCCTCCACCGTAACCGCAAGACCTACCCGGCGCATCAGGGATCCCCTTCCAGCAGCCGAATCCAGACCGCGCGCTGATCGGCGGCCAGGGCGTAGGGGTCGAGCTCCCGCGCCTGTACCAGCGTCCAGGGGAACTGCTCGGCCACCGCCTGGATAGCCAGGCTTTGCGGGCGGCTTTCCCACAGGGCCCCCTGAACCCCAGGGCGGCGCAGGCTCGAGAGCTCGAGGGAGATCTGCTCGAGGGGTAGCCCCAGGGCGCCGGTGTCTTCCAGGGTCAGGCGGGCCAGGCGGTAGATGGGGTCGGCCTGCTGGAGTGGAACTTTGCTCTGGCGGGCCGCAGAATGCAGATTGCCGCAGGCCGTTGCGAGCACCTTTAGCCGGAAAGCAGCTTTGCCTTTGCCCTGGAGCGCACGGGATAGCTGCGCGGCCAGGTGCTTCAGTACCGGCTCGAACTCCCTGGGCTCGAGGGCGGCCTCGGCAAAGGGGTGTTCTACCCGCATGGTTTCAGGAAGCCGGGCACGGTTTACCTGGGAACTCCAGGGGCCCAACAGGTAGCGCTCGAGGGCCCCGTACTCCGGCAGCGTGCGCTCCAGCTGCGCTTTGCTCCATTGCCGCAGGTCGCCCAGGGTGTGCTGCCCCAGCTGCGCGAGCCATTCCAGGGAGCGCGCCCCCAGGCCCAGCCCCTTGAGCAGGTAGAGCGGCAGCCGATCCGTCCGGCTTTTCTCTTCGCCCGGTGGGACTGTCCGAACCCGGCCTGGGCGGGCGGACAGTGCGGCCAGCAGGGCGACCTCGCGGTACCGGGCGAAACCAACCCTTACCCTGTACACTTCTGCCAGCACCCGGGCCGCTGCCATGTCTACCCGCAACAGCAACCGTCCAGGACTGAGGAGCTCGACCCAGGGACTGAAGGCTGGCATCTCCTCCAGCAGCACCTCCCAGGTAGCGTGCAGCATTGGGGTTTCCAGTCGAATCAGGCGTAGCCCGGCCAGCCTGGCCAAAGCGACCGAACCCCGCATCCCCAGGTTTACCCCCGCTTTGCGCACCGCGGGGGTGGCCGCAACCACCCGATCCCCTAGTGTGACCGCTACGGGTTCTTCGGGCAGCCCAGGGTTCAGGCAGCGGGCCACATACAGCGGCCAGGGGTCGAACAGCAGGGCCGCGACCCCTTCGGTATAGGGGTGATGATCGAGCTCTGGACGATGAGAACGGCTTTGGGGCATGGGGGATTTCTGCTATACTGACAAGACCAATAGAAGACCGCTCCGGAGCATTGCCCTGGATGCTATGGGGGAGGGCGCGAAATGGCTGGCAGGCTGAACGCGCCCTCGAGTCGTGGGCTAGGAAAGGGTTACATAACCACCCCCAGGGTAGAGAGCAGTTGCTCGGGGCTTTTGCCACGCAACATGTATTCAAACACGCCCAGGAGGCGTAGCTCGCGGGCCGGTAGCTCCAGGCTGGGATAGTCGGGGTTGTGGGGCTCGAGCAAAGCTATATCCCCCTGAAGGGTTACATACTTGAGGCTGGCCCGGCCGGTCTCGCTGTCGATGACCGCGCAGATCTCCCGGCGGCGGGGGGGGCGGGCCACCCTGTGCACCACCACCACATCCCCAGCCAGAAAGAAGTCAGCCATCGAATCGCCATCCACCACCAGGGCGAAGGTGTCGGGGCTGCCCGGCAGCTCCAGCAGGCCCAGTTGCTGCTGCACAGCCGGGGCCATCGGCCCTGCTGCGATGTAGCCCAGAACAGGGATGCCCTGACCCAAAAGCAACTTTCCTTGCGGGGTGAGGATGATCTCGGAAGTGCGACCCTGGCCGCGCGAGATGACCTCCAGCAGCCCCTTGCGCTCCAGCGCAGTTAGGTGCTGCCGCAAGGCCTGGTAGGAGTAGCCCAGCGCGGCACTGAGCTCGGGCACACTGGGCATGCGCCCGAGTTTCCGCTTCAGCGCGGACATCTGCTGGACTACCTTCTGTTGGCCCCTGGAGAGTTGCATGGCATCCCTATACCTGTAAGGTTACAAGTATTTTCTCTGAGAATACGTGCAAGAACCACCTGGGGTCAAGGGTGGTGGCTAGACCAATCTTTGCTGAATCTCGCTGATGTGATCCTGCAACTCTGCCTAGCAAAAGCTTGTACCCAGATGTGCCTTTTTCAAGATCGGCGAGCGAGCAAGATTTCGCACAATACTCATACAGCGAACTTTTCCGGCTAGACTGAGGGGGTCATGGAGAGCGCAACCCCCCTCAAGCTGGTCGAAGTGCGCGGTAAGAAAACGAAAGCGAACTCTGAACTCGAGGGGGTTATCCGTGAGACCGCCTGGCTCTGGCGCAAGGCCCACCTGAGCTATGACCAGAGCAGGTACGTGGTCGAGCGGGTGCGCCGGCTGCTGGCGCTCGAGCCGCCCCCTGCCCGGCGTCGGGTGGTGGAGCGGCTCAGCCGCGAGGAGGTCGAGCGCCTGCTCGAGGCCGCCTACCGCCTCCACCCCAGGAAGCCGGTCTACGGCCTGATGCTCAAGACCCTCTTCTACACCGGAGTCCGGGTCTCGGAGTTCGTCTTTTTGCGGGCCCAGGATGTCCACCTCGACGGGGAGGCCCCCCACCTCTACGTCCACAAGGCCAAGAAGGACTCGGTGCGGTATGTCCCGATCCTGCCCGCCCTGGCCCAGGAGCTGCGGGTTCACCTGGCGGGGCGCACCCGGGGCTACCTCTTCGAGTCCAACCGCCATGAGCGCTACTCCCCCCGGGCCATCCAGAAGCTCATCCGGCGGGCCGCGCAGGAGGCGGGCATCGAGAAGCGGGTCTACCCCCACCTGCTCAGGCACTCGGTGGCGCAGATTCTCCTCGACCGGGGGATGCCCCTGGAGCAGCTGCAGAAGTTTTTGGGGCACCGGGACCTCAAGACCACCCAGATCTACGCCGAGAGTTCGCTGGAGCAGGTGGGAGAAAGCTACCGACGGGTGTTCAGAGGGGATTAGTTCTGTCGCTTTCCAAGGATGATTGTTCGAATATTGGCCTCATCCCCGCGTTCTCCCACCAATAAGTGGGTTTCCTTCGCCATGCGATCCCAATCGGGGTTGTAGCTTTCATTGCCAGGTATTCTGGAAGCTGGGGTCGGAGTAAGCATATAACCGTCCAGCTTAATCCTGGCCTCTTGGAACTCACGCCGCGCGCTGAGCTGGGGCAGCAGTCGGGTAAATACCTCGAGCTTGGGGTGATTTTCGATGTCCTCTCGCTCCATGCCGTGGGGCTCTACAAACACTACACGCCAGCCGCCAGTCTGCTCATGCTCAATCCAGAGGATAAAGTCAGGGTAGAAGCCAGTTTTATTGTGGAAGCCCAAACCCTTTTTTGAAGCATTTCGCATTAGGTAGAGCTTGAGTGATGCAAACTCGGCCTCAGCATAGTGGACTTGCCAGAAGCGTTGCAGGGACTGAATAAAGTTGTGTTCGCTTTCTTCCAGAGGGGCCGGTTTGACCTGCACACCTTTGGGCAAAGAGGTATTTTTCGTCTCGTAGACTAGCGGCTGATACACTGCCTCGAGCTTTATGTTTGGGTCAATATACAGGCGCGGTATAGGCGCGACCTGCTCACTCTGCCAAAGCTTCAGATTATCAGCCAGAGCTTTGATCTCGGCCAGTATGATGGGCGAGCTTGCGGGGACCGTTACCTCGTAGTGAGTCTCGAGGTCCTCCTGTTGTAGTTTGCCAGGCAGAATTTCTCTGGCCTGGGCATCGTTGAGCTCGCGCCTATAGTATTCGCTCAGGTATTTGCGAAGGATGGCCAGCACGGCTTGTTCGAGGGCCTTGGGACTCGCTAAGTCACTCTCGGAAGCAACCAGGCTGTACCAGCCCTGCTGCAAGACCTGCTGTAACTTTTTAGTGGAAAAGCTCAGATTGCCAATGCGCTCGGCCCTGGCGTAGATCAGCAGTTTCTGCCGCAAACTCACCCAGTCCAGCATGGCTAAATGCTTGGGCTCCAAGGGTTGGCGCTGGCCTGCGGTCTGGCTTACCAGCTCCTGGTTTTCCAGCACGCTGATCCTGGCTGCCAAAGTGACGCTGGGCTTAGTGATGTTATCAGGTTCAAAAACCAGGGTGCGCGACTCAAAGACGAAATTCTCAGGCAGCCGGGGCAGGGGTAGGGGTTTGGCGAGTGCCGATTGGTTGATTTGGAGTTCTAACTGTATCCGCTCCAGGTTGATGTCCTCAGATTGGATGGTTTCCAGAAAACGCTTTATGTAATTGGCGTTGAGACCCAGCACGTACAGGGTCTCCAGTCGTTTAACCTCATGCTTCCCTGAGCGCTTGAGCGAGTGGTTCTGCCCCAACAGCCGCACCCCCCGGCCAAAGAGCTGAATAATGAGGGGCCCCTGGTTCTTCCCGATGTTGAGCAGGGTCATGGTAGAGACCCGCCAGCTACTCCAGCCCTCTACGAACTTTCTGGAGCCTATGAGCACTTGAATGGGGCTGTTGGGCTGGTTGATCTGCTGAAAGAGGCTGTAACCATAAAGCGGGTTTTCCCCTACGGCCAGCTTCAGATTCTGCTCAAGCTGCTTCTTGAAACCCGCGGTGTCCCCGATGTTGATGACCCCGAAGTACTCTCTGGCTCCTGAGGTCTTCAGGCCAATCTCGCCCTGAGCGGGCATCAGGTGAAGCTCCAGGGCTCCGCGCCCTAGCATCACCGTCTCCAGCACCTCGTAGTAGAGCTGGCGCGGAGCCTGCGTTTGTAGCTCGGTCAGATGGGCTGCAAAAGGGTTGGAGTTGCCGATGAACTCTACGCTGGTCACTGCACCCGCCATCAAGCCCTGGGCCCACTGAGGATCGTCCGTCAAGCGCTTGAGGAAGCGCACCACCTTGGCCACGTCGGCTAAGGTCTCGGCGTCTTCCTCTAACTCGCCCTCCTTGCCCTTGCTGCTCTTGATGACGGTGTGGCCCACGAACGTCCAAAGCGGCTTTTCCAAGTTGTACTCGCGGGCCCGGTTCCCCAGGCTCAGGTAATGCCGTAGCTGCACGTAGTAGAGGAGCAAGCCCCCCATTAACGCGGCTTCCTCCTCAGCGGTGGGGTTGAGGTCACCAGGGTTGGCTTCTATAGACTGAAAATCCTTGCCATACTGATCCTGGTAGAAGTAGCGGTACTGGTAGTCGGCAAGAATCCGCTTGCCGTACTCCCTTAACATCTCTCCACTCTTCAAGACCTGGGCAAAGGTAGCGCTGTACTCCAGGAGCATTCCCTTTTCGCTCAACCACTCACGGATTTGACGCCAGCCCTTGTCCAGGGAGGCGGTGCCCTTATGACCCTCATCGGCAAAGACCAGGTTGGCCTGTCCCAGGATGGGGTAGTAGAGCCCTTCAGTCTCTGTCTCGTCCTTAGCGCGTTTGTCGCGGAGCTTGGGCATATCCACCACCAGCACCGTACCGGGTAACACGCTGCTGGGGTTGTGCTTGACCTCGGTCAGGTAGCGAGCCGGGATGCCGCTTCTTTCAAGGTCTTGGCGGTGTTGTTCGGCCAAACCCGCGTTAGGAGTTAGCAAGAGGATGTTCCCAAACCCAGCCTCAGGGGTCAGGGCCTCTTTTTTGCTTCCGGCTTTAAAGTAGTGCAACAGCTGCCAGTAATGCACATGAAGGAGCAGGGTTTTACCTGCACCTGTGGCCAGGTAAAAGGCCAGGCGGCGCAGGTCGGGCAGTGTGAACTGGGCGCGGTGTAGATCCGCAGCCTGAAATTCATTGAGCTCATCCACGTATTTCTCAGGATCGCCCGTCAGCTGATCCAGGTGGTACTCCGAGGCTAGAAGAGCAATGTACTGGAAATACTTAAACCCCGCGAACTCTTTACGACGGCGGGCCAGGCGACTCTCGTACTCGCGCAGGTTGGCGTCATAGAGGGGGAGCCGCTGGGCCAAATCCGGGGTGGCCATGCCCAAGGCCGCGTTGAAGAACACCGTTTGCGCCCCGGTGGCCTGGGTGTCCTCCAGGGCCTGCCAGCTCCGCAATTGGTTGATGTTGCTGACCCGCAACTTGCTCAGGAAAAAGCGAGCCAGCACCAGATGAGCATCCAGGCTCACTTCGACCCCTCCATCATGGCGTCCAGAAGTACCTCCTCTAGCGCTTCAAAGGCAGCTATCGGGGGTGCATTGAGGATCACCCGGTGGCCGGGAAAAGTCTGTTCCAGCCAGACCCGCTCCGCATGTAAGTCAAGGTCGGGCTTGCGCTCGCGCAAGATCAGAGCAACCGGTTGTGCCTCATCGAGCGAGGTAGCGTACATGACCCTGTAGAGATGCCCGTTCGCTTCCATCTCCGCATACTTGCGGATTCTGAGCCCCAGCCAAAGCGCGGCTGTTTCCAGCCAATCCACTTCCTCTTCCCGGTAGCCTCCCTTTTCGGGCCGCTTGATCCGGATGGCTGCAGGATAGTGCCATTCGGTAAGCGCCTCTCCATTCAGCATGGGTCGTAGCAGCGTGGGATTCCCGTCTTGTACGACCTCGGCAAAGTAGGAGAGGAGATAGGCATTCTCACGGGTCAAGAACTCGTGGGGCCGCTCCACCGCGCTCAGGTTTTCGGCATAGGCTGTCTCGCGCGGGGAAGGCTCGGTTTGTAGGTTGAACAGGGCGTCCTCGTAGCTCTCCAAGCGCAGCACCTTGACCAGGCGGGGTGAGCGTTCCATCCACTGGGGTAGGGGGCTCATCCCACCCTCGCTCTCCAAACTCGGCTGGTGGAGTTTGCCGCCCACCACGGGCTCCGGTTTGGGTTTGCCGTCCTTCCATACCGGCGCGTACATCACCTTCTGCACCCGCCGCAGCACCACGCTGTCGAAGTGGTCGCCCATCTCTACCAGGATGAACCTGCGTCGGCCTCCGTCCTCCCGGTTGAGCCGGATGACCGCGTGGGCGGTGGTGCCGGAGCCTCCGAAGTAGTCCAGCACCCAGTCCCTCCCCCAGGTGGTCTGCTGGAGCAGGCGCACCATCAGGCTGGTGGGCTTGGGGGCGAAGAAGACCCCTGAGCGCCCGAAGAGGGCCGAGGTCTCCTTCTCGCCGTCGCTGTAGTCCACGATGACGCTCTTGCCCACGTTGGTCTCCACCTCGTGGAGAAAGCGCTTGATCTGGGGCACCTTGCGCTCGTCCTCGCCCCAGACGATGCGCCCATCTGCGTCCAGCTCTTTGAAGGAGCGGCCCTCCTCCTCATCCCTGGCCTCGTAGGGGAATTTCCAGCCGCTCTTGGGGTGGGGCACGGGCTTGCCCGTTATGGGATGAGGGGGTTGGTAGAAGCGGTAGTTAGGACTGTTGGGATCCCTTGTGTTGGGAGACTGTTTTCCTGCAGGCATGGAAATATTATCCTCCCGCCACACCCACAACTTAGCCCCCCGAGCCTTTGCCTCCGCCTCGGGAACCAGGCGGCCTTGGGCGTCCCGGTACTCGGCCCGGTTATAGGGGTATATCCCCTTCCAGGGGTCGTTTTTCTTCTCCTCCTTCCAGGAGAGGCCCTGGGCTTCCACCTGCCTGCGGTACTCGGCCTTATGTTGCTCATAAAGCTCTTTCAGGGCCCTTTCCACCTCAGTCAGGGATGGATAGCTGGGGTTGAGTTCCTCGATGAGGGCCATTACCTCCTCGTAGCCGGGCTTGGGCTCGCGGAACATCTTAGGATCAGCGGCCACAGTGGGCAAATGCTTCGCCCAGACCAGAATGTACTCGTGGTTGGTGGAGTAAGTGGGTACCTGGCTGTTGGTAGTGTTCATTGCCCAGATGAGTTCTTCCACCTGGTTCCAACGACCAAAGGTGTCCTGTAGCACGTGCTCTAAGACAGTGCGCTCCTCGAGGTCAATGCTTACCAGCATCACCCCGTCTTTTCTCAGGAAGTCGCGAGCGGGGCGCACTCGTCCTTCGATGAGAGTAGCGAAGGTGGCGTGCTTGAAGCCATTCTTATAGGGGATTTCCGAGGACTTCGTATTGTAAGGGGGATCAATGTAGACCACCTTGACCTGCTCACGCCAGCGGGCTTCCAGGGTGCGGAGGGCGCCATAGTTTTCCGCGTGTACCAGGACCCCGTCAGTAGCCTCGTCCAGATCCCAGTGCTCGCTCAGGGCCGCCAGCAGCTTCCGGGCAAAGCCGGGGTTGAAGTTGCCGGTAAAGACCGGCAGGGAGGGGTGGGTCTCAAGGATTTGCTGGTTGATCTCGGCGAGGCCCATCTCGTCCCGCCAGTACCGGATTTGCGCCTCGTTTGCCAGAATCTCCGGCCACAGGCTCTGGGGGATGTGGCGAATAGGCACGATGTAGTCCGTGCGGTAGACCAGACGCTTTTTCTCGAAAAGCTGGGTCTGGATGCGCTCGAGCTGGCCCAGGAAGCGGATCAGATCCTGGGTGATCCCCCTGAAGGCTTTGAGGGTGGCCAGGCGGCGACGCAGCACATGGTCGTCGTCCAACTCGGCCTGGCGCAGGGCCTGCGATTTGGTAAAGTAGTCCAGCTCGGCCTGAAGGAAGTCCTCGAGGTGGGGGTGGATGAAGAAGTCCTTGCTGCCCAGGGCACTATAGTGGCGGGCCCGGCGGTAAAGCAGGTTCCTGCCGTTGTCGCCGGTGTTCTCCAAGGCCGCCCGAAGGTCGGGATCGGGGATGGTGGCCAGCACGGCGGGTAGGGCGGCCTCGAGGATCTTCTCCTGATTGGCGGGGTCGCCTTCCCTCTTGCTTCGGTAGTCAAAGGGGATGGTCAGGGTATGGCCCTCGAGCTTTACCTCAGGCTTGGGGAAGAAGTAGCGGGAAGCCCGGTTGTTATCCCTGACGGCTTCTACATGGGCCAGGACGAACTGCACCGTAAAGGTTTGGGGCTCGAGGCCCTGGGTTTCTACCCTGAAGCTGTAGTTTTTCAGGTAGGTGTCGCTCTTGGCATAGTGCATCCCACGGGTAGGCCAGTGGAAGTACACATCCTCACCACGGTAGACCGCACCGGGGAAGTCCTGGGGTAGCGGCGCTAAGCCGCGATCCCCGTATGACTCAATGGCATAACCCTCACCGTAAGAAAAGCGCGGCTGGGGGATGAAGTCACCCTCGTCGTAGTAGCGGCGAAAAAAATCATGAACGAGCAGGAGCACGTCGTTGACCTGGTTCTCTGCGAGTACCTGTTCGCCTAGGATGCTACGAATCTGGCGAATCCGATCAATCAGGTTACCAATCTGCCCACCGGCCTGGGCCAGGGTATCGGCAATGGGGGTCAGGGTACCGTCAGGCTCGATGGCATTGGGTGTCAGTTGCCTGAGCTTATCCGTCGCTGCTTTGAGCTCAGCCTCGAGATCAGCTTTGGCCTGCTGGCTCAAGGCGTGGATGTGGTTATACAAGCGCTCAGGTAGTTCTTTGGCAAAGTAGTCCTCGATAGCTCTACGGCGCTGTTTCAGCAGCCGGTAGAGGCCAAAATCAAGGTCGGCCAGGTCAAGCTGGAATAGCTCGCTCAGCAACACGCGGAACTTCTGATAGCCCTCGAGGTGTTCCAAAGGATGTGCCATATGTCACATCAATCATAACGAGCAAAAGACCACGGTTGCTGCAGCTGAATTTGGCAGAGCAGCAATCCTGGACGCTTCTTCGGGATTTCTTGCCTCCTTTTATGTAGTCAAGTCCGTGCAGGTGGCGAGAACATCACTGCAGGCTTGGGGTTCCTGCCTATCGAGGAATTCCTCTCTCTTTGGGGCTAAGCGGATCACCATAGCCCAGTACACCCCAAATCCTGACGCACCCGTGCCAGTTCGCCGGCAGGTAGGCGGGCTTCCAGTTCATTCTCCCAGCGAGACAGCCAGCCGCACAGCACATCAGGCGGGCAAATCGCTCGGCGATGGAGCTCGAGCACCGCCCAGAGGCTGCCGTGAACGGCAACTTGGTTCTCCGCACAAGCCCTGCGCAACCGCCCATCGTTGGAGAGGAGCGTATGGCCGTTGGTGAGGGAGTAATGGAGGCACAGGGCATCGGCCAGCGACAACCCTGCCTTCTTCAGGGCCTTCGCCGCCGGAAGCCATGTCTCCTGAACCTGTACAACCCGCACGCCCAACGCACTTACCTGGAGCTCAGACAGGTCATTTACCTCGGCCAGCACGACATCAAGCACCTCGAGGGTTCCCAGCTTCACCAAGGCGTTCAGACCTCCAACCTTGGCGAAATCAATGAGGATGTTGGCGTCGGAGAGCAGGATCATCGGAGCTGCTAGAGGGCACTTCCGCCGTTCGACGACCAGAGGGCGGCCCGCTTGCGGATATATTCAATCGGAACCCCCAGCACTTCCGCAGCCCGAGAGGCGCTCACGACACCGAGGCTTAGAGCCTGGAACACCAACCGCTCGAGCCGGGACTTGGGCAGCCCCTGGCTCTGTTCATCCTTCCAGTCTGGGTTATAGAACTCGCGCCGTAGTTCGAGCGGCTCCTTGTCCTTTCCAAATCTCCTGTTCAATATACCAATTTGTTGACCAGATTGCTTACGGGAAATGATGCCGACCTGTTCGGCACGAATCAGGACGGTTCGCATGCTAACGCTGTAGCGCAGCTTGAGGTCAAGCAGCATGGCCTCGGGAATCCAGTGGTTCCGGAAGGCGTGGAGTTCTCGCTCAATCACCTCACGCGGCAGCAGCACCGCCCCGGCCAGGTGGTTAGCGAGTTTCTCCCTCAGTCCTGAAGCCACCGTCTTCTCGGGGTGCAGGAAGTCTTGGCGATGGCAGATGAGGTGGGCTAACTCGTGCAGAGCGGTGAAGAACTGCCGCTCGACCGGGTGCTTTTCGTTGATGACGATGACCGCCCCCAGCGACTCGGTGTAGGCCGAGAACCCGCTCACGTGGGCTGGCAGTGGGGTGAGGAGGACCTTCAGCCCGCGATCCTCGAGCCGGGCGATCACGTCCCCCAAGGGGGCGTGTTCCACCCCGAGGAAGTCCCGCACCTCACCCGCGTAGCGCTCCACCGCATGCGGATCGTAAACCTCTACCGGCATCTGGGGTGGCGACACGGCTACCTCACCGAGCGCCCGCTCGATCTCGGCATAAGCCAGCGCCCGCTTGAGCACCAGGGCCCGGATGGCGGGGGTAAGAACTCCTGCTTGATCGGCCCTGAACAACAGGTTCGGCTCCTCCACGTTTTGTTCAAAGAAAACCTCGAGCGGCACGCCCAGGGCCTGGGCGATGGCAGCCAACTGCCCAATGGAAGGCATGCGCTCCCCCTTCTCCCAGACCGCGATGGTCTGCCGGGTCACCCCGACCCTGTTACCCAGATCGGTCTGGCTAAGCCCCTGCTGTTCGCGGAGTGGCTGAATGTAGCTGACGTTCACCATAGACATGACCTGCCCCTACTAACGCCAAGAGACGGTCGGTAGTCACCGACCTACTCGCAGTAAGGATGCAGGGCGTGCGGGGGTCTCACTCGGACTGGGACAATGCCGATGCGGCCAGACTCTTGGCGATTTCGCTGGACTTCGGGTTGCTTAGCACCTCCGAGGCCAGGGAGGCGATCTTAGCGCTGGTCTTGCTGTTGTCACCAGTTTGCGCCAGAACGCTTGCGGCCAGAGATTTAGTCACCCGACCAGTCCGCCCATCATCCAATGCCTTTGCGGCCTTAGTCGCCATTGAAGGGCTGGTGCGCTTACCTGCCATAGGTCTTCACCTCTTTTCAAAGGATACGATGGATGTTAATTTATGTCAATAATTTTTACTAAAAATTAGACCTTAAATGTTAACCACGGGTGCCTGGAGGATGACTATCCCCCCTTCCGCACGCTCTCCCCCTCCGCGTTGAGTCGGATGACCTCGGGCAGCGGCTTGCCCTCCGCGATGGCTTTAGGCAACCCCTTAAGGCGATTCAAAACTTTGAAGGGGATGTACTTGTGCTCGCCCTCCACAACCACCCGGGGGTAGGCGTAGAGCTCTCTGCCAATACCCCAAACGGTAGCGGCCCTCTTGAGCGCACCCGAAACCCCTCCCTTGAAAGGCTCTATATCCGTCGGTCCCGCGCCATCTTGCTTCTCCACCCACTCGCCGGTCTCGGGGTGCTTGATTGCAATAGCAGCGATAACCCCGTACTCGTTGCCCACCTGGGCCGGGGTATAGCGCACCTGCCAGCCAAAAGGCCCGAAGGCTAGATCAAGGCGTGTCATTACTGCTCTAGCGTCGGTATACGGAGCCAAACTGGTTTGCCCGTCCTTGCGAGAGGTGATCTTCCACTCGATCTCGTCAGCAGTAAGGGGTTTGGTTAGGATGGCTAAAGGGTCTAACTTTGTAACATGATCTGGCATATTTGCCTCCTTTCAAAAAAAGTGAGGGGGTGGCCGAAGCCACCCCCTGGTGCTCTTTTCCCTTCTCAGAAGGGGATGTATTCGATGACCCCCTCGAGCTCGCCCTCCTGAGCACACGCCAGGATCAACTCCAACGCGCGAAGGACTTCTCCAACGCTCGCCCTGCGCCGGATGAGCAGCAGTCCGGGCATGGGCTCCCCGGACTCTATCCGCCGGGCCGCTTCCAGGCTCATGGTGGCCCTGTCCCTGGAGACCACCACCCGACCCTGCTCGGCGGCCCAGGCCAGCACCGCCTGATCGGGTGCGCCCGCAAGACCCACATCCACCACCCGCACCACGTCGAGGCCAGGAGAGAGACGAAGGAGGCCGCGCAGGATGGCGGCCTCCAGATTCTCGTCCAGCAGGAGCTTCATTCCCTGCGTTCCTCCAGGCGCTTACGCAGGTCGCTGGAGCGGTAACTCCGGGTCTTCTCTTCCGCTTCCCTGGCCCGCACCCCCTGCCGCTTTAGGTACGCTTCCACCTCCGCCGGGTGGCGCAGGACGTAAGCCAGCACCGCGTAGAGGTCAGCCAGGGCCAGGCCCGGGTAGGCCAGGGCCATCTCCTCCGGGGAGTACCCCTGGCGGTAGAGGTCTACCAAGTCTTCCAGGAAGACCCGGCTACCCTCTACGTAGAGGTCGCCCGCCTCGTTCTCGGCCAGGGGCACCCGCTCGGTCAGTACCATGTCTCCAGTATACTCACGCGGCTTTGACGGCTTCATTCATTCTCTGAACTGCCTTCTTCTCCCCCCGCTCCAGCAGCACCGCCGCCAGCAGGTGCTTGCAGGTGTGCCCCCTGGCGTGGTCGGGGCAGGTGCAGGTCTCCTTCTCCAAATCCACCAGGTAGTTCTGGCTTCCCCGCACCACGTAGGTGTGCGGCATCCCCTGGTCAGCAAAAGTGCACATTAGCGCACTCCGGCCCCCCACCAGGATGAGGACCTGGGCTCGTTTTCCACCGCTCCCACAGTCCATGGAGGAAGGGCTTGAGGGGCGAGAGGTCTCGCGGCACCTCGCGCCCGAGGAACGGAAGGAAAAGGCCTACCCTCAGGACCCGCCAGGGATTGATGCCGGAAGGGTTCCTTCCCTCGGTTGACCCACTCCGGCTCCCTGGCGAGCCCCGAAGGCTTTGGACGAGGTTCAGGGAGCGCCTGGCTTTTCCCATCTCCCGGGAAAGCTTGCGCTTGAGGTAGGGGTTCCTCTCAGTTTCTTTGAGCTTCTGGAGCTCCCGGAGGCGGGTCTGGTGGAACCCCTCGGCCTGGGCGAGGAAGCCCTCGTCCCGGAGAAGGGCCCCGTAGCCCTTGGGGAGCTTTTCGGTGAAGCCCAGGGCTCTCCGGCCGATCACATAGGCCGCCGCGATGTCTTTGGAGAGGGAGAGCAAGGGGGCGTACTTCAGCATCCCGATGCTGGAGGTGTCCTGCGGATTGACCTCTAAGACTTCTACACCCCGCTTTCGGGCCAGGGCGTGAATCTTCTGCAAGAGGGAGCGGTAAGCGAAGCGGTGCTGCCTGCGGCGGAAGGCCCGGCCTGAGCCGTCCCCCCTATGGGTCTTGCGGAGGTGTTTGAGCCGCTCGGTGGCGACGGCTACCCCGTGCTCCTCCGCCAGGGCCACCACCTGGTGGGCGACCTTCCAGAGGAGGAGTTCCTTAGCTCCCTTGTTGGGGGCGAAGTCCACCTCTTCCAGGGGAAGGGTCAGGTAGCGGGCGAGGTTCCCCTCAGGAGAGACCACGGCGAGAGCGAGGTGGTAGGGGTCGGCGTTCACGTCTATCCCCAGCATCCCGTTCTCCTTGGTGTGGGTGGGAGGGGGAAGCTCCTCGGGCCAGGTGAAGTGGGCCTGGACCTGTCCCTCCCTCAGGGAGAGCCCCACGTTGTAGGGAAGCCCCACGTGAACCCGCTCCAGGAGCTTATCCAAGTTAGGGTGGCCCGTCCTCACCAGGGCCTGGGCGTAAGTTCCGTCCCCCAGGTTCACCCGGAGCCAGAGGGCTCCTGCCCTCACCAGCAGCCGGAGGTTGAGGTTGCCCCCCTTGCTCCCGTCGCCCCGGGCATAGAGCAGGCCCTGGCGCTTCTCCTTCCACTCCCTTTTCAGGCGCTTCCAATCTTTGCCTGAGAGGTGCTGGCGCTTTAGCTGCTCAAAAAGCTTCCTCCCTCCGAAGACCACCTTGCAGGGGTCTTTTCCGAGCTCCCGGGCGGAGTCCAGCACGCCCTGGGCCTTCTCAATCGCCTCGTCGGCGTAGCGGGTGTTGAGGCGGAAGCGGGGGCAGAGGGGCCCGTCCTGACGCTTGAGCTCCTCCCGGGTCCTGCCCTCTAAAAGCCGGTTGTAGGCGAACCGCTTCGCCGCAGAGAAGCGGCGCATCAGATCCAGAACCGCCTTCTCGTCCTCCCGCTCAGGGAAGACCAGCCGGGCCTGGACGCCCTGGTAACCCTCAGCCTTGCCCCGTCTCCTCACCAGAATCCCCCTTCCCGTAGATCCGGGCGGCGAAGCTGGCCACGATAGCCACCAGGTCCTCGGCCAGCTCCTCTCCGAGCTCCTTCCTCTCTTTGCCGTTGAGGACTACCAGCTCCACGCCAAAAGCTTGCAGGAAAGCGCGCAGGTACCCGAGCCCGAAACGGGCCAGGCGGTCCTCGTACTCCACCACCACCCGGTCCAGCTCACCCCTCCTGGCCCGGTTCAGCACCTTGAGAAGTCCCCGGCGGTTCTCGTTGACCCCGCTGGCCACCTCGGCCACCACCTCGCAGTCCCAGCCTTGCTCCCTGGCGAAGGCCTCCAGACGGGCTACCTGGGCCTGGAGGAAGGGTTCCTGTTTCCGGGTGCTCACCCGGGCGTACAGCACGGTGCGGGGCCTGGACTCGGCCTGGACCGGCAGGGACTCCAGGGTGAGAAGCCGCTCGATCTCGTCCCTGCGGTACCGCCTGCGACCCCCGGGGGTGCGGACGGGATGCAGGAGCCCCTGCTGCTCCCAGGCGTACAGGGTGTTGCGGTGGAGGCCATAGCGCTCTCCCACCTGCTGGGCGGTGAGGAGAAGCAAATCCATAATAGGCTATAATGTAAAGTAATGTACGCTAAACGTCAACTGTTGTGATCCTCCACCCGGTGTAGCCGGCCGTCTAACAGGATGGCCTCAGCCCGCTCGAGGCGGCTCAGAAAACCCTCGATCCGTTCGCGGATGTTTTTCATAGCGTTCCTCCTCAGAAGAAGAAAAGGGGGCGGCGACGCCCCCTGGTGCCTAGAACTCTGTGGGCAGGTCGGGCCCTCCAGGTCGCGCCACTCCACCCACTCGCCGGGGTCGTCGGGCGGTTCATCCGCGTTGATCCGGGCCAGGACGTTGGCTATCTCAGCGGCGAACACACATAGCTCGTCCAGCTGCGCCTCCAACCCCTCCGGCGCGACCTCCCTGGCCCACTCCAGGTACTGGAGTAGATCGAGGGCTTCTTCCAGCGCGTGCTGCAGGCGTTCCTCCAGAGGGGCCTGATTTTCGTCCAGGGTCATGCCGTAGGTCTCGAGGCCCTTCCGCGCCCGCTCCTCTAGCAGCCGGGCGGCTTCCGGGCTGACCCGTTCCTGGGCTTTTTGCAGGATGTTCACTTTCTCTTCCATCGAAAAATCACCTCCTCCACCAGCGCCACCAGCAGGGCGAAGCCGCCAAAGATGATAAAGACCCCGCCCGCCGTCAACGCGACCACTTCTTGTAGATTCATACCCCACCAGGTGGGGCCGAAGGCCCCCTGGCCCTTCTGTCTGGCCCCTGCACTTCCACCACCACCCCGCCCTGGATGCGCGACAGCACCGCCTCACCCACCTCGCCTAACCGGGCGGCGTAGGCTTCGGGGGACAGGTTGGAGGTGATGATGAGGTCGCACCCGCCCGCGCTCGAGCGCTCCACCAGGGCGTAGAGGCGTTCTAAGGTGAAGGGGGTGAGCCTTGTCTTGCCCCCGTCGTCGAGCACCAGGCGCTCATACTGGGGCAAGGTTCCCTCTCCCGCCGCTGCCAGCCGCTCCTCGGCCAGGAAGTCGAGTTCGCTCCTGAAACGCACGAACCGTCCTTCGGCCACCAGCCGGGCCGCGATTCTGAGGGCCAGATGGGTTTTGCCCACCCCCGGCGGGCCGTAGAGGTACAGCAAGCCCCCCTGGTAGCGCCGGGCCGCTTCGATGGCGGCCTTGTTGCCGCTGTGGGCCTCCAGGGGGCGCTCCAGATACTCCCGGTAGCGGGGGTAGCCCGCAAGATCAGCCCGCAAAAACTGCGGGGCCTTCCACAGCCGCCATGAGGCGAGCAAGGCGGTCTGGTACTGGGCGGGCTCGAGGTAGCCACAGTCGCAGTCGTGCTCGATCTGGCTGGGCCGCTCGAAGGTGTACCCGGCCAGGGCCGCCGCGCCGCACAAAGGGCAGGGGGGTAGGCTGGGGTCGTGGGCCACTTCTTGCCCCCCTTTGGAGCGTAGGGCCTCGAGCACAGGGGCAAGGTTCAGAACTGCTCGCCGGTCGCTGTCCATGTCTTCTCCTCCTTCTTTCCCCGCCCCGCCAGCACCCGCCGGGCGTACAAGAGCGGCTGGTCGGGGGCCTTCTTCCTCACCTCGAGCAGCACCTGCCGCACGGCCTCGTCCCCTAACCGCTCGATCTCGCTGGCGAACTCCTCCAACCAGGCCAGGGTGGTGGGGACGCGCTTGGCTAGTGGCAGGGACTCCACCAGGTTCAGCAGCTCCAGCAGGCTCTCCTTGTGCTGCTGGGCTAACCGCTGGATCAGCGCGTTCTGCTCCTTGCGGGCCCGGTACAAAAGCCCCGCCCGCCAGCCCCCTAGCTCCTGGGCCAGCGACCCGGCAGGGTCGGGGTAGCGAGAGCCTGCTTTGTTTCGCTTGTTTTCCTGTGACACTTTGTCACGTGGTTTCTCTCTTTTCGCAAGGGGTTTTCTCTCTCCAGCACGCAAAGGCGTGTGACATTTTGTCACGGGGTTTCCTGCGATTCCCTGTGACACTCTGTCACGCTTTATCCGGTGCATCGCCTGCCGCCGGGCCTCGGGGTTCCCTAAAGGAAAGGCCCCAGGGTCTTCCCCCAGGGCCTCCCAGAGCAAAAGCCCGTCTTTCAGCGAGAGCCGCTCGAGCACCTCCCGCAACCGATGGGCTTCAAGCCGATACCAGCTTCTCTTCCGTGGCATGATCCACCAGGGCCAGGAACTCCTCTTCGCTCAGGGGGTGCTTCCAAAGCTGGGTGGCCTGTTCCCCTACCGCTACAGGGACGATGCGGTTCCTTTTGCGCTGGGGAAAAACCACCGCAAGCTCCGGTTGCCCGTGGTCGGGGGCCTTGTCCAGGTAGGAAAGCTCTATGCGGGGAAACTTCAGGGTTTTTTTCATATAGACCTCCCACAGTCAAAAAGGGGGCCGGATGGCCCCCTGGTGCTATACCCGCAAGGGCACGACGACCCCCCGGTAGCTTCCACCCTCGATGAGCACGGGCTTTTTAGGGTCAACGAAGTGTAGCTTTCCGGTTCCCTTCACGGGCTGGATGCGCTCGAGGAACAACTGCCCGTTGATGGCGAAGCTCATCACCCCCTGTACCACACAGGGTACCCTTCGGTGCGCCTGGCCGTGCTCGTTGTCCACCTCGAGGTGGATCACCCCTTCTTCCGCTTGCACGTCCACCCGCTGGTTGCTTGAACGCGAAAACAGCGGGCGCAGCGCCTCCAGCGCCTCTACCAGGGCCGGTACGTAGACCTCGATGGTGCTCTGCCACTCCTCGGGCTTGGGAATCACCCGCTCGTAATCGGGGTACTCGCCCTCTATGCGGGTGAAGCTCATCTCGAGCCCCCCTGCTTTGAGTCCCAGCTCGCCCTCCTTCAAGCCCAGGCCCACCTCGAACTCCTCCACCCCCTTCAAAGCCTTCATCATCAATGCCAGCCCCTCGCGGTGGATCACCGCCCTGCCCTCTAAGACCCCCCGCGCTGGGATGGTGCGCTCGGCCAGCACGTAGCCGTCGCTCGCTACCAGCTTCAGGCGGGTGGGGCTGAACTCGAACTGGGCCCCTTGAAAGACGGCCCGCGTGGGGTCGGTGCTGGTGGCTTCGTAGACCGCCTCGAGGCTCGCCAGCAACTCCTTGCGGCTGACCCAGACCTGGGGCTCAATGGTGGGCATGGCAAACTCCACCTCGCGGTACTCGAGGCCCACCTCGCCCACCCAGACCTTCCCGTTCAGAGAGACCTGGGCGCTGCGCTGGATGGCCGCTTTGAAAAGCGAAGCGTCCACCGCCACCACCGGCCCCTGGGCCTCTCCGGCCTTCCAGCGGGCGTAGAGCAGGCGACCTTTGTCTAACTCCCGCTCGCCCATCAGGGCGTAGCGGTGTCCATCGGCCTGCACCATCAGGGTCGAGCGTCTATCGAACAGGGTTAGAAAGTGCTTTAGCTTTTCCATATCTCCCCCTTGTCTAGGCCGCTTCCTCCGCTACTTCCGCCTCCATCACCTCCACGTACCCGCTCCCGCCGCACATCCGGCAGGGCACGGGCCGCTCGTCTTGCAGGTAGTAGCCGTAGCTCGCGCTGTAGTAGTCGCAGGCCACCGTCACGTAACCATCCCCCTGGCACTCAGGACAGAGTTCCTCACGCATTTCAGTCACCTCATCCAAATAAGTGGGGCGCCGCCAGGCGGCGCCCCCTGGTTCTGCCCTCCCCACAGCACCCCGATCAGGCCCGCTCCCTCCTCAACCGCTCCATGATCGCCCGCTCCTCCGGGGTCAAAGGCAGGTCGTCCAGCGGCTTGAGCCGTACCCGCCGGGTTTTTACCGGCGCTACAGCAGGGGCCGCCATCATCCGCAAAGCCGCCTCAAGCGCTTTCTGCTGAGCCCGAACGCCCCTCGAGGCCAGCAGCAGCCGGGCCTGAGCCGGGGTCATGGGCTCGCTGGACAGCCGCGAGAGGTAGTCTCTGAGTACCAGGGGATCGTTGATTCTACGCATGTTCACCTCCAAAAAGCGCACTTAGAAGGGTAAGTACGCATTTTTCTTGAACAACAAACCGCCCCCTCCCGAGGGTCAGGAGGGGGTAAGTGGGACGTTTTTTCAGAACTCTCTCATTCCGGGATTAGGTGTACGTTTTTAGGGAGAAACAGCCCGCCCAGAACCCTGGCCTTCTCCCACAAGTGCATGGCCTGGTCGCGCTCGAGCGGTCGTCTAAGGGCTTCTACGCCAAACTCTTCCAGGACTTTCTGTATCAGCGCGGGGATTTCCCACTCGGGGTTGTACTCGTCCCCCAACTCACCAAAAGACCTTACCATCGCTGTGGCATCCACCTCTTCCACCCGGAAGTCGAGTTGCTCGAGCAGCCGCTTCACCATGCTGCCCCACATGGTGAAGGCAAACCAGCTTGCAACCACCCGACCATGCTGTACCAGCACGTACTGCGGCTCATCTACTTGCACCTTTACCAACAGCATGTTTTCTCCTTTCCTATCAGGTTCTTACAGCAGCAAAAAGGCCGGATGGCCCTTTATCGGAATGAGGATCGGTTCAGGGTCGGTAGCCCTTATGGAGGGGGGTAGTTCTCCTGGAACCCCCGTTTTTGTCTCTCGGTGTGGCAGTAGGGGTGTGGGGTGTTCGGCAGTTAGAACAGGCAGGTTTTTTCTATTGCGTTCGCTGCCGATATAATAGAAAGATAACAGGGTAGAGGTAGACTATGCAAAAGGCTTTTTTTATTGTTTTCCTGGTAGCGATCTTATCGGCTTGTGCTCCTGCTCCTTCCGATGCTGGTAAACCGGTTGTCTACAAGGCGGCACAGGACGAGGTTCAGCGAGCGATTTTAGAGGTCGCCCCCAATCACCCTTATAACCGCGACCTGGCAGTCCTGCGGCTTCTCTCTGTCAGACCTGGAGAGGTCGTCTATCAACTTGACAACGCGCAGAACGTAGGTTCCACGTTTTTATTCGGGCGGGTTGTCTTTCGTGCCGTGTTCACCCTGTATAGCGCCGGAGGGGTGACTTACGTGACCGGCAGCGGTAGTTACACTGACCTGATCGAATTCGTTTTCAAAGAACTGGACAAGCGTTTTGAGCGTGTAAGGCAGCCCTGAGCAGAGCTCCCTTCTCTATCCTCGCGGTAACTACGCCAGCGGTCAGATACGCTAGCGTGGGTACGCTCCGCTGCTTTCTAGGCAACCCATGCTTGCTATAACTCACCTTATCGGATTTCAGAAGGGAGGTTTCTTGCCCCTCGACACACCTGGATACTGCACAAGGGGGCAAGAAAGCTACCAGCCCCGCATCATCTCCACCACCCGATACAGCCGATCCATCAGCCGCTCCGCCCGCTCCCGCTTTTCCCTGAACTCCCGCATCAGGGCGTGGTAGCGCTCAGGGGCGATCATCCCCTCGGGTGGGCTCCACCCCTTGCCCAGGTAGTGCTCCACCTTCTTTCCATCGCGGTGCTCGATCAGGTACGGGTACGGCCCGTGTAGCGCCCCTCGAGTGCAGCGGCAACCGTTCTTCCCACAGGTTTTCTTCTTCCACACTACTCGCATGGGGAAGAGGCCTTCCACCCGCGCCTGGGCCCGCTCGAGGTCGCGCTCCGCCTCCTGGATGCGCCACAGCAGGTTGTCCAGCGCCCGCACCGCCCGCTTGCGTTCGCCCTCTAAGTCAATCGGCATAAAGCCCTCCTCAGAAGAAGGAAGGGGCCGGATGGCCCCCTGGTGCTAGGCCGCTTTGGCCTGACCCCCTTTGAGGCGCCGGTAAAGCTCCCTGAGCGTGGCCGAGACTTGCCCGCTCGAGATCACCTCAAACTCACCGTCCTGCTCTATCCATCCGTAGTGCAGGTGCTCTTTGAGGAGTTCCAGCAAGGCCTTGACTTCTTTTTCGCTGAGTTCGATCTGCATAATCACCTC
Source organism: Meiothermus luteus (assembly GCF_003574085.1). Classification (GTDB taxonomy): domain Bacteria; phylum Deinococcota; class Deinococci; order Deinococcales; family Thermaceae; genus Meiothermus; species Meiothermus luteus. The sequence goes on along the minus strand of NZ_QWKZ01000001.1, from coordinate 18,048 downwards.
ATCCAAAGAAGCGGGGCGGCGCCGCCGCCTCCGGCGGCGGGAGGCCGCCCCCTGGCTCTTACTCGTCCCGTAAGGCCGCCCGCAGACGAGCCGAACGGGTGCGTAAACGCTTCTGCCGCTTATCGCCGTGGGTTTGGGTGCTGCGCCCCATGCCCAACTCATGGCCCCGCGCTAGATGCTTCAAAGCCTTGTGTTTGCCCATTGCAATCACCTCGCCCATGCAAAAAGGGGCGGCAGAAGCCGCCCCCTGGTTCTCCGCCTGTTTAGTCCCGCTGGGCTTGCTCGAGAATCGCCTCTACCGCCTCGAGGCCCTCTTCCGGGTCGTCGAAAGCCGGGTGCTGGGCCTTCCAGCGGTCATAGACCTCGGCCAGCCGCGTGAAGTTGAACGGCATCACCTCGTAGGTATACCATCCATCCAGGAAGGCCCCTCCCACTCCGGGCCCGCCCGAGTCCGGCCCCACTTCCATCACGAAGGCCTCGAGCAGCTCTGCGATCCACCACACAGACCCCTCCGGGCAGCCCGGCAGGTGCAGCCGCACGTAGCCACCGGGCACCACCTCACCCTGGGCTTCCCAGCCCACCAGTTTGTTCAGGGCCTCCGACCGCTGCTTAAGCAGTTCAAGCCCTCTTTTGCCTATCAGTACCGTTGCTGAAGCTACCCAGTTCATATGTCCTCCTTTACAAACAAGGAAGGGGGCGGTACCGCCCCCTGGTTCATCCTTTGGCTGCGCTTTTCCAGCACCCGCCGGGCCGCCTGCACCGACCCATTGTCGGGGTGACCCTGGGCGATCCTCGAGGCTGGGCTCACCGGGCTCCCTGATCAGCCCCATCTGCACCAGGGCCCGGCACTCCCGCTCAGTGGTGAGGGCTTCCTGCCGGTAATGCTCCGCAGACCTCTATGAATCACCCCGCTCACCTCGGCCCAGCAGACCCGGCCCTCCAACCGGGCCCACCGCTCGAGGCTCAATGTCGGCATCATGCTTATAGTCCTAGAGCCGACTCAAGGCGGCTTTCCTGTTGGGGATCGATCTCATAGCGGCACGAGACCCGGTAATGGGCCCCTTCCGGGATGAGCGCCCAGCGGGGGAACCCCACCCTGCCTGCTGGAGTGGACAGGATAATGGTCTTCCCCTCCGCAAGCACAACTTTGCAGCGGGCTAGACCTTTTCGGGTCAACAGCAACAGAACGATCTCTTTCATAACTATCTCCTCAGAAGAAGGAAGGGGGCACCGCCGCCTCCGGCGGCGGGAGGCCCCCTGGTTCTGGTTTTAGGCGGCTGCTTCTAGTCTGCTCTTTATAGCAGAGAGAATCTGACGAGCAACCTCCTGGAGGCGCTCGAGGGAGGCCTCGAGCGCCTCAACTGTTCCTCGCCAGTGCAGGATGTAGTCCCGGCTGGTGCTCATCGGCAGCCCGAGCTCCCGCCCCACGGCGTAGGCCACCGCCTCGGCCTCGAGTTCTTCCACCTCCCGGGGCAGGTTCATTCCCCCAAAGTGCAGCAGGGTGTGGGCCCACTCGTGCAGGAGTGTTTCGGCCTTGCTGGTGTAGCCCTGATCCGCCGCCAGCACGATCCGCTTCCCGTTGGTCTTGCCCAGCGCCCCGCCGGGGAGCAATCCCTCCTGCACCCCCACCGGGCAGACCACCTTGAGCCGGGCGTACAGCGCGGGCCCCTGGGGGATCTCCTCTGTCTGGGGCTTTAGCGGCTCGCCTTCGGTTTGCGCGATGTCGAAGACGTAGGTGGTGTGGAAGCCCACTAGCTTCCGCTCTTCCCGCACCTCCTGGGTTTCCTCGTCCACCACCTCCACCCGCTTCAGGCTCGGCGCGAGGATGGCGATGCCCCGCTCGCCCTTCCTCACGCGCCGCCCCAGTTCGTTCCAGCGCTTCATTCCCGCCACCAGGGTGGCCTCCGGGCGCTGCTGGTGGATGAGCAGGACGTTTCTCGCGCTGTAGCGGTGGAAGCGGCCCGCTTTTTCCAGGAAGGCCAGGAACCCCTGGGTCTGCCCCTCCTGGAGTTCAGCGGCGAGCTGCTCCACCCAGCCCTTGATGCTTTCCATAAGCGCGTCGGCTTTCATAGCTACCTCCTCGCTCAAAGAAAAGGGGCGGCTTTGGCCGCCCCCTGGTTCGCCCCTTCACAGCGGAACAAACGCCTCAGTTGCCCCGGCTGCGGGGCTCTCCTCTGGACTCCTCCCACCCTTTCAGGTCAAGCGCCCCCTCCCGGATCCACGCCTCGAGCTGGTCCGGGGCCTCGAAGGCGGCCAGGATCTTCTGGAACTCTGCCGGGTGGAGGTACTGCCACTGGGGGCCCTCGAAGCACTCCTCATCCGCGAACGAGACTACGCTGGCTACCCCGTCGGTGCGGCTCCACTCCACCCAGTGCACCTCGAGGCCCTCCAGCCCCTCGGGGGCCAGTATCTGCTCGCGCACCCGCCGGGCCACGATCTCGAGGGCGTTGGTCACGCTGGTACCCTCGTGATCGTTCTGATCCCGCAGAACCACCAGGACGTGCAACCCCAGCCGGTACACATCCACATCACACCAGGCCTGCTCGTGCCAGGGAAACCTGCGACGCCAGACTACCTTCATATTCCCTCCAAAAAGGAACCCCTCAGAGAAAAGGACTTTCCCTGAGAGGCAAAAAGGACGCTTACCTTAGTACACCGGAGCGGTGTACACAACTTCCCCGCTCGAGTCGCGGTAAGCGACGGCTCTAACGGGGGCAAATCCGGCGCGATGCAGTTCCGCCTTGAGCAAGCGGAGGGCGGCGACCTCTTGCAAGAGATCAAAGAGCCGCCGGGCATCTGCCTTTTGAAGGGCTTTAGCCAGCTTGCTCAGGTGCGGACGCACCTCGCTCACCGACCAGCCCTCTTCTCCCTGGAGCATCTCCGTCAGAGCCGTGTAGGCCATCTGCGCTTCGACGAGCGCTGCAAAGCTCTCCTGCCCTGCGTCAGGAGCGACTTTCGTCTCCCACAAGCCGGGCTTGCGGAAGCCGATAGCCTTGCCGTCACGGGTTCTGAGGATAGTGATCCCCAGGACACCCTCCTTGAACTTCTCTTCCCTGGCGGGGAGGGAGTCCACCAGGGAATCTACTCCCTCAAGGCTGTAGGGGTCTATGCGGTAGCCTGCGCGTTCCAGCCGCTCCACCACCTCTTGCGAGATGAGGCCTTCGGAGAAGTGGGGGTTTCCCCCGAGTTCCTCCTCCCGCTCCAGGCGGCTCAAGCTGCGAATCTCCTCCCCGGAAGAGAGGAACCGCTCGAGCCAGCCCTTCGCGTCGGCTACCCGGCGGTCGGGGGCCTGGGCGTACCTGTCCACCAGCATCCCTTTGGCGGCCTTCAACGCGAGCTTCTTGGGGCCCGCTTTGAAGCGCACCAGGGCGTGGCGGTCGCTCACCTCCTGGACATAGCCCTTACCGTACTGGGGGTGGTTGATCTCCGCCCCCTTCCGCAAGGTTACTTTAGTGTCCCACGGGAACACCTCGTACACCTTGTCCGGGCCTTTCCAGGTGCCGATGGCCTTGACGACCCCTTTGACCTCCTCCTTTACCGAGTCGTCCTTACGAACGACCAGCGTGGAGGGGGTCTTCTGGCCGAGGCGTCGGGTCTTCTCCAAAGCCTCCTTCAAGGCTGCCCAGACAATGAGGGCAACCCTGTCGTCACGGGAGAAACGCTCGAAGCGCTGATTTTCCCGCGCAGCCTGGTAGAACTCCCGCTTCACCCCGTCCTCCTTGAGAACCACCCTCAAACCCTCGAGGGCCTCCTGAACGCTCCGAGGCTCACGCCCCAGAGCTGCCTGTATACGGTTTGCCCAAACTGCCGTGCTGATCATAGTTACCTCCTGGTAACAGGATACCACGGCAGAGCAATACAGTGTGGTTCTTGCCCCCTCGCTACCCACTCAAAAGCAACAAGGGGGGCAAGAACCCTACTCCGTCTTCAGCCACCGCCCCCGGTCGTAGCTTTGAAGCGTCTGGTAGAGCATCCGCATCTCTTCCAGCGCCCCTTCCTTCCAGGGCCGCCAGTCCCACCCCCCACTCCCCTTGAGACCGAGCTCGAGGCGCACCCGCTCCTCGGCCTGGCGCAGCCGGTAGGCATAGACCTGATTCCTGAAGACCCCGATGGTGATCGCTAGCGTTTTCATGCCCACCGGAGGGGGGCGGCTCCTGCCGCCCCCTGGTTCAACCCTTGACCAGCCGAGCTATCTTCTCCAACGCGTCCTCTCTTTTGAGGTTGACCACGGGCACGCCCCACCTCGAGGCCAGCCGGATCGCCTGCCCCGTGCCACCAGTTTCCGGCCCGCATTCTTGCTCCGACTCGGCCCCGTCCGGTGTCCAGCAGAGGACGAAGGCCACCGGGTCGTTCAGGTCGAGCCCCAAGATCTGGTGGGAGTTCCGGGCCATCAACCGCTGTACCGCCGGTGACAGACGCCCCCAGGCCGGATGCAATGCTGCCGCCAGCCGCACCGCCTCCGGGCTCGGGGCTTTCAGCGCCCCTTCCCGGTAGCCGTTGTATCCCGGCCACGGCAGAAACACCTCAACTGCTCCACCGCCCGCACGGGCCCCCCGCTCAAACGCCCGGTCAGCCCCTTCTGCCCCACCCGTTCGCAGCGCCCAGCCCCGCTCCGCCAGCCGCCGGGCAATCTTCCCCATCAGCTTTAGCACATCCTCGGGCGCACGCCTGCTTCCTACCCCAGCATAGGTTTTCATACCCCGTGCGCTGGGGCGTCCTGCCGGGCAACACCGGGGAGATCTGGGCCCGGGGCCGGGTGGAAGATTCGGGCTTGGGCCCGGTCCTGGGGGACCGGGGGTTCCGCTAGGTGGAGGGAGTGGATGGGGAGAAACTGGATAGAGGTGCGCTTTGGCGTCCTGGTCAGGTCTTTCCGGCTTCGCCAAGTAGAGAGCAAGAGCTTCGGGGGCCTCGTAGCCCGGATAAACCTCCTCATCCTAGCCCACAATCTGGTTCGCAGTCATGTCCTCCTCAGAATGGCTGGGGTGGGGCTATGCGGTAGCAAACGAAGGTATACCTTACGCGGTCAGTTGAGCTTTGATCTGCTGTAGTTCCTGAAAAGCAGCCCGACTGGCAACCAGATAGAGCTTGGCCTTGAGGGCGAAGTAGTTGATTTGGGTCTGGTGGGAGAGGAGTTCCAGCTTGACAAAGGCCCACATAGCCGCAAAGAAATGGTTGGCCTGGGTGGTCAGGGTCTTGGTAGGCGACTTGGCCAGGGCAGCGTTTTGTCGGATGGATTGATGAAAGCGCTCGATCTCCCATCGTTTTTGATAGAGCTCGATCATCCGTTCAAAGTCCAGGGTGGTATCGCTGCTACACAAATACAACACCCCCTGGCTCCCATCTTCGTGGGTGAAGACTTGCCGAACCCGCAGCAGGGGGAAGGGAACCCCTTCCAGATATACCTGCCGGGGGGTGGGGTCTTGGTAGTCCAGACCCTCCACTCCTGTCCATTGACCCCTTTGCTGTTGTTCTTGGCTCATAGGGGGTGCGCACAGCGCATACCGGCGGTGCCGATAACCTGGCGCTACCTTGCGATTGCTTTTGAGCGGCATCACAAAGTGCTTCTTCATGTCCAGCACGATAAATCGCATGTTCGCCGCCGAGGCAAGCCAGACGTCGTTGAGCACGTGCTGGAAGGGAATCTGGTTATGCACTGCGGTTTGCAGCAGGTAGCGGGCGTGTTCATTCTTGCTCACCTGGCTGCGGCGTTTGCGCTGGCCACTTTTCTGATCTACATAGACTTCCGTCTTCTCCACCAGCACGTAGCCTACCGGCAAGGTCAGCCCCTGGCTGTGATACAACAGGCTCACAAAGTTGATCCCCTTGACCATCCGCTCTTTGCTATTGCCAGGCCACTATATCGTTCTCGTCCGTGTAGGGTTTCTCCAAAATGCTATCATCCAGAATCAGCACCCCTTCCTCACGCTGTATCTTTCGCACCGTGGCTTTGACCTTGCGCCACAACTGCACCGAGCCTTGTCAATCTCCCCCCAGCATGCGGGTGATCTGGTCGTGGCTTATGGCTCCATCCACCATCCGCGACAATCCTGTGGCCGTCGCCGCTCCAAAGCTGCTCAACAAGTAATCGGTGTACAAATCCAGGGGCTGGGGATTCACCTTTTCAATCTATGCCATTTCAGAAACTGTTGTAAAAGTCCCCTCCTCCAGCTTAAGCGGCCCTGGCCAGCCGCTTCACCAGCAAGCGTATCATGCCTAAATACATCCAGGCTTCCGTTACCTCAGGGGGGTACTCGTAATCTTTCCCCAGCCGTCGGTTTCGCCCCATCCAGGCAAAGGTCCGCTCCACCACCCACCGCTTGGGCAGGGGCTTGAACCCACCCTCCCGCGGGATCTCCGGCACCTCCTCCCCCTCCCGCACCCAGACCCCCCGCACCCCCGCGTAAGGACGGGCCACCACCTCCAGCTCCAGTCCCAGCCCCCTAGCCACCTCCCGCAAACCCCGGTAGCCCCAGTCCACAAAGAGCTTGCGCACCCGGGGCCACAAGGAGAGGTCCATCCCCAAAAGCAACGCCTGCCCACCCCACTTGTCGTGCTCATTGGCCGGGTGGACAAAGGCCATGAACTACTCGCAACCAACTTTGGTTGGAGTTTCGCGCGACCATCCTCACAGGCTCAAACGTGTGTAGGACACTCGCCTGCGGCTCCCTTTACGCGCATCCCCGTTCCGGGGACGACCTACAAAAACAGTATACAGGACTTTGTCCTGGCGGGGCTATCCTTCCCCGACCAACCGAACTGCGGTCTGGTCGGGGACTGCCGCCCCACACCCCTTCCGTTCAAGAGACGGCCCCCCGTGTTCTGCCGCTTTCTCCCTTTGACCTTCTTCGCCCCGTCGTGTCCCCGGGGCCCCCTTTTTCCGTGGTCTTGACGGACTGACTATCCATGACAAGAGCGCTGGGGCAAGCCTGCCTTCCTTCTCGCTCCCGATCCCACCGGACCAGGGCCTGGGCCACCCGCTCCCAGACCCCCTCCTTCTGCCACTTGCGGAAGTAGTGGTAGACCGTAGACCAGTGGGGTAAGTCATGGGGCATGGCCCGCCACTTGATGCCGTTTTCCAGGACGTAAAGTATGGCGCTGACGATCTCCCTCCTCGGCACCTTTGCGGGTCGGCCACCGGGCTTGGGGGCGGGGATCAACGGCTCCAGGATGGCCCACTCCGCGTCCGACAGGTCGCTGGGGTAAGATCTCCGTGTAGAAGCCACCCTTCAAGTATAGCGGACTTTTACGACAGTCTCTCAGCTTTGCCGCGTAAGGTGAGTTACTGAATCACCGGCTCGGCTTCCGACGAAAAGTGTGGCTCGAATCTTCTGAAATACGCATGCTGCCATTACCATGATACCCTCAGCTCAGTAAGCCCACGAAACCCGAACGCGGGCCGCCATATAAGCCTGCTGGTCTGCAAAGACAAGCTGCCTTTCCACTGTAGAAGAATCTCTAGAGCTTTTCCCCCTATCAGGCGGGCTAGCGGGGCACCTAGGCAATAGTGGGTTCCTCCGCCAAAGGCTGCTGTACGGTCCAGCTTCCTTTTTAAGTCAAGCCGGTCCGGATCGCTCACCCAGCTGGGATCACGGTTAGCCGAGCCCAGGACTAGGTACACGACTTGGCCCCGCTCGATCCCTTTACCCTGAAAAACGAAGCTCTCAGTTGCCCAGCGGCCAACGATCTGCACTGGGCTTTCGAAGCGCAAGAGTTCCTGGACTGCGTAGCCCAGCAACTGCGGGTCCTCCCTGAGAAGCTTGAGCTGGTCCTGGTGGCTCAAGAGTACCAACACGCTGTTCGTAATGAAGTCAGCGGTGGTCTGGGTACCAGCGTCGAGCAAGGCCAGCAGGTTCGCGACGAATTCTGTTTGGCTGACCTGTCCTAATTCCCGCGCAGCTAACATGCCAGCCAGCACGGTTCCCTGGGGGCTCCCCCCAGCCTCCCCCGCGAGTCCTTCTACCAGCTGGCCATACTCGGCCACCGCCCGGTTGGCTCTTAGAAGCTCTTCCTTGGGAGAGGAAGAGCTCACACTGGAGATCACCCCGATCCAGGCGCGCAACTCCTCGAACGAACTCTCCGGAACGCCCTGCAATTCCGCCAACACCCTGAGTACCAGCGGAAGAGCATACTCGTTGAGTACATCCATGGAATGCTGGTCCTCGATGTCCTGTAGCAGCTTGCGGGCGACCCACTCGACTCGCGGGACTACACCAGCGACTGCACGCGGAGACAAAAGCGGCCCCATCACCGCCCGCAGACGAGCGTGACCAACAGTATTCTGAAATCCCACCTGTTGAGCCATCATCCGCAAAAAGCCACGGTATGGCTCGGAAATGGGTCTTCCAGAGGGGACTCCCCTCCCAGTAGCCGGTCGTCGTCGCGACAACCGCGGATCCCTGAGGAGGCTCGCGATGTCGGCGTGGCGGAATACATACCACGCTCCGGCGCGCGTGTGGGGAATCCCCCAGTGCACAGGGTCCGACATACGCAGGCGCGCGTACGCTGGATAGGGGTCGGCAAGGACCTCCGGCGACAGGGGGTCAAAGGGTGGGACTGGGGCCGTTGGGGGCATAGCTCTGGACTTCACCACCTTCTAAAGTTACGGAGCCTCCTTGTCCACTTTTGGTGCCCTTTCCGCTCGCAACTGGGAAACGCCGGGCGTCGAGGCCCGGGGTTTCTTGTTAGGGCGTGCCAGTTCGATCCCGACGACTCGTCCGTCCGGAAGAACCCTTACACCAACCAGCAGGTCATAGTTCTGGGCTCGCTTCAGTTCAGCCTCCCAGGCCGGGTTGCGCAGGTCGAAGATGGCGCCCTCTCTCCAGGCAGGTCGGCGCTCATCAGAGCAGTCGTGCAGCAGTTTAAGTGTGGCAAACTGGAAGCGACCCTGGAGGTCGGTCCGAAGGGCGATGACCCTGGCGTAGCAACATGTCGTGTCCATCCAAGGGCCAAAGTCCGGCAACTCGCCGCCATCAGCAGCACCGGCATTCCCCGGACCTCCAATACGCTGGGCATCCATTTGGACGAAGAGCTTCGTCACCACCGCCTGTAGTTCCTCTATCCTTTCCTCGAGTGTTCGGGTGTCCTTATTAGCCATCCTCCTCCTCCACAACGCTTATCGTTTCGATCCGGGCCCACCTCCCCCGATCTGCTCCCGGGGAGGTCCTGCCAGGGACGGTTCGACTTGGACGTGGACGCCAAGGGTTGCCACATGTTGCACAACCCCCCTCACTGCGGCTTCGCAACAACGATGGAGCCCCTTGGCGCTGCGCAGATCGCCGTTGCGGAACTTCTCCACGAGGCTCTTAACCGCGGGCAGCAGCGACGGCAGTCGGAGGATCTCGTCGGGTGTGCGCGACCAAGAGGTGAAGTATGCCCGGTTCATGAGGGCGGAGATCATGGCCACATCCCACGCGAGGTTCCAGGCGATCCATCGCATTGCAGGGGCGTCGTCGCGTTTTCGGGCATTCTCCAGCTTGGCGAAGTTCTCCAACAATTCCCCCACGATCCCCTCGCGAATGGCTTGCACGAACGATCCGGACGGCAGCTGATCAACGAGCAGCTTTAGCTTGGGCCAGTGCCCCTCCGGGTCGTACAGGGATAAGACCGAGACAAACTGGTCTACGCACAAGGGCCAGGTCAGGTCTACCCGCTGCAGGCGCCGGTAGACCGACCCCACGGTGTGGAATTCGACGCTGATTTTGAGCCCTTGCACGTAGCGCTCGTCCCTGCCGGGGGTGGGTGAGCTTCGCATGAGGACCGACATCTCCAGGTCGGAGTAGGGCTCGTCGGAGCCCCGTGCGGTGGACCCATAGATTCCGATGGCCACAACCGCGTCCGAGTAATGGCCCAGGATCCAATCTGCGATGTGCCGGGCCCTCTCGAGGCGTTCCCGGCGGGTAGTTGCTCGGAGGATCGGGAGAGGTTTGTCCCGTGCGTGCATACCGTCGCCAACTCCGATAAGGACAGTAGGTGGTCAAGTGGTGCTCGCGGTTGAGCTTTTGCCACCTATAATCCGCTCGATCTGTGCCACGGCCTCGGGTGCGAGCACTACCCCGGCCGCACCAAGGTTTTCCTGAAGCTGCCCTATCCCGGTGGCTCCCACGATGGCGCATGAAAGCTCCTTGCGTCGCAAAACCCAAGCTAGCGCGAGCTGAGCCCGGGTCATTCCGTGCTCGGCAGCGACCGCCGCCAATTCCCGCACACGAGCGAGGTTGTGAGGCGTCAGCAGAGCTTCCTTCAGCACCTTATGCCGGGCCAACCGGCTACCGGGGGGGATCCCGTCGTCGTACTTCCCGGTGAGCACCCCCATCGCCAACGGGCTCGTGGCCATCAAGCCCAATCCGAGCGGCTCCGCCTCCGGCGCCAGGGTGTTTTCCCACCGCTTCCTGTAAAGGATCGAGTAGTCAACCTGCTCGCAGATAGGTGGATGCAGCCCATTCGCCCTGGCAAACTCGCATGCACCCGCCAGCCGTGCGACAGGCCACTCGCTGGTTCCCCAGTAGAGGATAAGCCCCTGATCAACGAACGCGCTCATGGTCGTGACAATCTCCTCGAGGGGTACATCCGGGTCGTGGCGGTGAGCAAAGTAGATATCCAGATAATCCGTTCGTAGCCTTTGAAGGCTGGCCTGCAGAGAGGCGCGCAGGTGCTTGCGGGAGAGGCCCTGGCTATTGGGACACCCGGACACAGGCCATCCCGCCTTCGAGGCGAGGACGAGGGTGCTGCGTGGGTACTCGGCGAGCACGCTGCCCATGAGTTCTTCAGCGCATCCGTTCGCATAGGTGTCCGCGTTATCGAAGAAGTTGACGCCGGACTCGTAGGCCAGACACACGATCTTCTTGACCTCGCCCACATCCTTCACGCAATCTCCGAAGCTGGCCCAGGCACCCAGGGCGATCTCGGAGACCTGAAGGCCCCACTTACCGACCTTGCGATACCTCATGCCCATTAAGCACCCCCACCGCTATCGCCGCAGGTTGGCTCTCAGTTCCCAGTCCCCTCATAAGCGCGGAGGGCCCACGACCACGCCAGCAGGCACAAGCCGAAGAACGCGCCGGCAGCGACCAAAGCCTCGGCAAGGGCGATGGTGCCTGCTGTGCGTGTGTGCTCGTCGAGCAGGAGAGCGGCAGGAACATAGCCGGTCAGCGCCAGCGGGACGACGAACGTCAGGAGAAAGGCCCCGGTTCGACCGAAGATGGGAAGCGGGTACTTGGCGAACTCGGTTAAGCTCCACAAGGTCGTGATGGCGTCCAAACTGCCGATGACCCGCATGGCTACGGCAGCCCCCAGGATCATGAGCCCGAGATAGATGAACGCGCCCAGGAGAACAAATAAGAGGACCGTGGCAACCTTACCGGCAGTCCATTCCACCCCGGCCGCGGACGCTCCATGGAGGACCAGGATCAGCCCGGTCAGGCATCCTGAAATCCGCTCGAAGTGGATCCGCTCAGTGAGGAGCTGGAAGAGTACCCCGAGCGGACGGAGCTTGTAGAGCAGCAGGCTGCCGTCCTGGGCGTAGCTGCCGACCCACCATAGGCTCTCCCCCAGAGTGTCGGCAAGGCCGAGCGCCATTCGGTTCAACCCGTAAAGCACGAGCATCTCGGGGAAGGTCCAGCCGCGGACTTGCGGCACGTGTGTGAAGATGACGGAGAAAAGCACCAGGGTCAGGGCCTGCTCCAGGAGCACGGTGAGCACGCCAGCGGTATAGTCCACCCGGTACTGCTTCCAGGTCGCGAATTGCAGCCTCAGGGCGGCCAGCGCGAGGGCGAGGTAGTGGGTCATTTATCCTCCTTGCACGTTGAACCGCTGGCGTACTCGTCCGAGGAGGAAGCGGGAGCTTGCAGCAAGCACCAGGAGCCAGAACAGCTGCACCGCCAGTCCGCGGAAGATCTCGCTCTCCGGCATGGACGGCTGCAGCATGCGCGCAGGAAGGTAGATAAAGGCCTGGAAAGGCAGCAGACTGGCTAGAAGGGCGTAGCGATCCGGCAGCAGGTCAATGGGGAAAAATGCCCCGCTCAGGAGCGCCACGACCAGGGCCTTGGCTTCGTTGATCCCCTGCTGCGCGCTAGTGTAGAAAGCCGAGAGGCTCATCAAGAACTCGAAAAAGTAGGCACAGGCAAAACCCACCACCAGGCTCAGGAAGAACCACCCCAACCGCCACTCGCCAGCGCTCCAGGCCCCGGAGACGAACGCTGCGGTGGCGTAGGCCGGCAGCGCCATGACCAACTGTCCGGCCTTCTGCCCTAACCACCGGGCTAGGAGGGCATACTCCAGTTCGACCGGCTGTACCAAGTCGTACACAACGGTTCCCACACGGACGCGCTGGGCAAAGAACCCCCAGGCAGGCCCGCCGGTGAATCGCGCTGCGAGTCGCGCGGTCAATAAGTACAAGTAGAAAGCAGCGAAGTCCCGATCCGCAAATGACCCTGCGGGTACGGAAAGGAAAACCGCGCGCCACAAAAAGTAAAATGCCACCAGGAGCGCCAGCTCTCCGACGACCCAGACCGCGGCCGCTCTACGGTATGCGAGGGCCAGCTGAAATCCGACACGGAGGTTGGCGGTATAAGGGATCATCTCTACCTTGCTCCCCGGTAGACCCGCCGGAGTACCTCCTCGATCGAGGGTTCGTGGGTGGTCATCTCCCTGACCGGGGTTTGTGGAAGAAGGCGCGCAAGCACAGCCGCAGGGGCTCCTCCCCCCTCATGGGCGACGCACACCCAGCCGTCGTGGGTGTAGACCTCCCGTACTCCGCCCAGCCCCTCAAGCCAAGCGCGCACCTGATCCGCCCCGGCTTCGAGCCTTAGCCGGAGCTCGGGGAGTACGCCGTGCTGGGCTCGGAGTTGTCGGAGGGTTCCGTCGTAGAGGACTCGGCCCTCGTCGAGCAGGACGATACGATCGCTCAAGGCTTCAACATCGTCCAAGTCGTGCGACGTCAGGATGACGGTCGTCTGTAGATCAGAGGCCACCTGACGGATAGCGGACCGCAGCAACGCCTTGCTGTCGAAGTCCAGGCCGATGGTAGGCTCATCGAGCAGGAGCACCCTGGGGTGGTGGAGGAAGGCGAGGGCCAAGTCGCACCGGACGCGCTGTCCAAGGCTCAGCTGGCGTACCGGCTGCGAGAGCAACCCCTCGATGCCGAATTGCCGGGCCATGGCACCGATGCGCTGATCCAATCCACTCTGGCTGAGGCGATACACCTTGGCGTGGTAGCGGAGCGACTCCAGCACCGGCAGGTCCCAGAAAAGCCGGGTGCGGTGGCCCATCACCACCCCGAGTTCCAGCTGGTGGGCGGTGCGCTGGCGGAACGGGTCTCGGCCCGCCACAACAACCCGACCCGCCGAGGGGCGGACGATCCCCGCGATGATCTTGATGGTTGTGGACTTGCCTGCCCCGTTGGGTCCGATGTAGCCGACCACCTGCCCCTGCGGGACGGTGAGGCTGATGTTGTCCAGGGCGGTAATTTCCCGGTAACGCGGCTTCACCAGGCTCCGCACGAAGCCCCCGAGGCCACGCCCGGGCTCGAGCACCCGGTAGCGTTTGGAAACCCCCTCCAGGACAATCATAAGCCGGCTGATCCTACAAAAGCGGAGGCCATAAGGCCTCCTCTGAACGGCACCAGCACTCCTTCAGGCTCGCTCCCGCGGCCGGATGCCGCCCGAATGGGCTTGGGGGAGGTTCGTGAAGGAGAGGATGTCGATTTCCCCAGGCTGCACGATCCTTACCGGTGTTTCGACCTCAATCTTGGGCAGATCGTCACCGAAGCCGTGCCTCGTGATGTGCTCGTAGTAGCGGTCCAAGGCCCCGGGCAGGTCGATCCGCGGGGTGTCCTGCTCAAGCCCGGTATCGTCGGACTCGTCCTCGTCTTCGTCAAAGATGCCGTCGGTTAACCCCCCGCGGTTATGCGACAGGATCATGTAGTTGCCGGAGATGTTCAGCCGCGCCATCTTGAAGATGGCGTCGCCCGGACGGACCTCGCCATCCCAGAAAAGGATCGCGCCCCGGTCCGCCAGGTACTTGGCCTTGCGGAATTGGCGCGAAAGCAGCAGATTCGTAGGGTTTTGCAGCGGGAGCGAAACCCCTTCTCCGAGGGTGATCTGCCAGCACAGCCAGGGCTCATCGGTCAGGTTGGTCTCCGCCTTGACCAGCGTGTATTCCCCGGGCTCCGGGATCGGCACCCGCATGACGATAGTGACCCGGTTGACATCAATCGCCCCTGAGACCATGATGGTGCGGCTCTCCATGTCGATGGTAGCCGCCATGTGCAAGTCCTTCGACCTCAGCATCTTTCCCTCCGTCGTGTCTGCAAGGAAACCTAGACCCTAACTCCTCTCAACCCGCACAGCGGCAGAGTTTTCCCAAGTCTGATCTCGCAAGCACTACCGCTGCCAGGAGTACCCAAGATCGATCTACGGCTCTCACCCCCTTTTCGTCTAAGCATAAGTAGTTGTAAATGAGGCGGGAAAGCTCTTGAACCAGGCGGCGGGGATCGCCGAGCCCATCCGTCACACGGCGCCTGCAGTAGCCCCATTCCTCACAGATTGCGGACTTCAAGAGCTGGATCAGGCTGTCGGCCTCGCGCTGCCCCTCTGCCTCCAGATCCTCCAACAGCTCAGCAGCCCGCTCGCTATGGCTTGCGCGTTCGATCCAGCACAGCTGTGCGGTCAGATCCTGGGCGACGTGGCAGAGCCCGAAGACCGCGTGGAGCTCGGACGTTCCGTAGCGCATGAGTACCATGGCGCGCTCCAACTCTTCCTCGGGGAGGTAGTAAGCGCCTGACCGGTGCTGGGTCATCGCACACCTGCCTTCAGCGGGAAACTGACGGCGAAATTCCCCCGAACCGTGAAGGAAGCTGGACGGCTGCCACTGAATTTTTCAATGAGTGCCGGGATGATCACTTGTGCGGCCAGCCTAGCCCCATCCACGTTCTTGGCGGCGGGACCAAGCGTCAAAGAGGCCAGTGGCCCGGCTGCGAAGAGGCCTGGGTGGCCGCTGACCTCAAGCGTGCCGTCCTCCAGGACCGGGTAACGATCGGCGAGGAGCTCGACCTCATCCGGCAGAAGCTGCGTGTCAGGGGATAGGCCGGTCGCCAAAATCACCAAGTCCACATGCTCATCGGCGCCCGATGACAGGTTGAGTTCGAGGCGGCCGCTGGCTGATGCTCGGACAGCCAACACCGTGGCATGACGGTGAACCCGTAAGACGCCCGCTTCTTCTAGGCTGCCCAGCCGCGGCAGGAACTCCAGCATGATGCTGCCACGGGATTCCTCCAGCAACGTACCGACCTTCCGGGCCAGGCTAGGCAGCCGCCGGAACCGCGCAATACCCTCCGTTCGGAAATAAGCCGTGTCGAAATCGGCACACCGGTAACGCTCCTCGCGGCGTAGGATCCACACGGGCCGTGCTCCGGCCTCGAGCGCCCGGAGGATGGTGTGGGCCGCGCTGAGCCCACTACCGACGACGGCGATCGTCTGGCCCGGGTTGAGCGCTGGCTTCGCGTATACCGAACACACCTGCGCGGGATAGCGGCGGGCAGCCTCCGAGAAAACCTGCGGCCACACAGCCTCGCGGTTGCCCGCTGCCAGGATGACTGTCTTGGCCCGGATGACCGGCCCCTCGGCGGTAGCGATCAGATATCCGTCCCGCCCCGGGTCAGGTCTAACCGAGATTACCCGCGCGCGGTAGGCGATCTTGCGGAGCTGATGTACCCCGATCATGTGGGTCGAGTGGCCGATGAACACGTCGAGCGGGACTACGGCGCGCTGGCCCGAGAGGCCCAGCCAGACCTGCTCGCGCTCGAGCGACGTCAACTGGTCGAGGTGAAGACGAGCGAAGTCTAGCATCTGCATGTCGCCGTCCGGGGCGATGTGGTGCTCGTAGGGGCTGCGCATGACCCTTTGCCCGGTGGCGTTCATGGCCTGGAAGAACTGCCCAGCGAGGAAGGAGTGTTTCTCCAGCAGGATCATCCGGCGCCGCAGGCTGGGTACGTGCCAGAGGTGGCAGGCTATGCCGCTGCCAATAATCCCGCCTCCAATAATCACGATATCTGCTGAAGTTGGGGGTAGGTCGGGGCGAACCGCCCGGAGTGAATGATTCACGCCCGGAAAAACACGACCGACTGGACTATCAAGAAGCTCAGGGTCATGCCTGAGCTCTTCGATGCTGTTGCATCGGCGGTTAACTTCCAGCATAGCCTCGAATTTAGATGACTCGGGACTCTTAACAATATAGGTAGAACTACAAACGCCCGGCCTCGGGTGAGCAGGAACCGAGCACGCTTCTCGCTGCAAGGCATGAGCGGCTTTTTTCTTTTGTCCAGCACGAAAACCATGTTTTCTCCTTCCCTTTCGGGACCCCTTACGGGGCTGGTGACGGATATGGGCGGACGCTCCCGTACCGCTCCCCTCGGCCATGTTGCGAACCGGTGCACGTCCCGATCCGTTTCGCGCACACCCCAAAGCTTGTCTGCAACCGGGACTGCCAGGGTCCGGGGCTGGGGAAGCACCCCGGAGTGGGTCTTGAACCTGTTCGCAACGTAGCGACATCAGCGCCTTGTCCATGGGCTCCATCGCTTGGCCTCGTCATAGACGGGCTCCAAGCCCCTGGCTTCAGCCATGGGGTCTACGACCTGCCTGTGCGCCGCGCAGTCAGGACTTACGGGTTGGTTGTCTTTCGATGGGGAGGCGGCCACCGCCTTCCTGCACTTCAGCGCGGACTACTTCCGGGTGCTGGCGAAGCGCTACGGGGAAGACGCCCGCTTCCGCCGGGGGCGGGACTACCTCGAGGCCGATCTCTCCCAGGCCCCCCGCACCCTGCGGGCGGCGAGGAGGCTGGGGCTGGAGCGTTGACTTGTTCAAGGTGGAACGCCATAATGTCCCATATGGGAACAGTGCTCCCCCTCCGCTTCGACGGCTCACCCACTGACGTGGCGAGCGTCCGGGAGGGGCTGCCGGTGGAACTCATCCCCGAGGTGGCCCGGCGCTACGGTCTGGATCAGCAGGAGGTGCTGGAGGCAGCGGGCATCCCCAGGAGCAGCCTCCACCGCTACAAGGGCCTGGGACGCCTGAACCGGGAGCAGTCCAACCGCCTGTACCGGGTGATCTACCTGCTGCGCCGTGCCGAGGAGCTCTTCGGCTCGCCCCAGCTGGCGGCCTCCTGGATGAACAGCCCCAAGGTGTTCCTGCACGGCTCGAGCCCCCTCGCGTACCTGGACACTGAACCTGGCTCCCAGGCGGTGGAGCACCTCCTGGGCCGCCTGGAGGACGGCCTGGTGACGTGAGGGCCTGGCGCATCGCCTCGCGCAGCTACGCCCACACCGCCTTCACCGGGGAAGGGGCAGCCAAGAGCCCCGGACGCTGGAACCGCCTCGGGGTCCCGGTGGTGTACCTGGCCGAACACCTCTCCACCGGCATCCTGGAGGTGCTGGTTCACGTGGACGACCGGGCTCACCTGACCGCGTTCGCAGCCATCGAGGTGGAGATCCCCGATCCCCACGTCGAGGAGCTGAGCGAACTGCCCCCCGACTGGCGGCAGTTGCCCGAGCCCTACCCCGAGTCCACCCAGGCTCTGGGTCTCGAGTGGGCCCTGAGCCTGCGCTCGCTGGCCCTGCGGGTTCCCTCGGCGGTGGTGCCGGTGGAGTTCAACCTGCTGCTCAACCCCCGCCACCCCGCGATGAGGGAGGTGCGCACCGGCGAACCCCAGCCGCTCTTCCTCGATCCGCGCCTGCTGCGCTAGGGTACACTCTGTGCAAAAAAAGAACCTCCCAAGGAAAAGGATTATCCTCGGAAGGCAAAGAAGGACGGAAGGGTTAGTCGAGGATGACGACCGAAGGGAAGAGAGCCCTCACAAACTCCACAAAACCCCGTTGAAGGGCTTCACTGCGGAAAGTGATCCTATAGGCGGGCTTGAGCCAACCCTGGTCTCCTTCCCATTCGACGAGTCCACCTGCTTTGAAGCCCAGGTAGAGCAACTCCGCAAGCTTCTCGCCGGTGCGCAGATCTGGACAGACAAAAACCTTTTCCATTTTTACCTCCTGACGACAATATTGTATTG